>JAQBAU010000278.1:0-2842 GCA_032126655.1 Desulfobacterales bacterium
AAGGAGATCTGGCTATGCTCATTTCCAGAACGGGCGACAACCTGAGACAAATTGCTTCCTTAACCGAAGCCTATCCCGCCATCGCCCGCAGCGCCTCCGAGTCCATTGCTATCATTATCAGGGAACCGGTGCTGGCGGACTAGCGTCTTGTCCCAGTATCTATTGGCAGAAGCCAAAGCAAATATGATCTTCGCGTTGAGTCACAAAAATGTTAAATTCGAAGCACGAAATTCGTACTGTTCTCAAGGCGTCAGCCGCAAATTCAAAACAATGACCCAAATTCGTAATGTTCTCAAGGCGCAAGCCGCAATTCTTCAATGTTCTAAACAAATTCTTTTAATGTTTCGGTCATTTGAGTTTCGGTCATTGCGGCTGCGCCTTGAGAGCATTACGGATTTGTTTAGGATTAGCGCAAAGCTTCACTTCGTGCCGTGCTTCGGATTTGCGGCTCACGCCTTGAAAACAGTACGGATTTCTAATATCGCCTTTGAGAGTCTTTTGCGATCTCGAACATTATGCCAGTTATTCCTGGGACAAGACACTATGCTCTTCCCAATATCCGATAGACATCCACTGGATCTACGAAACCTTCTATGACAACGGGAGACGTCACCTTCTCGGCAAGAAACCTGTCTGATACTTCCCTGTAAGTTGTCTCGCTGACCAATATTTCGTGCTTCTTGGCGAGCTTCTCCAACCGCGAGGCAATATTGACCGGCGTGCCAAAGGCTGTGTATTCCTTTTTCCTCAATGAACCGAATACACCGGTGACAACCTCTCCGGTACAAATGCCAATGCCCACGTTCAGGCGAAAACCATTTCCGTGATGCAATTCCTGATTAATCGATAGGCTCGCCCGCTGCATTTCAATAGCAGTATCAATGGCCCTCGGGATGTCGTCTTCATAGGATATGGGCGACCCGTAAATCACCATCATGGAATCGCCGATATGCTTGTCAACGGTTCCGTTGTAACGATACGCTATCTCTCCGAGCGGTGTGAAGTAATGATCATTCAGAAAAGCAGCGGTCTCTTCTGGAGGCACTTTGTGAGACATCTGGGTGAAGCCACGGATGTCAGTGAAAAGGATGGTTGCCTTTTGTCTCCTGGGCTCCATAATCGTCGGGTCGTTTCTAATCTCCTGGTATACCTGGTCAGACACGAACTGCCTTAGCCGTTTCCCGATCAAGACTTCCCGAATCTTCTTACGAAGCGACAGATTGTCAAAAGGCTTTGTGAGAAATCCATCAACTCCTTCATTGGTCGCCCGAATGGCGGTCTCCATGGTAGCATAGCCGGTAAGGAGTATTCGGACAATCTCAGGATTGATAGTCACGATCCGGGCAAGGGCTTCAAGCCCATCCATGCCGGGCATCTTGTAGTCCGAGACTGCAATGGTTATCGCTGAGAGGTATTGCTCAACAAGTCTGATCCCTGCCTCGCCATTTTCAGCAGTATAGATCGTGTAAGGTTCCTGTTTCAGTGCACGAGTTATTGAGCGTCGCACCCCTTCCTCATCGTCGATAAACAAAAGGCCCGTCATTTTGTCCCCCCGTTTCGCATAGACGTCTATTCAGGTGTGCAGTCTGGAGCGCAGGGCTATGTGTAGACATCTTCACCAGACCTGTAGTGTACAATGCCAGAAATGGCTTCGAAGACAACGCTGTTTTACTGCGATGGAAACGCGGGGGGAAAATCGGTGGTTTTTAGTAATGGCAGCAGGGCTGCTACGCAGGGCAGATTGTTTTTAGGGTCTTCTCCCAATCAAGTGGGTAAACTTCGTCATACAATAAGCTGAAAATCTTTTAGGGACAAGGGTTTCGCAAGTTGGAACTGGCGTTAAAAGATGGTATTGATTTTCCATGGCACGATATCGAAGACTTTGGGATACGTATCGGTTTCCTGGCTTGCGCCCCCAGCACACCGTTTCTGGAATCTTTGGGGACCCCAAGGCCCGAGTCATCCGACTTGTGCGTAGGGGAAAAAAACGGCGTGCGGAGTGTGCGGTCTTGTTTATCATTGCTTATACGACCGGAAGATCCGAAGGGTGCGAGACCTCTCCTGCGGGGACGCCCGAATTTACCTGGAGGTGGAGATCCGACGGGTGGAGTGCCGAAGGTGCAAGAAAGTGAAGCAGGAGACATTCCAGTGGCTTGCGGACAACCCTTTCTATACCAAGCGATTTGCCTTTTATGTGGGGCGTCGGTGTCGGGATTCGGCTATTACGGATGTAGCCAAGGAGTTGCACCTGGACTGGAAAACGGTGAAGTCTCTGGAAAAGCAATACATGCGGGAGCAGCTGAAACGAGCGGGGTTGCCTGGACCGAAGGTGATTGGCATCGACGAGATATCTATTCGCAAAGGGCACAGCTACCGGATTGTGGTGAGTGATCTTTTGAGACGGCGGCCGATTTGGTTTGGGGGTGAAGATAGGTCTGAAGCAAGTATGGATCTGTTCTTTGAGAAACTGGGCCCTAAGAAGAGCCGAAAGATTCGACTGGCCGTCATGGATATGTGGAAGGCCTTTGAGAACTCTACCCAGAGACATGCTCCCCAGGCGGCTATTCTGTACGATAAGTTTCATGTGATGCGTCATCTCAACGATGCTTTGGACAAGGTGCGCAAGAGCGAGTACGCACGACTTGTCGGTGAGGATCGCCAGTTCATCAAAGGGCAGAAGTACACCTTGCTCTCTCACTGGAAAAACCTCTCTGTGGATGGACGTGTGGCCTTGAAGACACTGTTCAAGGCGAATAAACGGTTGAACACAGCATACCTGCTCAAGGAATCCTTCAGCCAGCTCTGGGACTACAAGAAGGAAGGCTGGGCCAGGCGATTTTTC
>JAQBAU010000279.1:0-4634 GCA_032126655.1 Desulfobacterales bacterium
GCCGACACCCCTTCCAGATTTGTGACTTCGTACCATATGCCATTGATCTTCATGACCAGAAGATCAAAGGCATGCAGTCTCTTCATCAGTTCGGCACTCGTATGCCTTGACGGATCACTGATGAGGGTGATGTCCAGGCAATCCTTTCGTGAGAAGTAACGGTCTGTGCCTGTTTGCGGCTCCCCGGTTTGGCGCTTCACGAGCATCTCTATCAGCCGAGGAAGACATTTTGTGGCCGCGACCGCCTTTTCATGTTCAAGATCGAGCCAGCTAGCGTCCGGTCTGGTTGGTACCGTGCCCTCAATGAATACATTGCCTTGATCAATGTTTTCGTTCATCTGATGAAAGGTGAAACCCGTCTCCGTTTCCCCGTGGTATACTGACCAGCTCGTCGCCCACCATCCCCTGTACTCCGGCAGAAGCCCGTTGTGGTAGTTCACCGCACATTCGAAGACGTCAAGCAGCGCGGGAGAGAATCTCTGGAGGCAATAACAAGAAAGCGCTATAGTTGGCTTAAGACGGGTCTTCAGCTCTTCAATGAATTGCGGATTGTTCACATTTTGGTCTGGCGGGACAAGGACTTCGAAACAGTGTTGCCGGGCTATTCGGTTAGCGTTTAACGGTCCTAAGGCTTTGTACATCTTCCTTCGGCTGGGATCAAAAAAGGATTGAATCCTCCCGCCCATCGTGATTCGGGCGTGCCAGTAGAGGCGACGATGCCGTCTTAGGGGGGTTCGGGTACATACGGCAGTCACTGCTACATCGTTTCGGCACTGGACCGCCTGTAACGTAGCCTTGAGTAGGCGTATTGACACAAAGGCTGTGTCATCCGTGAACAGAATCAGTTTATCCACGGGTTCTCAAAGCTCGAATTTAGAGATGAGGCGCATTTGTTTCCGACGCCTGAAAAATGGATCGTGATACGAGTAGGCCTACAGTCCTCGCTTTGCTAAGTGACCTGTCGCATGATCAACAGGGGTTGCCATGCCAGCAGCAAATCCCTTGATGAATGATCGAAGTCTCAGTACCTTGTGGGTGTCTGGACCGAGACTTGCAGCCACGCGAGATTTGCCAAAGGCCCATCGCCAACCTAGAGAAGAAAGAAGCCGTGTTGAAATACACGGCGACATTTTGAAATGCTTAGCATACATCGCACCCGTACCGAACCAGTACCTTGGAATCAGCAACGATCCTTCCTCCCAGGTTCGAAAACCGCGATGGACAACCTCAACCGATGGTGTTTCGTAAACAGAGTAACCCCTCTTCAGGGCTCGCATGGTGAAATCACCTTCCGAATTCGACTTTAAAGGAGCACCCACACCAAACATTTCATCAAAACCGCCAAGATCCTGCCAAACTGTTTTGCGCAACCCCATACATGCGCCAATTCCATCCGCTTGGTGTTTTTCATAGATGTTGGATACGATTATTGGATTTTCTCTCACGTATGCCGGGATGAATCCGGCTGAACTGTCATGATTTGCCGGGAGCACGTTTCCGAAAACAATGCCAATCTGGCCGGCCTTTGAAAACGCATTGACTAACTGTAGTAGCCAATATGAGGGCACCTCACAGTCGTCATCGGTGATGGCAACTATTTTCCCCTGACCCTGTGCGATCCCGGTATTGCGAGCAGGAGAGACCCCCTCTCGTTCTGAGATAGTGAGGTGAAAGCGAGGATCGTCAAGGTATTTCTTCAGAGACGTTGTCTGCCGATTACCACTTCCCTGATCAACAACTATCAGTTCAAAATTGGGATAATCGTTAGCAAGGATTGCCTCAGCTGCTTTTGCGACAGATTGAGGCCTATCTCGGGTTGCCACGACAGCTGTTACAAAGGGACGCTCTAATTCTTTCAAAGGGCCATGTTCCTATCGAATTGTTTGATTCCCCAAGTCACCAGATGACATGAACTGCAATAGCGAGCGCATTCCCTGCAGCTTACTGCAGGGAGCTTCAATCTTATAAGCAAGAAGATTGTACTAGGTAGGACATCATCGCCTATTGAAACTTCAGATCCAAGAACTACGTGCCTTTGTCATATGTCATCCCCCGTCTATCAGCTACTAATTCATGTGTCAATTTGTATGAAAACCCAGGTGCTTCACAACAGCGCTACGTTGACAGATAGAGAATGACTGCACCCGACAACATGATGCTGGTGCCAAGAAGCCGTTGTTTGATGTGTTCTTCCTTAAATATCAGACCGCCATACAGGACACTGAATATCAGACTCGTCCTTTTCACCGCGATCATGTAGGAAACCGGTACGAGTTCGATGGCATGGAAATGAGCCAGCATGCTCAGTGCCATGGATAAGCCTCCCAGTATGAGCCAGATCCGATTGCGGCCCTTCAAGTTGACTGTGGTCGCATGACGTTTCACGCGCCAGCCAGCTACAGCCAGCATCGGGATTGACAAAGTCACCATATAGAATACCCCAAAGAAGGTTGGGTCCGAGAGCTGAACGCCCTTCTTTCCCAGGGTGGATGTCAGGCTCCAGATGAGGGCCACCACAAGCATGCGTCGAGAACCGGAAGTCCTGAAGATTGCCTTGATGGGGTCAAGGGGATGATAGGCATACCGTTCTATGTTCAACACATAAGCTCCCACCGTGACCAAAAGGATTCCAACAAAGCCCCGAGCCGATATTTGCTCCTGCAACAGCAGGCCAGCCGTAAGGATGGCAAAGACGGGTGTGAAACTCAAATAAGGGACACTGAGAGACAAAGGAGCTATTCTTATCGCACTGAGATAAAGGTAATAGGCAAGGATTTCAAAGGGAATCTGGATGGCTATCAGTAGTAACAGGTCTCGGCTTAACGGCAGAGGCCCCTTTCCAATCAGAAGGGGAACCAAAAAGGGGAGCGCCACCAACAGGACGGCGCAACCAACTGTCCACTCGTCATTGTCCCGCATGAGGAGCTTTGAAAGAACCTCGGATGTGGACATGAAATAGGCACAGACGATAGAAAGGATAAACCAGTTCACGGTTCGTTATCGCCTCTCCTGGTGTGGTTCATGCTGTGGTAGAATGCTGCCGGACAGCTTAGGGACTGGGTGTGCCAAGCCCGTCTTTTCAACTTAACAAACCCAAGAAACAAAAGGAATATGATCCCGAGTGTAATAGGGACAGTGATCTTTCAGGAAAGCATTGACCCGTTCAACATGGTGCATTCTTGCGTGATTGTGGACCAGAGCTTCTCATGACACAAACGCCTTGCAAATCTACCCTGCAAGTCCATTTTCATGGTGCGTCATTTTTTGACCATTTCTTCCGGCCAAGTGGTAGATATGTTGTCATAGCTTTGGACACGGGCCTTAAGAGCAAAAGGAAAATGTCCTTGTTGGTTGACCAGGTTGTGCACCCCAGCAGAAAACAGAGGAACTATTACAGGTGGGGCAAAGGATTTCTTCTGTAAAACGTCAGCTCAATCCGGTCTAAATGCTTCCCCGAGCGAATATGACTCCTGATCGTTGGCAAATTGGCAAGTTGCGTCGTGTTGTCCACGTAGAATTGTTCTTCAGGAAAATGATTATGAAGAAATGATTGCATCCCGAAGTGCAATCTCTGCCCGCGATAGTCAGGAGCAACCGCGGACAAGATACCTTTATAGACCTGCGCCCCTTCGTAAAGCCCTTCACGTT
This sequence comes from Desulfobacterales bacterium, assembly GCA_032126655.1. Taxonomy (GTDB): domain Bacteria; phylum Desulfobacterota; class Desulfobacteria; order Desulfobacterales. The sequence goes on from JAQBAU010000279.1 coordinate 3,649, forward strand.
TGTAGATGAAGAAACCGATGGTTTTACCGTTATCTTTCGAGACCGCGAATAATGAGTTGGGGTCATCAAAATGATTTTCTATCCAAGCAGAGTAATATCTCTTCGTTTCTTCAGGCAAGAAATACGCCGGGTCCTTGAACCTTGAAAAGAACGAGGGGTTATTGGTAAGTGATTCATGTGTCAAGTGAAGAACATCGGATAGGTCATCTTGCGTGGCGAAAAATATGTTGCCTGAATACGATGAATAATCCTTGAGATGTCTTTTCTCCATAAAGCTCAGAAACGTTATTCTTGAGTCAACCAGGCGGAAACCCTTGTCCTCTATGATGCTAATGATTCGGGTCCCGGATATGTGGCAATGCGATTCTATCAAGTCATAGTCTGCATCAGCTTTGGAGAGAACCGACTCTATCGCAGAGCGCAAAACTTCCGGTTGTTCATGCGTGTAGAATCTGGGATGAATGGTAAGCGAGCCAAAGACCCTATTGAAAAACTTGGTTTCCCACTCTCGTCTTTTGATAGACAGCATAGTCTTCCCATACTGTGAACAAGAAACGGTGATGGATGTACCTTCTGCTCGTGTAGTAAATGAATCTTCTGCCTTGTTCATGTGATAGTCCTGTTCGAGTTTTGTGCCGCTCGTTAACGCCGACCCCACATACTTTGGCTTTGGACCTCGTTCGTAAGGGCTAATCCTTGGTTAAGATATGCACGTTATTGGTGTTCGTCCTTAAATACTAGGTTGGGCATGTAGCTTTTGAACAAATGAATAATTTCGTCGGTCATGTACATTTCGCCTGCCTCTTTTGGTTCGTCAATGAGGTATTCACTAGGCAAATCGGATAATTTGCGACATGGTGAGCCAACATACACTGCATGGCCTTCAAGATCCTTTGTGACGACAGAGCCTCCACCAATGATACATTGTGGCCCGATGTGAATGCCAGCCAATAAAGAAGCTTGGGAGCCGACTATCGAAGCATAGC
>JAQBAU010000280.1:0-28469 GCA_032126655.1 Desulfobacterales bacterium
AAACTGCGTCGGAGCCTGGTCTTGTAGAGGCCCTTGGTCTGGAAGGTTCGACGTTCGAAGGATATCTCTTTCCTGAGACTTATCATTTCCCCAAAGGGGTCACGGCTGAGGAGGTCATCCGCAAGATGGTTTCTGATTTCCGTTCAGTCTTCACACCTGCGTGGGCCGAGCGGGCGCAGGGGATGGGCTTTACCGTTCATGAGCTGGTAACCCTGGCCTCCATGGTGGAAAAAGAGACGGGAACTCCCGAAGAGCGGTCGCTCATTGCTGGCGTGTTTCTGAATCGGCTCAAACGCGGCATGCGCCTCGAGAGCGATCCCACGGTCATCTACGGCATGAAGGACTTCGACGGAAACTTAACTCGAAAAGACCTTGAAACCCCGACTCCCTACAACACCTACCTGATAAAGAGTCTGCCACCAGGGCCTATTACCAATCCAGGGCAAGCTTCCATTGAGGCCGTTCTTTACCCATCCGAAGAACCCTACCTGTACTTCGTGTCCAAGAATGACGGCACCCACCACTTTTCCCGCACCTTCAGTGAACACAACCAGATGGTACGACGATATCAGCTCCGCAGGCGGTAGCTGCTAGCCGGAAGATCCCCTATTTGCGTGAATCAAGCTGCGCACGGGTTATCTAGTACATATCCACATCCCACACCACTATATCCTGCGTGTTTATAGTACTCCACAAAAAACCACTAGACATGCAATGGCGTCTTCACTTTTAAATCCCATGAATTATTTATAAAAATAGCCATATTGCCCACATTTTTTTCTTGACTTTACTAGGAAATGTCTATATTAAGCCAAATAGTGGTTCAAAGTGGGGATAAGTAGGGCCACTTGGAGGCTGGAAATGTTTCGGGGCAGTTCATTCCACAATTTGGATCCCAAAGGCCGATTGATCATCCCGGCCCGGTTCCGAGATATGCTGAAACAGAGCAGCGTGGAAGGGATAATGATTTCAGCCATGGACGGTGCCCTGACTTGCTATACCTTCGAGGGATGGCGCAAGATCGAAGAGCGCGTACTAAACCTTTCTTCCAAGAGTGAAAACATGCGGCGTTTCAGGCGGATCTTCATAGGCGGCGCTCATGAATGTCTCCTTGACAAACAGGGACGCACCCTGATTCCACCAAGCCTCCGGCAGCAAGCTGGTCTGAAGAAGGAGGTCGTTCTCGTAGGCGTACTGGATCATTTTGAGGTGTGGGCCAAGGAAAACTGGGCCCAGGAGGATCAGAAGCTGCAAAAAGACATGAAGAGAGAGGATCTGAGGAACGAGGTTGCTGAACTGGGACTTTAAGGTGAGTGGACCATGCAATATCGTCATGTCCCGGTCATGGTCAATGAGATCGTTGATTATCTAGACTGCTCACCTGGCAAAACATACGTAGATGGTACCTTAGGGGGGGGTGGCCATGCTAGGCCCATATTGGAGGCCATTGGTTCAGAGGGCTTCCTGCTTGGTATCGACCGAGATCAAGACGCAATTGCCCACGCGGGCAAATCCCTCCATCAATTCAAGCCAAACTTTCAAATCTTTCACGACAACTTCACACATCTCCCGCAAATTCTTTCCGGACTGCACACGACCAAGGTGGACGGGATTCTCCTCGATTTGGGGCTTTCGCTTTACCAACTTGAAGGAAGCGGTCGTGGTTTCAGCTTCATGCGGGATGAGCCACTGGACATGCGCATGAATCCAGAAGAAGGTCTTACGGCCGAATCACTTGTGAATACACTGTCGGAAAGAGACCTTAAAGATCTAATAGCCCGGCATGGAGAGGACCGCCATGCTGCTCGTATTGCAAAACGCATCGTGGCGAGCCGCCGTAATGAAACGATTCGGTCCAGCTTGCAGTTGGCCGAAATTGTCAAGCTGGCCATTCCGGCCCGGCACCGCCGGGGGCGAATACATCCTGCAACAAGGACATTTCAAGCGATAAGGATCGCCGTGAACCAGGAACTGGACTGCCTGGAGAGATTTCTGGATGTGGCGTTTGATTGCCTGAATCCAGAAGGGAGGCTTTGCATCTTGTCGTTTCATTCCTTAGAGGACCGTATTGTCAAAGACAGGTTCAGAACCCTCGCCCGAGGATGTACCTGTCCACCTGACTTCCCCACATGTGTCTGTGGAAAACTGCCGCAGATATCTATTCTGACAAAGCGCCCGGTACGACCCGGCCATGCGGAGGTTCAGGCAAATCCTATGGCTAGAAGTGCAAAGTTACGGGCGGCCGAACGTCTGGGAGAGGAGGGATCATGAAGAAAGGGAAGGTTTCCAAGACACGCAGTTTCATAGTGGTCATTGGGGTCGCGCTCGTGGTGGTCTTCATGGCAGAGCTCTTGGTCTATGCCTGGTGCAGGGTGCAGTATGTGCGAACCGGATACCAGATCACCGAAGCGACTGTAGAGAATCAGCGCCTAAAAGAGCTTTACAGCAAGCTCAAGCTCGAGGAGGCGCGTTTGAGATCCCCCGATCGGATAATACGCATCGCACGGCAACGAGGGCTCGTGATACCGGGTTCAAAACAGATGGTCGTCATCCCATGAAGGTTCGCGCTTCAAAAAAACCGAATCCGCTGAAGTGGGTTCGATTTCGGATTATAATCGTTGGGACGGTTTTGGGGGTTTGTTTTGCCCTCATCGGGGCCAGAGCCTTTCAGTTGCATGTTCTTGATGGGAAGCAGCTTCAGTCCAAGGCTGCGGATCAATACACAAGGGAGTTTGACAATAAACCCAAGCGGGGCACGATCTATGACCGAAACCATGCAGAGCTTGCACTAAGTGTGGATGTCCTTTCCATCTGTGCCTATCCGCCGAAGATAGAGTCCCCGAAAGAAACAGCCAGGGCCCTTGCTAGGCTGTTGAAGGTGAAGCAAGCACCGCTCAGGAAGAAACTCGCCTCCAAGAAAGAGTTTGTTTGGATCAAGAGGCACACAGTCCCGGCAGAGGTCTCGGCAGTAAAAGCCTTAGATATAGCTGGAGTCGACTTTGTTACTGAGAGCCGCCGATATTATCCCATGAAAAGCTTGGCTGCACAGGTCATGGGGTTTTGTAACGTAGATGGAAAAGGCCTGGAGGGTTTGGAGTTCTATTACAATGCCTACTTAGAGGGCCGCGAAACCAGCGGAACGGTTTTGAGAGATGCCCTTGGCCGGAGTTTCACTGAAGAAGAGCCTTCTTCTCAGGGAACGCCCGGATACAACCTGATCCTGAACATCGACAAAAATATCCAATACATTGCGGAACAGGCGTTGTCCGAGGGCGTAAGAGCGTCCAGTGCGAAAGCAGGAACAGCGCTTGTGGTTGTCCCCAAGACCGGAGCGCTCCTGGCGGTGGCTCACGTGCCGCAGTTCAACCCAAATGCTTTTGCCCAATACGAACGCGAGCGATGGCGAAACCGGGCGATCACCGACACATTTGAACCGGGCTCCACGTTCAAAATCCTGCTTGCTGCTACGGCGCTGGAATCAGGAGTTTGCACCCCAAGCTCCGAATTCTACTGCGAGGAGGGTGTCTATCGGATCGGCAGGAAGGTGGTGCATGACGTTCATCCCCACGAAACACTCTCCCTTGCGGACATCCTAAAGTATTCCAGCAACATTGGTGCTGCCAAAGTCGGCAAAGAAGTTGGGCCTGCGTACTTCCATCACAAACTCACCGAATTTGGTATTGGAGCAAAGCTCGGCGTTGACTGTCCGGGCGAAGCTTCGGGCACTCTGCTCCCTGTAAAAAGATGGACGGAGATCGATTCCGCGGTAATCTGTTTTGGGCAGGGCGTTTCCCTGTCAGCTCTGCAGCTTGCGGCGGCAGTCTCCACGGTAGCCAATGGTGGCCTGCTAATGAAGCCGTATCTGGTGCAGAAGATAACCGACGCACAGGGTCGCACGATAACGAGCTCTCAACCCACCCCAGTCCGCCAGGTCATCTCACCTGAAAACGCCCGGCACATCACGCGTATGATGATGGGGACAATGGAAGAAGGAGGCACCGGTATCAAGGCGGCCGTCGAAGGTTACAAAGTTGCCGGAAAGACCGGCACAGCCCAGAAGGCAGACCCTTTCGTGGGTGGGTATGCAGACGACAAATACATTGCTTCCTTTGTGGGATTTGCTCCTGCTGAAAGCCCGGTGATCACTGTTCTGGTAATGATTGATGAACCGTACAAAAAAGAGCATTACGGCGGCGTGGTAGCTGCTCCTGTATTCAGACGTATCGTCCTGGAAACGCTTCGGTATTTGAAAGTCCCTCCTGAATCGGTTCCCACGGTCCGCGCGGACCACGGCCAGGATAGCCCGAAACAGAAGGATGATAAGGGACCGGGGGACCCTCTCAGAGTGTCATATGAGGCACCCACTATGGGGTGAAGTTAAGCCTCCTTTTGGAGGCCGTGCCGGTTGTGGGTTTTGATGGACTGGAAGATGAAGTCATTCAATCAATCCACTATGATTCACGTACTGTAACACCAGGGGGGCTCTTTGTGGCGATCCAGGGTCATCGCTTGAACGGACACGCATACATCGAAGAGGCAATCGAAAAGGGGGCTGTTGCCATAATGACCGAGCACGAGTGGCCAGAACAATCTTCCGTCAGCGTGGTGCAGGTTGAAAATGCCCGCGTGGCTCTGGCTGCCCTGTCGTCCGCCTTCTATGGAGAGCCACACCGCGAGGTCCGCATGATAGGCATTACCGGCACGAACGGTAAGACGACAACAGCCTATTTGATCGAATCCATCCTGAATGCTGCTGGCTTGGAAGCAGGCGTTATCGGCACGATCAACTACCGTTTCGGCGGACAGAGTTTCACCAATCCCGTGACAACGCCCGAATCACTCGATCTTATGCGCCTGCTTCGTCAGATGGCCGATAACGGGTCTACGCACGTAGTTCTTGAAGTGTCATCGCACGGGCTTGATCTCCATCGGGTAGCCTACTGTGAGTTCGATGTCGGAGTTTTTACCAATCTGTCGAGAGACCATCTCGACTATCATCACGATATGGAGAGCTATTGGCGATGCAAGAAAGAGCTTTGCATCGGGCGACTCGGGGTCGGGTCGAAACGCGGACAGGCCACCGCCGTCATCAACTGGGATGATCCCAGAGGAAAGGAGCTATTTGCTGAGGTGTCAGTCCCGTGTCTCAGGGTCGGGTTTGCAGCGGGGTGCGAAATACGGGCTCAAGATGTCAAACTCAGCATAGACAGCGCTTCAGGGAGTGTCCAGACCCCTGAGGGTGCATTTGAGTTCACTTCTTCCTTGGTGGGAACCCATAACGTTTACAACGTCTTGACTGCCACAGGCGTCGCAGTGGCACTCGGCCTGCCCTTGGGGACGATTCAGAAAGGAATTGAGGCGCTTGAGGGAGTACCGGGCCGGCTAGAGCCTGTACGCAATGATCTGGGGCTATCGGTCTTTGTGGATTATGCCCACACCCCGGACGCACTTGAGAATGTGTTGAGTGTCCTGCAAGGCCTCACGCCTGGTCGCCTGATCACGGTATTTGGCTGCGGGGGAGATCGAGACCGGGAAAAACGTCCGATGATGGGAGAGGCTGCGGGGCGGCTAAGTGACCTTGCAGTGCTGACATCTGACAACCCGCGCACCGAAAGCCCAGAGGCAATACTGGCGGATATTGTGGAGGGGACCGCTGCTGCACAAAGCCGCCAATACGATTCGCAAGAATTGAACGGGGGCTTTGAAATTCCCGGCTATGTCATTGTGCCTGATCGGAAGACTGCAATTGCGCTAGGACTTGGCGCGGCGAGATCCGGGGACACTGTAGTCATTGCGGGAAAGGGACACGAAACCTACCAGATCCTCGGCGAGACCACGGTGCCGTTTGATGATCGGGAAGAAGCCCGGACAGTGCTGGACAGACTTGCAGCAATAGGAAGTAAACACTAACTTTACGAATGCGGGAATGTTCTCAAGCCGTGAGGCGCAATGCGGAGTGCGGAGTGCAGAATAAAAGAGCTCAAAGCTCAAAGGAAAAGCTTTTTAACCTTAGGCACTATAGGCACTTTCACTAATGACTAACGACATAAAAACATGGACTGTTTCAGACGTCTTAAAGGCAACCAACGGGCGGGTGCTATCCGGAAATGAAGGAGTTCGTTTTGAGGGCATTTGCACGGATTCCCGGACTGCCCAGACAGGGGATCTTTTTGTGGCCATTCCGGGAGAGAAGTTCGATGGACACAACTTCTTGCAGGAAGCCTTCAAACAAGATGCCCTCGGTGTGGTCGTGGCAGAGGATTACGTGGCCACGCAATCCCCTGTGCCCGACGGCGACAAGCTCTGGATAGCCGTGCCAGATACCTTGAGGGCCCTGGGGGATCTGGCCGCGTTTCGCCGTCGAAACAGTGATGTGTCAGTGGTAGCGATCACCGGCACCAATGGCAAGACTACCACCAAGGAGATGACAGCTTCCGTGCTCGGAGAGGCATTTTCAGTACTAAAGACGCCGGGCAACTTTAACAATCTGGTTGGATTGCCTCTGACACTGTTTGGCCTGAGCGAAAGCCACGAATGGGCGGTTGTTGAAATTGCCATGAATCATCCGGGTGAGATCCGCCGACTCACGGAAATCTCCGATCCGGACCTGGGGGTAATTACCAATGTGTCGCCCGGCCATCTGGAGGGTGTGAAAGATATTGACGGCGTCATGGCAGCAAAAGGCGAGCTTCTTGAGGGGTTGGGGGAAGAGAGCACAGCTGTGTTGAATGTTGATGACGAGCGAGTTTGTCAGTTGGCGGAACGGTATGGCGGACGGGTGGTCACCTTCGGCATTCACAGTTCGGCAGAGGTCTGGGGGGCTCCGGTGTCTCAGACGCGCTCTGGTTCTTCCTTTGATCTCTCCTGGTATGAGGAAACGGTGCGGGTCTTCCTGAAGATTCCCGGCCGCGGGGCCATTTACAACGCGCTGGCTGCAGCCGCCGTAGGATATAGAGCCGGTCTCTCCATAGAGGAAGTCAAAAAAGGTTTGGAATCGGCAGTCCCTCTCCCCGGGCGTATGCAGGTCTCAACGCTTCCCGGGGGGATTCACCTGATCGATGACACATACAATGCGAATCCGGGCTCTGTGTCTATGGCTATTGAGACGCTTGGCTCCTTGAAGGGTAACGGGCGCGGGGTCTTTGTCATTGGAGGCATGAGGGAACTCGGGGACCATGCTCAGAGTGCCCACAAACAGATCGGAGTCATGGCGGCCCGTGCCGGCCTATCAGGCCTCTATATCACCGGCGATTTTGCAGACCATGTGGCCGAAGGTGCTTCAGGAGCCGGCATGGACCGTGGACAGATCTTTGTCGGCTCGCGGGAGGAGATTGTGGAAGCCCTCAAGGACCGTCTGGGACCGGGGGATTGGCTTCTGGTAAAGGGATCCCGGCTGTCTGCAATGGAAAAAGTGGTCAATGCACTTCGGATTGATGATTGATGATTGGCGATTGAATGCGGAACAAAAAAGCTCAAAGCTCAAAGCTGAAAGCTCAAAGGGCCAACGGACCAACGTTCTTAACTTTAGGCACCCTGGCCCAGACCTGGCTTGGTATCATGGTAGGCTAATCCGGGCACGTAACACCTATAGACTTAGCTGGTGGATCTGACTATGTCGCGCCAGGGCAGGCTTTAGCGCACTTTAGACACTTTAGGCACTTTCAGAAGTAAGCAATAGCGAGTACCGTACAGAATGCTATACAACTTACTATATCCGTTGCATAACGTCTTTTCGGTCTTTAACGTATTCCGCTACATTACGTTCCGCACCATCTATGCTAGCATCACCGCTCTCATCCTCTGTTGGTTGCTGGGGCCATGGGTCATACGCAAACTCACTGAGCGGCAGATAGGCCAATATGTGAGGACTGACGGGCCTCCGACACACAGGAGGAAGACCGGCACGCCGACCATGGGAGGGCTGTTGATTCTCTTTGCCACTGTGACCGCGACACTTCTGTGGGCCAATCTAACCAACTCCTTCGTGTGGATGGTCCTCACAGTGACGATTACCTACGGTGCTATAGGCTTCCTGGATGACTACTTGATGCAAATCAAGAAGGAGAGCAAGGGGTTGCCCGGACGAACCAAGATCTTGGCGCAGGTGGTCATCGCATTGGTAGTCGCAGGACTCCTATTTTCACGTGCTGATTTCGATACCCATGTGAGCATACCTTTTCTAAAGCAAGTAGAACCCGATCTTGGCTGGGCCTATATCCTATTTGCTACCGCGGTCATTGTAGGGACGTCGAATGCGGTAAATTTGACAGATGGGTTGGATGGTCTCGCCATCGGACCTGTGACCGTGGCTGCGGCTACCTACGTTATATTCTCATATGTGGCAGGCCACGTGAAGATCGCCAACTACCTTCAGATCAAGTATATGGCCGGCAGCGGAGAACTGGCGGTTTTTTGTGGCGCCCTCGTGGGGGCTGGCATGGGATTCCTCTGGTTCAACTCCTATCCAGCTCAGATCTTCATGGGAGATGTCGGATCCCTTCCGTTGGGCGGTGCACTGGGAACGGTTGCAGTTATTACAAAGCATGAGATTCTGCTGGTCCTTGTGGGAGGAATTTTTGTTGTCGAGGCCTTGTCCGTGATTTTTCAGGTGGGGTTCTTCAAGGTTACTGACGGACGCCGCATTTTCAAAATGGCACCCCTTCATCACCACTTTGAGTTAAAGGGCTGGCCTGAGCCCAAGGTAATCGTCAGGTTCTGGATCATTGCCATTATCTTGGGTCTGTTTGCGATTAGTACATTGAAACTACGATAAAGCAACAAAAAGATTATCACACCTCTTTTTAAGGCGAACGCCGCAAAGCACGAAAAAGAAGAAAACACGAAGAGTTGAACTTAAAAAACAGAAAGGTTCTCGTAGTTGGGCTTGCAAAGACCGGCGTTGCTGTTGCACGGTTCTTGAAGAAGCGGGGGGCACACGTTACCGTGACGGACTTGAAGAACAAAGATGAACTTGGCGCCTATGCGGAGGAGGTCCTTGCCATGGGCATCTCTCTAAGCCTTGGAGCACATGAGACTCAGCACTTCATGAACTCTGACCTCATTGTCGTGAGCCCAGGCGTGCCACACACCATAACACCTCTGGACACAGCCAGGGAAGCAGGGATACCGGTGATTGGTGAGATAGAATTGGCCTCCAGACATATCGCAGAACCGATGGTGGCGGTCACGGGAACTAACGGCAAGACTACGACAACAAGTCTTATTGGAGAAATGTTGAAAGCTTCCGGCCAAAAGGTGTTTGTGGGAGGCAACATAGGGGCTCCTTTGATCGACTATGTTGAAACCGGTATGCAGGCGGATACCATTGTGGCCGAGATCAGTAGTTTTCAACTTGACACCATCGAGCACTTCAGGCCTGAAGTCGGCCTTCTTCTGAACATTACCGAAGACCATCTGGACCGTTACGACGATTTTGAGCACTACGTGCAATCAAAGGGAAGACTGTTTGAGAACCAGGAGAGCACCGACGTGGCGATCCTCAACGCACAAGACAAGGCTGTCTCCCGGCTGGAAGGGCACATTACCAGCCAACGCCTCTATTTCAATGCCCAGCAAACCGCTCACGGTGCCGTGGTCCGGGACAAAGAAATGGTGTGCAACCTTCCAGGGAAAGCTCCTGCTGTCTTTAGTTTGGCGGGCTTTGGGCTAAAGGGCGCGCATAACGTGGAGAATGCGGCGGCTGCAAGTTTAGCAGCGCTGGTCGCAGGAGGGGATGAGTCAGGCATCCAGGCTGCTCTCGATACCTATGAAGGCCTGCATCACCGTATGGAGTTTGTTAAGATCATTGGCGGTGTTCATTACTACAACGATTCCAAGGCCACCAATGTCGATGCTGTCAAGCGTTCGCTCGAGAGTTTTGACGCCAACGTGATCCTGATCATGGGTGGGCGAGACAAGGGTGGCAGCTACGCCATCTTGGAAGCCCTCATCAGGGAACGTGTCAAGAAGCTCATTGCCATGGGGGAGGCACGGGAGAAAATTTTGAAGGCTCTCGGGGGGCTGACACGAACAGAAGAGACGGGAACCCTTGATGAGGCAGTCCTTCTGGCCCACGAATCGGCATCACCCGGCGACAGCGTGCTCTTGTCTCCCGGCTGCTCGAGTTTTGACCAGTTTACGGACTATGCGGAGCGGGGAGAAACATTTGTCAATGCCGTGGAGGCTTTGACGACTGATCGCTGAATGCGGAGTGCGGGGATGTTTTGCGCCAGGCTTCACTTCGTGCCAAGCCGTCAGGCGCAATAAGAAAGCTCAAAGCTGAAAGGTGAAAGCCAAACGGATGGATGTTTTTAACTTTAGGCACTTTAAGTACTTTAGGCACTCTAGGCACTTTATCTGACGACCAATGGCAACCAAGAAGAAGAAAAAGACAAAAACCGAGCCTGGCTATGACAAGTTCCTGTTGTTGGGGACACTGCTTCTGTTGAGCGTTGGCGTGGTGATGGTCTACAGTGCAAGCTCGGTGATTGCCCAGCAGAAGTTCGGAAGCGACCTTTACTTTCTCAAAAGACACGTACTTTACGCCCTCACAGCAATCCTGGTTCTCATCACCTGTCGATACGTGCCATACCCTGTCTACAAGAAACTGGCGTATCCGATCCTTGGGCTCGCCTTTGTGTTGCTCATCGCCCTTTACATCCCTCGCCTGCAGCACTCGGTTGGTGGTGCCAACCGATGGTTGCGGGTTTTCGGGGTCTCGTTTCAACCATCAGAGCTCGCGAGGCTGGCCCTGATTATCTATCTGGCCTACTCCATGAGCAGAAAACGGGAGAGGATCAAGGAGTTCTCCATCGGCTTTCTGCCGCATGCCATTGTTGGTGGGAGCCTGGCACTCCTGGTGGTGATGCAGCCAGACTTCGGCATGGCAGCCATGCTGGCGTTAATAGCGTGGACCATGCTCTTTGTCGGGGGCGTGCGTTTCTTTTACCTTTTCACAGGTGTGGCAGCACTCCTCCCTATTGCTTACTACCTCCTGTTTCATGTGGGATATCGTGCAAAGCGCCTCGTGAGTTTCATCGATCCCTGGACATACGAGAGCGACGCCGGATACCAGATTGTGCATTCGCTCATGGCATTTGGATCAGGAGGGGTTTTGGGTTCGGGTATCGGAAACAGCTACCAAAAGCTTTTCTATCTGCCGGAGCCTCACACGGATTTTGTCTTTTCAGTTCTGGGTGAGGAATTCGGTCTCGTGGGCGTGTTCCTTGTGATGAGCCTTTATGTGATGATCGTTTGGCGAGGCATCCTTGTAGCGATGAAGGCCCAAGATCTCTTTGCCATCTATTTGGCCATGGGATTGGTTTCTGCCTTTGGTCTGCAGGTGTGCGTCAACATAGGTGTGGTCATGGGCCTACTCCCCACTAAGGGGCTAACACTTCCATTTGTGAGCTATGGCGGCACATCCCTTGTGATGAACGCCGCTGCTATTGGAATACTGATGAACATATCAGCCCGACAGGCGGTGTGACCGTGAGGGTCATCATTGCCGGGGGTGGCACGGGAGGGCATCTCTTCCCTGGGATTGCGATTGCTGAAGCACTTAGACTCAGGGACCCTGCAAACCAGATTTTGTTTCTGGGAACGAGCAATCCCATCGAGGTCTCCACTCTTTCAGAGAAAGGTTTTGATCACGAAAGCATCGTAGCGGAAGGGTTAAAGGGCCGCGGGCTCTGGCGACAGATCCGATCGTTGTTCAAAATCCCGATAGGAATCTGGCAGGCATTACGAATTATGTGGCGTTTTCATCCTGACATCATCGTTGGCCTTGGGGCATACGCTTCCGGCCCAGTGGCGCTGGCAGCGTGGCTTGCGGGAAAGAAACTGGTCATCCATGAACAGAACACTCTGCCGGGATTGACAAACCAGGTCCTTGGTCGCCTTGCTGACCGCATATTTATCTCCTTTCCGGATACCGGTGGTGTGTTTCCACCTTCAAGGACGGTCATCACCGGAAACCCTCTGCGTCTCGGACTCCTCGAAAGCAGGTTGGACAAGAAAACAACCGGGCCGTTCACGGTCCTTGTTGTGGGAGGGAGCCAGGGAGCCCATGCCGTAAACAGTGCCGTCATTGAAGCATTAGAGCATCTTGAGAGCCCCACCCGGATGACCTTTGTCCATCAGACCGGGCCGAAAGATGCCACATGGGTTGCGCAGGCGTATGAGAGCCGGGATGTCAGGGCGACAGTGAAGCCATTCTTTGTGGACATGGCAGGTCCTTATCATTCAGCTGACCTGGTTGTGTGCAGGGCCGGAGCTACGACCGTATCTGAACTGATGGCCCTGGGAAAACCGGCCATCTTCATTCCGTTTCCATTTGCGGCCAATAACCACCAGGAGTTGAATGCCCGGCATGTGGCTGATGCAGGCGGAGGAGAGGTCATCCTCGAAAAGGATGTGAATGGTCGCATCTTGGCGCACAGACTTGATTATTATGCGTCGGATCCAAAAGTGCTGCAGGATATGGCAGAGCGCACATTGGCTCTTGCGCGCCCTAACGCAGCGGACTTGATTGTGGACGAGTGTCGGAGACTAGTAGTTGAGAACTGAATATTGAGAAGCGACAATCAAATGCGGAATAGAAAAGCTCAAAGGGCAAACGGACAAACGTTTTTAACTTTAGGCACCCTGGCCCAGACCTGGCTTGGTATCATGGTAGGCTAATCCGGGCACGTAACACCTATAGACTTAGCTGGTGGATCTGACTATGTCGCGCCAGGGCAGGCTTCAGCGCACTTTAGGCACTTTAGGACACTTTAACGTGTATCAAAAAACATATCACATTCATTTTGTTGGGATCGGCGGCATTGGGATGAGCGGGATCGCGGAACTCCTCCTGAACTTGGGTTACAAAGTGAGCGGTTCGGACTTGCGGTTGACCGACATCACCAGACGCCTTGCCCGACTTGGAGGGATCATATTCGAAGGACACCGCCCAGAGCAGATTCATGGAGCGGATGTTGTGGTGATTTCCTCAGCAGTGGGGGCAGAAAACCCTGAAGTCCTGGCTGCCAAAGAGGCGATTGTTCCGGTCATCCCCAGAGCGGAAATGCTGGCAGAACTCATGCGGCTTAAGTACAGCATTGCTGTGGCGGGTGCCCATGGCAAGACTACGACCACATGGATCATTGCTTCGGTTCTTGACCATGGAGGGCTGGATCCCACGGTCGTCATCGGCGGGAAACTCGATAGTCTTGGGACCAATGCGCGGCTGGGCCAGGGGGAATATATTGTGGCAGAAGCCGACGAGAGCGATGGCTCTTTCTTGAAACTTTCTCCGACCATTGGTGTGGTAACGAACATCAACGCCGAACACCTTGATTTCTATGGAGATCTCGACAAAATCAAAGAAGTGTTTCTCGATTTCATCAACAAGGTCCCCTTCTATGGCATGGCGGTGCTCTGTTTGGACAACGAAGGGATCCAGGATCTGATTCCCAAGATTAAGAAGCGGTTCATCACATATGGGATGACTTCCCAGGCAGACTATCAGGCAAAGGACCTGAGCTTTGAGGGGCTTAGGAGCCGGTACCGCATAACGCACCGGGGTGAAGAGTTAGGTTCTGTTGTATTGAATCTTCCCGGCATCCACAATGTGTACAATTCCATGGCTAGTATCGCCATTGGCATGGAACTCGGGATTCCCTTTGACACGATCCTCCGTGCACTCGAAGGAATTGAAGGGGTCCAGCGCAGACTCCAGGTCAAGGGGACTTTGGAAGAAGTGACAGTGGTCGACGACTACGGGCACCATCCGACGGAGATTCGGCTCACGCTGCAGACTGTGCGCCAGTGCTGGCCCGATCAGCGGATTGTGGTGGCGTTTCAACCTCACCGGTATTCCAGGGTCGCGGCGCTTTTTGATGATTTCACTCGGGCGTTCTACGAGGCAGACAGCCTGCTCGTGCTTCCCATCTATTCGGCAGGCGAGACACCAATAGCAGACATAGACGGCCAGGCCCTGTGTGAGGGGATTCGTGAGCATGGTCATAAAGATGCAAGCTTTCATCAGGGGCTGGAGGCAGCAGTCTCGCACCTCAAGAAGGTTTTGAAGCCAGGAGACGTTTTGCTCACCCTTGGGGCGGGGGACGTTTGGCAAGTGGGAGAGAAATTCCTAAAAGACTGAAGTAATGGAGTAGTGGAGCAATAAAGCAATCAGGATCTTGAGAGGCAAGCTATTCGTATGAATCCGTCCGATAGAACTTGGCTTTCCAAATATTTCGGAGCGAACGTCTTGTTTGACGAGCCCATGTCGCGTCACACCACTTTCCGCATCGGAGGGCCGGTGGACGCCTTGGTCACCGTGAAGACCGAACAAGAGATAAGGGATCTGGTCCTTTGGGCTGGGGAGAAAGGCTACCCGATGGTGATCCTTGGTGCCGGAAGCAACCTGCTGGTCCGAGACGGAGGTATTCGAGGCCTGACGTTGAAGTTGGCGGGTGACTTTGAAGCCATTCAGCTCGTTCCCCAGGCCAATGGTAGTGGCGCCACGGTCAAGACTGGCGCGGCAGTACCACTCCGTCAACTTGCCAAATATGCCATAGACGAGGGGCTCGCCGGGCTAAGCTTCGGACTTGGTATTCCGGGGACCGTTGGAGGTGCTCTGCGAATGAATGCAGGGGCGTGGGAAGGATGCATGGCTGATAGCACCAGTTCGATCAGGGTGCTTAATCGACAGGGCGAGTTGGTAAGCCTCGATCGGGACCAGCTTCGATTTTCTTACAGGAGGCTCGAACTGGAAGAGGGGGCTATTATCTTGAGTGGCCAGTTCAAGCTACTGCGCAGAGGCCGGGAGGCTTTGCAACAGGAGGCAGTCCGTATGCAAAAGCAACGAAAGTCAACCCAGCCGCTTTCCCTTCCCAGTGCTGGTTCTGTGTTTCGAAATCCACTCGAAGAAACGCCTGCTGGAGAACTAATTGATCAAGCCGGAATGAAAGGGCTTAGGGTCGGGGGAGCAGAGGTCTCGACCATTCATGCCAATTTCATTGTGAACAGGGGACACGCCAAAGCTTCCGACGTGCTTACCCTGATGAGGCAGATACGGGAGGCCATTCATGAAAGGTTTGGAGTTGACTTAGAACCGGAGGTAACCATCATTGGCCAAGAAGAAGACTCGTAAAAACCACTACAGGAACAGTCTGGCACAGAGAAGACAGCGCGTCTTCGGACGAATTCTCACAGGTGTCAAACTCATGTTGCTGATGGCAGGGCTGATCGGAACGAGTCTGCTTCTCATTCTGGTATATGACGCTGTGACTCAGAGTCCTTACTTTGAGGCTAAGAAGATCACGGTTGAAGGTTGCCGTGAGCTTTCAAGGGAGAGAATTCTCAAACTCACCAGATTGAAGCTTCACGACAACATCCTTTCTGTGAATGTGAAGACGCTTCGGCAGACGCTTGTCGCCGATCCGTGGATTGCAGAGGCCGAGATTGAGCGTACCCTGCCTGATGAAATCCACATTCGGGTAAGAGAACGGGTACCCATCGCCATAATCGACCTGGAGGGACTTTACTATCTTGACGAAAACGGTGAGATCTTCAAGCCAGCCGAGGCTTCCGATAAGGCCATGGGCCCTATCGTAACAGGCCTTTCCCTTGTGGGCTTTGATTTTGAGAACCCATGGGGCTCTCGATTGTTCAAGTCAGTTATGGAGGCACTTCACTTGTGCAGACGCCATGACAGCGTGATTCCATTTGCGGCGTTGCACCGGGTTCATGTTGACAGGGATTTGGGCCTAACTCTTTATGCCACTCTCGCACCATACGACTCCCTTGCCATGCCAATGTGCACGCCCGCGGTGGCTGGCTCAGTGGAGGGCTGGACAAGGGCAGGCCTCAACCCTGCAGCGATCAAGGTCGGCTTTGGGAGATACGAATCAAAGTTCAGCCGACTTCGAGATATGGTTTTTTACTTGAAACGACAAGACGGTTTTTTGAACCTTCAGTATGTGGATCTGGATGATACAGATCGTGTCGTGGTCAGGCCGTCCGTGGCCGGGCAGGCCGGAATCCCCTCTGTCGCAGGAGGCTCCGGCACTGGGTCAGACAGACGAAAGGAGGTGTGACGGTGCAAGGTGAAGGAGAGATAATTGTAGGTCTGGACATCGGGACCACGAAAATCTGTGCGGTAGTAGGCAGTGTTGGCCCCGATGGGACGGACATTGTGGGGACCGGAACACATGTGTCTGATGGGTTGCGAAAAGGGGTCGTCGTCAACATCGAATCGACCGTAAATTCCATCCAAAGGGCCGTGGAAGAGGCCGAGCTTATGGCGGGCTGCGAAATCAGATCTGTGTATGCCGGGATTGCTGGGGGTCACATCAAGGGTTTCAACAGCCATGGCATTGTTGCCATAAAGGGCAATGAGGTCACTGAAAAGGACATCGAGCGCGTGATTGATGCAGCCAGGGCAGTGGCCATTCCCATGGACCGTGAAGTCATTCATGTGCTGCCCCAGGAGTTCATTGTAGACGAGCAGGATGGAATTCGAGACCCCCTTGGGATGTCGGGTGTTCGTCTCGAAGCTAGAGTCCACATCGTGACAGGGGCTGTTACCTCGGCGCAAAATATTATCAAATGTGCCAACCGTGCCGGCCTGGATGTGTGCGATATTGTGCTTCAATCCCTTGCATCGAGCGAGGCCGTATTGACCGAAGAGGAACAAGCGCTGGGTGCGGCCTTGGTTGACTTTGGCGGAGGAACCACCGATCTGGCCGTGTTCAAGGGGAACAGCATCAAACACACCTCGGTACTGGCCCTTGGGGGAAACAATCTCACCCACGATATTTCCGTGGGTCTGAGAACTCCCATGGTTGAGGCAGAGAGGATCAAGATAAGGTATGGAAGTTCCCTTACGAGAAACATCAGCAAAGACGAAACCATAGAGGTTCCGGGTGTCGGGGGCCGCAAGCCCAGGACCCTCTCAAGGCAAATCCTCGGGGAAATCCTCGAGCCGAGAGTTGAGGAGATCTTCAACCTGATCCATCGGGAGGTTTATCGGGCAAGCATGGAGGATTCAATCACTTCCGGGATGGTGGTTACCGGCGGGTCTTCTCTGCTGGAGGGTGTTGTGGATATTGCTGAGGCGATTTTCAATCTTCCGACACGGATTGGAAAACCTGCAGGTATCAGGGGATTGGTAGATGTGGTGAACAACCCAATGTATGCCACGGGCGTCGGACTGGTACTCTACGGCGCCAAGACTTCACCCAAAAAGAAATTCAGAATTCGAGACAGCAACATCTTTGATCATGTTTTGGGGCGTATGAAGAAGTGGTTCAAGGATATAATATAGAGAGAGCTTTAGGTTGTACCATAAGAGAACTGGAGTATTAGAGTACTGCAGTAATGGACAAAAAACCCGGCATAAGGCAAAAGGCGCAGGGCTCAAGGCACAATGTTTTTCCCCGTGCGCCTTACGCCCTGAGCCTTGCGCCAGTTCGTTCGAAGCCATTACTCCATATGGATCAGGCAAGTAACACTCATAATTGTCAATATAGGGGGTTAGGAGTTCTGGGACAGTTGGCTATGGACCCAAGGAAATAGGAGGTGGGGAAAATGATGTTCAGTTTTGTTGAGAATGAGAAATCGGCCAAGATCAAAGTAGTCGGAGTAGGGGGGGCAGGAGGGAATGCCATTAACAATATGATTGATGCGAAGCTTCAGGGCGCCAAGTTTATTGCAGTCAACACCGATGCCCAGGATCTTGAAGCTTCCAGGGCACCTGTCAGAATCCAGATAGGAGAAAAGCTGACCGAGGGCCTTGGAGCCGGGGCAAATCCTGAAGTCGGCCGACAGGCTGCCATAGAAAACGTGGACGCCGTGCGAAGCGCAGTGGAAGGCAGCCACATGGTTTTTATCACGGCCGGTCTCGGCGGCGGCACTGGCACCGGAGCCGCTCCTGTCATTGCTGAGACCTGCAAGGAGGTGGGCGCACTCACCGTGGCCGTGGTAACCAAGCCTTTCGGCTTTGAAGGGAAGAAACGAGCCAGACAGGCTGAACTCGGTTTGGAAGCCCTGAAGGATGTCGCAGACACGGTAATCGTGATCCCAAATGACCGACTCAGGGGACTCGCAACGAGAAATGCCACGGCGATCGAGATGTTTAAGAAAGCCGATGAAGTCCTTCTACACGCCGTGAGAGGAATCACCGACCTGATCATGATGCCCGGCCTGATCAACCTGGATTTTTCAGATGTCAGGACGACCATGTCAAAGGCAGGTCTGGCCATCATGGGAACCGGGATTGCCACTGGAGAGAATCGAGCAAGTGAGGCAGCTGAAAGAGCCATTTCCCATCCGCTCTTGGAAGGTATTTCCATTGAAGGAGCACGGGGCGTTTTGGTGAACATTACCTGCGGGTCGGACCTGACCATGGCAGAAATGACGGAAGCCTCGGACAGGATTCACAGCGAAGTTGGTGAAGACGCAGACATTATCTGGGGCGCGGTCTTGGATGACAGCGTAGGGGATGAACTCAGGGTTACCGTCATCGCCACCGGGATCGGCATAAAGGAAGAACAGATTCAGCGGCCTCGAACTTCAGGCAAGGTTCGTGACATCACGCAAGCTGACCTTACCCGCGCTACCGACCTTGATGAGCCAACCTTCATCCGTAAAGAGCAGGCAGTGGGTGAGTCAGGCGGGGCGCAATACAGGGGGTATCGCGGGATTATCCTGGACGGTCATGACCTGGAAGTCCCTACCTTCATGAGACGCAAGGCGGATTGAGTTCGTCAGCAGTGATTGGTCATTTTCCAGCGGAAGGAATGATGAACAACAAATGCCTGCGTCGAAAAAGTTCAGGGGAACCAGCAAGGAGTTTCTTGCTGCAGAGAGGGGCACCGTCAGAAAAGACTGGGGCGGGAAGATCCGGGTTGCCTTGGCCTATCCCAATTACTACCACGTTGGGATGTCAAACCTGGGTTTTCATGCAGTATACCGCCTTTTAAACGATTATCAGGATGTGGTCTGTGAGCGGGTCTTTCTCCCTGAGGATGTGGGTGCAACCAACGGTGGTATCCGATCAATAGAATCACAGAACCCATTAAGCAAATTTGACATCATTGCATTCTCCATTTCCTTTGAAAATGATTATTCTAACCTCCTAACCCTCCTAACAGAGGCCGGCATCCCCCGGTGGTCATCAGAGCGAGACACCCCCCATCCTCTGGTCATTGCCGGGGGAGTCACGGCCTTTCTAAATCCCGAACCCATAGCCCCTTTCGTAGATTGCTTCCTGATCGGCGAAGCAGAGCCAATTCTGGAGGTCTTTCTTGATGTCTATAGGAGTCATTCGGACCGAAAAGGACTTCTTCAAGCCTTAGCTCAGGGCGTTCCTGGCGCGTATGTGCCCGCATTGTACGATGTTACCTACCACCCGAACGGTACCATTTCTGAGTTTCGACCGGGGAACGGAGTCCCTGGGAAGGTTAAGCGGGTCGTTGTAGAAGATCTTTCCCCCTGGGATACCTCCAGCACCATCCTGACCCCTCACACGACTTTTCATGATACCTATCTTGTTGAGGCCGGGCGTGGGTGTCCCCACGGGTGCCGTTTTTGTGCAGCCGGGTTTGTCTATCGCCCACCGCGGTTCAGATCCTTGGAAGCACTCCAGAATTCCTTGGAGACCGGGGCCGTTGATTCGAATCGTATAGGGCTCATGGCTGCTGCAGTTTCAGATGTTCCATACATGGAAGAGGTTTGTCAAAAGGCGCTTGACCATGATCTTGAACTTTCTTTCAGCTCCTTGAGAGCGAATCGCCTCACACCTGAAATATTGAGTGTTCTCAGCCAAAGCGGTCTTAAGACGGTTACGATTGCCCCTGATGCAGGCTCAGAAAGGATGCGCCGTGTTATCAACAAGGGGATTACCGAGCAGGATGTGTTGACCGCTGCTGATCTTCTGGTGAGGGCAGGGATACCAAACCTGAAGCTATATTTCATGGTCGGCCTTCCCACGGAGACCACGGATGATGTGGAAGCAATTGTAGCCTTGTGCAAGCAGATCAAACACCGATTCCTCAAAGCTAGTCGGGCAGCCAAGAGGATCGGACAGATAAGTGTGAGCCTCAGTTCCTTTATCCCTAAACCGTCCACTCCCTTTCAGTGGGTTCCCCTTGAGGACGTTAAGGTCCTGAAGGAAAAGATCCAATATGTAAAAGACGCTTTGAGGCGCGTGGCAAACGTCCGTGTACACGCCGACGTGCCCAAATGGGCATACATACAGGCCTTGCTTTCCCGCGGAGATCGCCGAGTAGCTCAATTGCTGGCCGATGCACACGATAACAACGGAAACTGGATCAAAACGCTCAAGGCTTCCGTGATCAATCCGGATTTTTACGTTTACAGAGAGCGGCTCCCAGACGAAATCCTCCCCTGGGATTTCATAGACCATGGTATCAAGAAGGCTTACCTGATTGAGGAATACGAAAAGGCGCTGCAGGCTAAAACCAGTCCGGCGTGTGATGTGGATCTATGTAAGGCGTGTGGCGTCTGCAGGTAGGCTGTCCTCTCCAAGCTATCCCGTAGTTCGCGTTCCCCTTTTTACCTCGCACCCACCTGACTACATGGACATCCGCCTATAGATGGTGGAATCCTATCTTTACATTTTGAGAGTGGACATACCCGCAAATATTAAAGGAGAGATTAACGATGGCTATGTTATCGATACTTTCTTGGTATCTTGACTTTGGCATCCTTGATCTTAAGAAATCTCCGGGATTGAAGATATGATATGGAAGTAAGAGGATATCTGATGAAGTCTCAATGCTCCATTATATGGCATTATCTTGAGTTGTCAGGCCCTAACTAAACACATTCCCTTACCAGGTTCATAACGAAAAGTCTTCTTCAGAATACCTCTAGTTGAAGAATCGGTACTTGAGCAAGGTGTAAATGTACTCAATCCCGTCAATCCAACCAATCTTCTTTCCCTCAGCAACACTTCTCGGATGATAGGAAATGGGGACCTCGACGATCTTATACCCCGCCGTGAGTAGCTTCGCTGTCACCTCCGGTTCGAACTCAAACCGGGCCGATCTTAGCCTCAATCCTTTGATCGCCTCGCTCCGGAATACCTTGTATGCCGTTGCCATGTCGGTTAGCTTACTGCCATATAACAGGTTGGTAAATTTTGTGAGAACCCAATTGGCCACACGTGTTTTGAAAGGTATGTTTTTGGCCGAACGCCGGAAACGCGAACCATACACAACATCTGTCTCACCGCGAAGGATAGGCTCAACCAACCGAGGATATTCTTCAGGCTGCAATTCAAGGTCGGCATCCTGTATTAGTGTGACGTCACCCGTTGCATACTCTAACCCAAAGCGTATTGCGGCACCCTTGCCCAGATTGATCAATGAAGTATGAACTTTGATTATGTTGGGATATTTCCTACGGTAATTATCAATGATAGACGGGCTTTCATCACGTGAGCCGTCATCCGCCACGATTATTTCTTTTTCAAAGCCGGGAACCTCGACCGCGCCGACTCGATCCATTACCTCAGCGATTGTTGATTCTTCATTGTAAACAGGAATAATGATACTTAGTTTCATTTTTAGCTATTTTGAAGATTATTTTTTGTAATCGTAAGTCTTGCGTCAGCTTCTTCCCGTGGTGTCCTAAATCAGTTCAATTAGTCAATAGCGCCCCCTTTTTTCCATTGGTTTTGTTCGTTTCGCTGCCTCAAGAAGGTTGTGCTCCATGAGATATGCACCAATAAATTCTGCTTTCTCTCTCAACCCTTCCTCTGATAGATGGCATTGATCCACCCAGTACCCAGGGACAGTGGGTTCAAACTCATGGAAGGGGATCAACGGAACACCGAGACCCTTGCATGTCTGTCGAATTGCTTCGTTGGATTTCTCCATCGATAATCTTGTCCGTTCGACAACCGTTTGGCGCAGCTCAGGGCTAGCTTCGAGTAGCTTTGGAACGAGTCCGTGCAAGTTCTCGTAGCGCATATTGAATGTAACTGCCACAGGTTGCGCGCCGTGTTCACGGGATATGGCAATTAAGGAGCGAAGGTTCCGTTTCAAGCCCACTGGTTCACGGTGAGAGATGTCAGTTTTGGCGAGCAAATTGCTTTCGGGTGAAGTCAGCTGGATGCCCACCCATATTCTATACAACGCATTTGGCTTTAACCGGAGGGTAAGGTACAGGCGAGATGTCCAGCTCGGGAACTTCCACAGAACCCTAAAGGTTCCGTTATTACTAAGTGACTTCAGCTCTGGATCGACGGTCCGCCAATGGGTATAATCGGGCCTGTATTCGCGGGGTGACAGTAGAGGTTCTATGTCGTTTCCACCGGTGTGAATGATGATAAGGTCTGACTCGGTGTAGATGCCGCGGAATGCAAGTGTGCCCACCAATTCTGCAGAACTGTAGTATGGGCCACCTCCGTTCACCACGTCAACATCGTATCCCTTTTCGCGGAGGTAGGCCTCGAGTTGGGCCGGATAGGTTTTCTCAGGTGAGCTCGCTCTTTCACTCCAGGTCGTGGAACCGCCCAGGCAGAAGATCCTGAAAGATGTGCTCTTGGGTGTCCCCCCGTATCTCCAGCCGAAACGGTTAACTTTGGCAGATCGGGGGTTGGGCCTGTAGTTTGACCAGATGTAGGGCTCGATCAACGGCTCCTTCACAATGCCGTCTTCCGATATCCTCCCATGGATGACAAATAGAGCACCGTCTCGGAGATGGCGAGGGATCAAATGATGAAAGGCATAGTAAGAAGCTAATTCAGCCACAATGCCGAAGGCCAGCACGGTAATGCAAAGGAAAAAAAAAGGACGAATGCTGATCATAACAGCCATTAAACGATTGGTTTCGTATCGTATATGAGTTCTATCTCCTCCACTTTTCCGAACGCCATTTCTCATTCTACGAAAATGCCAAATCACCACTGCAATGGAGACTAGTATTCCGGTTGCGGCAACAGCCAGGCCCAGGAAGAAGGAACCGGGGTAATATCGGAAGTCGACTATTGTTCTCCCGGCTGGGACGGAAACGGCGCGCATCCAACCATTTACGCGACGTATTTCATGTTCTTCACCGTTTACCCATACCCTCCAGCCCGGATAGAAGGTATCTGCCAAGATAAGATAGCCAGCCTCTGGGGATATCACTTCCAAACAAAGTTCTTGATGCGACACACTCTTCAGAATTCGGGTTGACCCCCGAATGGTCCCCTTTGTACTCAAGCCCTGTTTGGTTGTGACAATGGACTCGACAAGTCTTGCTCTCGGTTCTACTTTTTCATTTTTGTAGATGCAGTAAAAAGGATTCCTCCAGATCTCCTTCAGTGATAGCCCTGCGACAGGTCCCGGGCTTATCACAAATTCACAATTCATCTGAGAAAAGAGGTCTTGGGTGGGCTCTGAGAAGGCGTCCACTATCCGTTGGTGCTGAAGCCCTGTGTACCACCATACTGATTGCAGGCCGTAACGCATTCCAAGGTTATCATTCAGAGTCTCACGTGCGCTGAAATATCTCGCATAGTGTTGTGGTTGGATCTTATTTTTCTCGATCTCGTGCATGAAGATCGGCAGGGTATTGATGCTCAAATAACGCCCACCGCCTGACAGAACAGACAGAGCCTGAGGTACCGCTTCTTGGGCTCTTCTGTCAAAGAATGACACCAGCGGACGCACAAAATAATTAAGGTCGCAGAAAACCAACAAGACGATGAAGATCCCAAAGAGGCTCTTCTGCCGGTTGTCTTTGATCATTTTCAGCAGACTATCTGCGCTATACCCTGCAAGCACAGATGCGGCAAATGTACTCACAAAAAGGAATTGTCCATGGCCTCGAAAACATGAAAGAATAGGTAATTGGTAGATCCAGACATTCAACGGGAAGCTATCCCCCATTGAAAGCAAAAGGGATAGAAATAGTATTACCCACCAGCATGCACTAAATCGTATTCTATTTTTCCAAATGGAAACAAGTAGCAAAAGTGCAGTTGTCATTCCAACGTAACCGATACTGGCCGATGTAACGCCAATTGCATCTACCTTGTCCCAGAGAGGTGCGATAATCCAGAGAAGTTGCCCCCAAGAAACCGTTCCTACGAGCTGTGCTTCATATGTCATTCCGGACGAACGAGAAGAAAGAGAGGCAAACTCAAGAGTCGGTAGCACTTGGGGGGCTGCAAGCAATAACCCGATAATGGTGCCTATTCCAAGTATGGTTGGAAGTCTGGCCGACCAGGGGCGACTCATGCTGGACCATACTGCATAGATTGTCAATGCAACCAATGCATAGAAAGTAATTTGAGGTCCACCCGTAAGCAACATTAATGCAATGCAGAGGCCAAGCCACACAGCCGAAGCTGGCCGAAGTATATGCCGGTTCGCGTCTAATGCCAAAAAGGCCCATGGAATCCACGCACAGACTTGAATCGAGTTCGGATGTCCAAAATGGACACACATCTGCCCCGAAAACATGAACACCACAGCAGATACAAGTGAAGCTGTAATATTCTCGTGGATTTTTCTGCCCCAACATAAGATCCCCACCCCTGCAATTATAATATGGACCATGAGTGTCACATCGTGAGCAATAGGGATCGGTAAAAACGGGTAAATAAGCCAATTCAAAGGATAAAGGAGTCCACCTTCTCCATAGGCGTGGATGGGGTATCCGCAAGCTATAGCCTCTGTCCAGAGTGGGAAAATGGTTCCGTTTTCTCCTTTGAATAGAAACCACCTGATCGGCGTTTGCACGTAGCGAAGATCCACGCTATATACGGAGGCACACCAAAAAAGAGCAGGAGCAAAGAAAATTACAACAAAAAATATGAGGCATGAAACACTCAGGAAAGACGAACTCTTGTAGAACTGATTATTATTTGGTGTGTTATTCACTGAATTCCAACAGCGGGCGCATTCCCCGTCCCGATTTGTTGGGACTGCGGGGAGCTTCAGTCATCAATGGTACTTATCTAAAGAACCGGGATGGGGATCATCTCCGTGGCCATGTGCAAGATACCGGAATTCGTACAGAAGTCAACACCCGATTTTGCGGAAAAAATACTGATGAAAAAATAGTTGTTGTGGACGAAGAGGTTGGGCTATGGAGAGATGGATATTGGTACAAGATAAAGTTTTTGGTTTCTGGAGCCAAAAACTATAGGTGCTTGCCCTTACGTTGAATATTTGAAGCCGACGGATTATTAGCTACTTGCTATGATCATAACTCAACGAAACCTTACTATATCGAACACATATCGAAACCGGATTGGGAACAAAAAATGGGCTTTTTAAGGGTGCGTCTCGACTCTTGATGCCTTTACATAATCGCGGATATTTGAAGCGAGAGGTTTTTTAGACGTTCTTGGCATAAGATCTACCAATCAATCCGACTCAAATAATGAGGTTCCTCATACTGTCCCGAAAAACTCCAGGGAGTCAATGCATTTAGCGCCCACGAAACATCAACATCCTTTCCGTTGAGAATGGCGGATGCTGAACGGTGCTACGTAAGCGTTAGGGGAGACCATTGGGCGCGGCCAAACCACGGTGAAACAAAAGAATCTCGAGAAGCTTTGTAGAGAAAGTTGAAATTTCATGGACGTCCCCTATTTTTCAGACAGGGCGCTACCATGCAATGAAGGAGGAATAATAGGAAACAAGTTCAGGCAACATCAAGGAGATTTTATGGTTCAGGGTTCTGTGCCCCTCTCGATCTTGCCAGAAACTGCCGGACTCCACTCGATTCTAGATGAGGAACCTTGCGGGTAAGTACACCACGCCACATTGGGAATTCGGTGTAGGGATGGTCATCAGTCACTTCCGGGGAATTTTGGGTCAGGTTGGAAAAAGCAGTGGGTCCCATGAGATAAAGCTGCCGCAGAAGGTTTTCGTTTTTAAGACGATGATCCCATTCGGATAGATCTTGGATCTCGCTAAGCTGCTTGGCAAGCGCTTCGATACTCTTATGAGTCTGTCCAAATGACCGGTGCCCACCAATCAGATAAAACCCAGGGTGGGTAAGTCCGCCCCACAGACTGGCCCCGGGAAAGACGTTGACGAACGTCCTCATAACCATGAGCAGTTCGCTTGCAGGCCCAGGAGGAAGCCAGAGACACACCACGCCCTCTTCCTGGATTCTCAACTTGCAGAGTTCCAGAAATTCCCGAGTATAAAGATTCACGGTACCTGCACTGTGGATAGGAGGCGAGGGATCAATGGTGATCACGTCATAAAGGTTGCTGTGTACGAGGAGGAAATTCCTACCGTCCTCTGTATGCAGATCGACGTTGGGTAGGGACATGATTTCCTCGGCATCAGAGTGAAAGTATTGGAAGCAATCATAAACCCTCGGAGCGATGTCCACTGCATCGATGTGGATTTCTTCTGTTGAGAATCTGCTTGCAGAGCGAACAGTGGTCCCCATACCAAAGCAGACCACCAGCACCCGCTCCGGATCCTCTACCAGCGCTAAAGGCAAATGAGCCATGAGTTTTGTTTCACTCACAAGTAACGTCATTCCAATGCCATTGACAAACAGGTGGCGGGCCAAGGGATGTTCGAGTGATCCGGCAGGTACCGTCGTTCCAGTGACACCTTCATAGAAGGCATACATTTGTGCATTGGGACCCAAATACTGGAAGACACGCTCACGCATTATGGTTTCATAAGGGTTGCCGACACCAAAAGCCATGAAGGCAAAACAGCAGGATAGGAAACCTGCCACCCATGGTAGTCTCCCCCGTTCAGCGTCCGGGCTGACGATAAACAATATGAAACCCAGGAGGATGTTGAGTAGACCTAGTATCACCATGGCCATAGCTGTGCCGAGAACAGGGATCAGGATGAACGCCGCCGCAACACTGCCCAAGATTGCGCCAAGCGTGTTTGCGAAATAGGCGGCTCCGGTTTCTTTACCAGGAGCAGTTGAATCGGAGATACAACACCTCACGGCCACAGGAAACTGCCAACCAAAGGCTACCGCAACAGGCAGAACCATCAGTACACAAGTGACGATCCCAAAGTAGAACTCCCGGGTAAAACCCTTTGACATCTGACCGAAAAACGAAAACACGAGCATTCCCAAGGCAGTCAGAAACCCGATAAGAACTTCAATGGCTGCAAACGTTGATACAGGTCTCTCCCTAGAAATAGAGAAGCGTGTCGAAAGCCAGCTCCCAAAAGCGATCCCTACCAAGAACAGTGCCAGCATAAAACTGAATGCATATATGCTTGTCTTGAGCGGCAGCAGCAAAAGCCGGGTCCAGATAATTTCATAGGATAGGGCGGTAAATCCGCTAACAAAGATTGTTGTTCTTGACCAGAACCGGATCACCCTGGGATATGCAACAGGCACTAACGCCTCACCTCCCACATGAGAGGGGGTTTGGGAGATATCAGTTCCAGTGCTTGAGCGTGCTTGAAGCATATAGGCGACGCATGCTGCAATGAGGTTAAGGAGTGCAGCAACGAGCAGGGATGAACTCTCTCCAATATTGCCGACTAGAAAGAAGCCGGTTATCAATACTCCCAATACGGCGCCAAACGTATTCACCGAATATAGCCGACCGAGACCATGCTGGAAGTGAGACCTGTGATGACTAACGAAGGCAACCAATATGGGCAGCGTTGCGCCCATGAGCACTGTGGGGAGCAAAAGGCACATCATGGAAAAAAGAACTCTGACTGTTGTTAGATATAAGTAACTCCTGCCGAAAGTATCGTATAAGGCGACATAATAGCCACCCAGTACGGCCATAATTGCAAAAGAGGAAAGCAGAGCACTTAAGGCAATGCCAATCTCAAGCACGGCATATCCAAGCAAACGGGCCCTTACCCGGTCCGCGATTTTGCCGCCTATGAAGGCGCCCACGGCAAGTCCACCCATAAACACACAAAGCACCGTAGCAGTTGCTGCGGTGGTGGAACCCAGATATCGGGTCAACATGCGTACCCAGACAATCTGGTACACAAGTCCGCTTACACCAGAGAGAAAGAATGCTAATAGGAGAAGAGATTGCGGAAATGGGGGGGTGTCCAGATTCGGGAACAACTTGTGTTTTCGATCAAATTCTGCCACCAAGTTCTCTCCTATGCATGGAACCCAATGGGAAAAGTCGTCTTGCAGCAAATCCGCCTTTTCTCTGACGGCAAGAGCCTTGATGCTAGCGTGCCTAGGGTTGTCGCGACCAGGATCAAGCAGACCGGTAGATCGCGGCGTATTTATAATGCCTTACGCATTTCTGGGAAATAACCTTGAGGTGATTAGCTTCATCCTTACAAGACGAAATACGATTCCCGTCAACAGGCATCCTATGCCGTACTTGACGCTGCTCCAGAAATTGATAGTTGAAGCTTCGGGGAAATAGTTGGTCGGGCAGCTGATTTCGGCGATCAAATAGTCAAACCAGATGATTTGGGCAAGCATCTGATTGTCAAAAACGAAGTCATCAGAATTGACCTCAAGGGGCAATCGCTCGA
>JAQBAU010000281.1:0-17865 GCA_032126655.1 Desulfobacterales bacterium
GACAGTAACAGTTTTTGTGTTTTTGGCGTCCACAACGTTAATGCTTATGGGTTGCGGTGAAAAAGAAGAGGCAACGCAGGTGCCCGCTAAGGAGCACGCTGTCACTGAGTACGCAGTGCCCGCGCCCGCACCGGCTGAGGAATCTGCCGCTACAGTGGCTGAGGAGGGTTCAAACCTTGAAGAAGAAGCTGCTACCTTGGCCGAGGAGGCTGAGCACTCTGCAGAGGGAGCTGCCTCCACAATGGCTGAGGAGGGTTCAAACCTTGAAGAAGAAGCCGCTACCTTGGCCGAGGAGGCTGAGCACTCTGCTGAGTAAGCCGCCGCTACTATGGTCAAGGAGGGTGAACACGCTGTAGACGAAGCCGCTGGTATGGCTAAAGAGGCTGTTCATCCCACGGAGGCAGCGCCTGTAAAGGAACCTCACTAGACCTCGATTTTGCGGCTAAGCAGAAAGTAATTCTTTAGAAGGCAGAGTCAGAAATGACTCTGCCTTTTTTAAGTCCGGATCTTGCGGATGCGCGGTGAGAGTTTGGGCTTACAGTATTGCCATATTGTCTTCACTGGGCCATCATCTCTGACATACTTCTTATTGACTCCACATTACGTATGACCTAAAATACCGCCCAATTTACATGCCCCCGTAGCTCAGGGGATAGAGCAAAGGATTCCTAATCCTTGCGCCGCGTGTTCGAGTCACGCCGGGGGCACCAATCACCGCTGGATCTCCAGCAGCACAAGACTCCCTCCGACAATTTGTTCTTGACAAATACTCAGCGTATTGAGTAAAATTACTCAAAACGCTGAGTAAATTGTATTCCCTTGGAGAATCCAATGTTCAAGAGATCAGTGTACGCAGAGCTATCAACCAGGTTATCAGAGCCGCGCCGATTCATCCAGGTCCTCTCCGGCCCGAGGCAGACGGGAAAAACTACAGCTGCTCAACAGGTTATGGCTGACACCAAGTTCCCAACTCACTATGCCTCTGCAGACGAACCCACCCTGAAGGACCATGTCTGGATCGAACAGCAGTGGAATGTGGCACGGACGAAGCTGAAGGCCGCAAAGGGTGCAAAGAAAGGCCTCCTTGTCCTGGATGAAGTACAGAAGGTCTCCGGCTGGTCGGAAAGCGTAAAACGTTTGTGGGACGAGGATTCTCGAAACGGACTGCTCCTGCATGCGGTTGTTTTGGGGTCGTCACCTCTGCTTGTACAGCGAGGCCTTACTGAGAGCCTTGCCGGACGATTTGAGATAATACCCGTCATGCACTGGTCGCTATCAGAAATGCAAGAGGCCTTTGGGTGGAGCGTCCCTCAATATGTGTTCTACGGGGGATACCCTGGAGCCGTCGACCTGGTCGGCGACCGACAGCGGTGGTCAAGTTATATCAATAACTCCCTCATAGAGACCACTATTTCACGAGACATTCTGCTCATGACCCGAGTTGACAAACCGGCTCTCCTGCGCCGCCTATTTGAACTAGGTTGCTCCTATTCAGGGCAGGTTCTCTCTTATCAGAAGATGCTTGGTCAACTTCAAGATGCCGGCAACACGACTACGCTTGCTCACTATCTGAGCCTTCTAGATGGCGCAGGGCTCTTAACAGGGCTGCAGAAATACGCGGGCCAGCGGGTTCGCCAAAGGGCCTCCAGTCCTAAACTCCAAATCCTGAACACGGCGCTGATGACCGCTCAATCTGATATCAGTCTCGAAGAGGCGAAGGAGCATGGCGATTACTGGGGGCGTCTGGTTGAATCAGCTGTTGGAGCAAGTCTCGTCAATGGGCTCAGAGGTAAGGGCATTGAAGTCTTCTACTGGTCAGGTCGAAATCGTGAAGTCGATTTCGTGCTGTGTCGCGGCCGTTCTCTCGTAGCAATTGAAGTCAAAAGCGGACGCAGAAAAGAGATCCTTCCAGGCATTGAGGCATTCTCCAGAGAATTCCACGTAGGAAGAAAACTACTCGTTGGGGAAGGCGGCATTGCATTACAGGACTTCCTTATTGTCCCGCCAGAGGAATGGTTTCACTGATTTAGACTATACGTAGAAAAGTCGGGACCCACAGGAACGTAAGGTGCCTTTTCCCCTCCAATCCTTGCGCCGCGTGTTCGAATCACGCCGGGGGCACCAAGAATCACAAAGGGAAGGGCCGAAACTGCAAATCGTCATCAATGCGATTTGCAGTTTTTATTGAAACTCAACCAACTATTCGCAAGGCAAGATACGGCACAAGGTTAAACGCGAACACAAATACCTTGAAAAAGGCCATGCCTGCGTAGTTGGCCGCATCGAACTTCTCAACAGATATCTTGTGCCACTTACTATGCATCCGATACGTCCAATCATGCGCCATAGAGATAAACAAAAACCACCATATCAGTAGTCCAAAGTTCATTACCGTACACCATGCCAGCATGCTCCTTACTTCTAAAAGTGTCATAATTCCTCCTCTCTGTGAAGTCCTCCTTGATTCTGATTGCCACACAGATATTTATAAAGGTTAGGGTTTGACATATACTGAGAAACATCAGGAATAACAATGGGGTAAATACAGTATTTTCCCGGAATGAGAGTCGTATTTCGGGGAAGGTGGGTCGATGGGCGTACGGGAATGCAGCCCCCCCTTCCTGCCGGCAGGGGGGATTGTCGGCTTAACGTCAGTTCTTTGACGATTTAATAAGCCGGTTCTACTTAAATGAGTAGGGGACAGGCCCCTTACCTACAAGGTAGTTAACCTTCTTCTGGATGTCTTGAACCTGCATCTCCATCAAGAGGGCAACGATAGCAAAAATTCCCAGAATCAAAAGTACTTCAACGTACATGATAAGACCTCCTCCCTGGTTTGGGCTTGTCATTCATACTTCATCCCAGGTGTGGTTCCGGATGAAGTATTCTATTTCTGTAGAGTGTTTACTCTCTAATTCTCCGAACCGGACCCCACAACGCCTCATGCTTATAGGGCTGGGGTGGTTCTCGTAAGCCTTTGAATCAAAAAGGATTTTACAGGGAACATTGTACAAGAAGAAATCCTTGCCGCCAGAACATATGGCCAGTTCACCTTCGTCATTCAGTGGTTTTTCCGTGCCGATGTAGTGAAAGCTAAGTCCATTGGCGCTAATCTGTCTCATTGACCCTACCAGCTTGGTGCCATTTGACTCCAGAAGGACAAATACGTCACCCCGCACTTGGTACTCTTTGTCATAGCTGTTCTTGATCTGTCCTGTGCCGTGCATCATAAACTACCTCCAGACACGTTTTAAGATAGAAACTGTTCCTGCGAAAAATGCACAAGACGTGCCAAATGTGCCTTTGAGACGTAATTGATTGCTGACACTATCCTGTTGAACAATATCTCCCAGCCCAAAGGGCGTGCCTGATCTTCCAGTGCAAGGAAGGTGAGGTGCGTCTTCCCGGGTGCAATACTGCGCTTCTATCCCTGTGCACCCCTCCAAAATACAGTGGTTTTCTGTAAGAAAATAAGGTATTCACCCCATTGTGGACGTCGTTGACCGCAAATAGGATAGGCTGACGCCGGCTCCGGTGTTGGATTCTTTTCTATGTCTGCTTATGACGTAATGACGACCCAGACAAAGACCAAAGCACCGCATCAAAAAAACACTAACGCTTTTTGCGGGATTCACGGATGAATAAGCCATCTTTTCTTGTCATATCTTTTCTTATCCTCTTTTCTTGGATTGTTTGCCTTCCAGCAAATGCCGACTGGATGAATCTCTCCGGCGCGCAGAATGCCCCCAATATCGCCGAGATCTATATCGACAAGGATCACGTAAGAGTTGATCTTGAGATCTATATCGGTGACATCGTGACGTTTGACCGCCTCATACCCGCTGAGTTCTTTGAAGGTTCTGATATTGAAAGACCACCGCTCGCCGATCGTATGCGGGAGTTTTCCGACAAGGACTTTCAGATAATAGCTGATAGCGGGAAGAAACTGCAGGCCACGTTGAAGCTGATCGAGCCACGATTGCGCAAGGAACGCCCTTCCCCAATTGGCTTGAAGATCAACCCCTACACAGGTGAACCCATCCCCGGACCACCTGAGGACAAGCGTGTATTCTATGCCGAGCTTGTCTATCCTTTTACGAAGCAGCCAAGTTCGTTGACTATCATTCCCCCCCTTGGTGATGGAGGGAAAATAGGCAAGGTGCCGATCGGGTTGATGACCTACCATAAGGGGGTGCCGCTTCATGATTTCAAATACCTGGCAGAATCGTCGACGGTAGTGTTGGACTGGTATGATCCCTGGTACTCGGAATATGAAGAGAAGTACATGAAGCGGTGGCAGCGCAGTGGCGTCATGTCCTTTTTGTATATTGAACCTTATGAGGTACGTCATGAAATCCTGGCGAGAGTGAAGGATCTTGCGGCGTGGATGGACCTGGGCCTGCGGGGTAATGAATTCATCGAGGCAGATGAAAACGAACAATTGAAGAAACGGGTCGGGGAGTTTCTTCTCGAACGAGACAAAGTCCTTATCGATGGGAAACAGTTACGACCGATTCTGGATCGCACGTCCTTTGTCAAGTACTCCACCACAGCCTCCACATTCATTGAGCAGTCCGAGCAGTTACCGATCAATACCACCATGGTGGGCGTGATCATTACCTATTTGACTGAGGGAATCCCGCAGGAAGTCACGAGCGAATGGAACCTATGGTCAGACCGTATTCAGAAGGTCCCCATCGATGCAGTTGACCCGGCCGGTCCATTTCCCTCTGACGTGACTCCCGACAGCAATGTGCTCACATGGACCAATTCCCTCAAAACTTATCAAATCCCCACTGTTGTCGGCATAGAGGTGGACGAATCCCTGACAACAATGAAAATACCACTTGCCAGTGTCCTGTGCCTGCTGGCGCTGCTGCCCGTGGCTTTGCAAATCCGGAAACGCCGGCAGGATGCCAGACCCGTCGGCTTGTATATAGGTCTGGTGATACTGTTCGTTGCCGGTAGCTTTCTGCTTTACCCCGTATTGCGGGTGGCAGTTGCCAAACCGGCTGCTATGGCACCTAAGATGACTGATGAAGATGCAGTTACTGTTTTGGACAGCTTGCTCAAGAACATTTACCGGTCCTTTGATTTTCGGGAGGAAGAAGATGTCTACGACCGGCTTGCCACGAGTGTCAGCGGAAACCTGCTTTCTGACATCTATTTGCAGAACCGAAAATCCCTGGTGGTGACTCAGGCCGGTAATGCCCAGGCCCGTGTGAAAGAAGTTGAAGTCCTGGATGTTGATGTCAAGCACCTGGATGACCGTCCCCTGGGCCTGTTGTTCCGTGCGAGTTGGACTGCTATGGGCTCGGTGGGGCACTGGGGGCACCTCCACATTCGCAAGAACCAGTATGACGCCAATGTTACGGTCGAACCCGTGGATGGTACCTGGAAGATCACGGATCTGGAACTGCTGGAAGAAAAGCGTATCGATGCATTTGGACAGCCGAAGACGTAGGGTATCCCGGATCCAGCTACACTCTCACCTATGATCCACAGCGCGATCTCATGAGCGGGACCTACTTTCAAGCTGCCCTGAACCAGACCTTTGACGTGATATTTGTCAGGACGAAGTAGGTCTGCACGGAAATGAGGCCCATGCAGCAGAATCAGTCACCCGGGGAACAGCTCAGCCTGGTTCGACGCATTTGGTACTCCATTTTCCCGGGAATGGCGAAGCCATCAGAGAAGCCTCGTGGCTACAGGCATTTCTTCAATAGCCTAATTCTTCATTTCCGGCCGCGAACGGTTCCGGAGCGCACCCTGAGGTTCACGCTCACGTGGGGCCTTGGTGGGATGGCCGTGGTCCTGGCGTTCACGCTGATGGGGACAGGGCTCCTTCTCAAGTTTGCTTACGAGCCATTTCCGGGCAAGGCTTACGATTCCATTGTTAGGCTGCAAAACGAGGTTCTGTTCGGTCAGCTGATCCGAAATATTCACCACTGGAGTGCCAATCTGCTTCTGATCGTCGTCTTCCTGCATTTCCTGCGCGTCTTTTTCACCAGTGCCTTTCATCCTCCCCGGCAGTTCAACTGGGTCTTCGGCCTTGGCCTGTTTGCCACTGTCCTGCTTTCCAATTTTACGGGGTATCTTCTTCCCTGGGACCAACTGGCCTACTGGGCAATTACTATCTGTACAGGGATGCTCGAATACGTTCCCTTTGTGGGTGGGGCACTCTGCGATTTGATTGGCGGGGGTGGGGAGATTGGGCCGGCAACCCTTTTTCTGTTCTACGCAATCCACACGGCTGTCCTTCCGCCCTGCATTATCATTCTCATGGGGTTTCACTTCTGGCGGGTGCGAAAAGCCGGCGGGCTAGTCATTCCTCGAAGGCCTACGGAGAACATCACGCGCCGCACCGAGACAGTCCCCACAATTCCGGACTTGATCCTGCGCGAGATTGTGGTAGCGCTGGTCCTCATTGCCGCTATTCTGGTTTTTGCTCTCATCTTTGATTCACCACT
The DNA here is from genome assembly GCA_032126655.1 of Desulfobacterales bacterium. Lineage (GTDB taxonomy): Bacteria > Desulfobacterota > Desulfobacteria > Desulfobacterales. Next base: position 6,471 of record JAQBAU010000281.1, read on the forward strand.
TGATGCCAAGGCGAACCCTGGACTGAGCCCGAATCCTACAAAGGCCCCGTGGTACTTCATGGGGTTTCAGGAAATCCTGATGCACTTTCACCCCCTGTTTGCGCTTGTGGTCATCCCTTTTCTGATCGTATTTGGCCTCGTTAGTATTCCCTATGTCCGTTATCCCACGAATGCGGCAGGTGTGTGGTTTGTCTCTTTGAAGGGGCGGAAGATGGCCTTTGTCGCCGTTGTTGTAGCTATTGTTGCCACGCCACTCGGCATTCTCTTAGACGAGTACATTGTGGATATGACGGCATGGATGCCTGTTGTACCGCCCGTTATCAGCAATGGACTGGTCCCACTCGTTGTGATCATGGTCGGCGTCTGGGGATTCTACCGCATCATGAAAAGCAGGTACTCCGCCAATAGAAACGAGGCTGTCCAGATGGTATTCGTTCTCTTTCTGACCGCCTTCATCATCTTAACCCTAACGGGAATCTGGTTTCGAGGCTCGGGAATGACTCTATCGTGGCCGTTTTTCTAACCCGTGTGATGAAATGAAGAATAGACCGAAAAAAGAGACAACCGATCAAGGTGAAGTTAGTCGGAGGAGCTTCTTGACCTGGCTATGGGTCGGGCTTGGGTTCGTTGCTCTGGTGGAGTTTGCAGGCCTGGTCATAGCATATCTCCGGGGAGGAAAACCCCGGCAAGGGAAGGGGGCTGGTGAAGCAATCGTGGACGCCGGTCCTGCAGAGGAGTTTGCTGTCAATTCTGTCACGGCCTTTGTAAGGGGCAGATTCTATCTCTGTCGTTTGGAAGACGGGGGGTTTCTGGCCGTGTCCCGAAAGTGCACGCATCTGGGCTGCACCGTCCCCTGGAAGGACAAGGAGAAGAAATTTGCGTGCCCGTGCCATGGGTCGGCCTTTGACATTAGGGGAGAGGTGATCAGCCCGCCGGCTCCCCGGTCGCTCGACATCTATCCGGTGGCAATTGAGAACAACATTGTGAAAGTCAATACTGGCAAACCTGTCAGAAGGTCAGAATTTCGGCAGGAACAGGTGGTCTATCCAACCTAACCATTTTCTCGCGATGCATACGACAGCTTGAACGTATAACGGTTACCCTTTATGAGACGCTGGAAACTCACCGGGCTACTTGCCACTGTCATCATCGTCCTGACGATACCTTTCTACCTCCTGAAGGTTAAGGTTATTCGTCCCACGGGAGAGAAGGTCTCTGGGCAGCCAATAGCCGAATTCGTGGGGAGCAAGAAGTGTTTGGACTGTCACAAGAAGGAATACGACAAATGGTTGGACTCCCACCACGACCATGCCATGGATGTGGCAAACGAAAAGACGGTTCTGGCAAATTTCGAGGATGCTGTATTTAAGATATATGATGTCGAGTCGCGGTTCTATCGCAAGGATGGTCAATACTTTGCTTTCACACAAGGGCCGGGCGGTGAGATGCGTGAATTCGAAGTCACGCACACGTTTGGCTGGTACCCCCTCCAGCAGTACCTGGTCCCATTTCCCGGGGGTCGGTGGCAGTGTCTTCCCATTGCCTGGGATGTGGATAAAAAGAAATGGTATCACCTTTATCCCGATGACTCGCCTGATTACGATGACTGGCTTCACTGGACCAATGCCGGGCAGAACTGGAACGGCATGTGTGCGGAATGTCATTCGACCAACCTGAAAAAGAATTACGATCCCGATTCCGACACGTATCAAACCACGTGGTCAGACATTGATGTGGGCTGCGAAGCCTGTCACGGCCCCGGGTCGCGGCATGTGGAATGGGCGGAACTGCCGGACATGGCCAGGCCGCAAGTAGAAAACTACGAGCTGATGGTGAAAACATCTCAACTGGGCTCGAGGGCCCTGGTAGAGCTGTGCGCACCATGTCATTCCCGGCGCGCGGCGCTTGGGGACTACACCCACGCTGAACCCGATCTTCTGGACAGCTTGCTCCCCACGCTTCTCAGCGAAGGCCTCTATTTTTCAGATGGGCAGGTATTGGAGGAAGTCTACGTCTACGGATCGTTCACACAGAGTAAGATGTACCATCGGGATGTGCGCTGCAGTGACTGCCACGATGTACACAGCGTCAAACTGCTGAAGGAAGGAAACGATTTGTGTCTCCAGTGCCATCGGGCCGGTGAGTATGACACCAAAGCGCATCACTTTCACAAGAAAAAGGGAGAAAAGGGCGAGCCTGTCAAGTCTGCTGACGGCAAAGTACTCTTTGAGGTCGGCACGGGTGCCGAGTGTGTCCAGTGCCACATGCCCGGCCGTCAGTACATGGTCATCGATTACCGGCCGGACCACAGCATTCGGATTCCCCGTCCCGACCTCAGCATGAAACTGAGTACGCCCAATGGTTGTAGCCGCTGTCACATTGACAAAACCGACAAGTGGTCCGACGAGTACATGACAAAGTGGTATGGTCCGGGGCGAAGACCCCATTATGCGAAAACTATCGAGGATGGACGAAAAAGTCTGCCCAAGGGCCGGGAAGCGCTGATAGGGCTGGCCGGGGACCCGCTCTATCCCGTGATTGTCCGGGCCACGGCTCTGTCTCTCCTGACCGCATACCCCGGAGCCGACACAACCGAGGCATTCCAGCTGGCCTTGATGGATGATGAGGCGCTCATCCGTCGAACCGCTATCGAGAGGCTCAATCTCAGCGAGGAGAAGGATTTTGTCCGGATGATTGCCCCGCTGCTCTATGATCCTGTGAAGGCTGTTCGAATGGAAGCTGCCCAGAGGCTGGCCGGACAACCCTCAAGTCTCCTGACCCCAGACGAACAAAAAGTGTTCGAGATTGCCCTAAATGAATTCGAAACCTCCATGGAATACTCTGCAGATTTCGCCTTCGGACGGTTCAATCTGGGGAATGTCTATACTGCCTTGAATCGGCCGGAAGATGCCATCCGGAACTACCAGGCAGCTATCCGCATTGACGAGCTGTCCTACCCCCCTAAGGTGAATCTCGCCATGTTGTACTATCAGAGAAAAGAAAACGATAAGGCGGAAGTCCTGCTTCGCGAGGTTACGGAGGCCCACCCTGAGGTATATGATGCTGCCTATTCCTTAGGGCTCCTTCTGGGAGAGATGGAGCAATATGACGAAGCCGCGGTATACCTGGAAAGGGCTGCCAAGGGACTTCCGGAGCGGGACCGGATTCACTACAATTTGGGGTTGATCCTGGATTACCTTAAACAGGATGCCAAAGCCGAAGCAGCACTACAGAGGGCGGTAGAGCTTGCGCCTGACAACCTGGATTATCTTTACGTGCTGGCTAATTACTACATGAAAAGAGGTCAACTGGAAAAGGCAGAGGGCGTGGCCCGTCAGATGGTGGAAAAACATCCTTCGAGTCCCATCGGACATGACTTTCTGAAAGCCCTGCAGAGATAGAAAAGACAGGCTCAGATACGAATCGGGGTCACGCCTTAAACAGTAGACATCGACTTCCGACACTTCTCAGTGAAATCCTCTCGGACCTTGGCGTCCTGGAGTCTTTCTTCATCCTCAACCGGGAGCATGGGGAAGTGTTTCATGAATAGCCGTGCAAAAATGCCTACTCCTTCCTTCACGGGGATCCCTTTTGCGTTGTAGACCTCTACCCGTTGCACGCCGCAGCTCGGGGAATTCCGCTTAAAGACAAAGCCGCAAAGATTTTCTCCCTCGAGTTCATCCAGCCGTCTTCTTGCCCATGTAAGCAACTGCTCCGTGTGGTCTTGTTTAGTGTGGTTGGTGACAAGACGGGGGGCATCGGGAGCGCCCTCCAGGTGCATGGGCTCTCTGGGCACCCCAAGACCGCACTCAAACTCGGGGCACACCGCGACGTATTCAACATGCTTTCCCAGCGTGTCAGCGCGAAACCGGTCCAGCTTGTGACTACCGTCGTAGCGTACTTTCTCACCCAGTAAGCAGGCACTGATTCCAAGCTTGATTCTGTTTTCCATGTGGCAAAACATATCACCTGACTTACGATGCAGCAACCGAAAGCCCTGGATAAGTCCTATCGGCGAAAAATGACCCTCCCAATCATACTTGACGATGTGGCAGAAGCCCCATTGACTCCGGCCACATTATGAGGCGCATGAAAGCATCGTCCGGGTTTTTGGTTGACATGTAGCCCATGTAGTAAGAGAGCCATTCGAAAAGCCGAGATTTGTGTTTACAATCGTGGCTTTTTTGATATGGAATTGGGAACGTCCATTAAGTGTCAACCTGGCATATAAGGAATAACTGCATGAAAGCAATGTGCAACGCGCTTGTCATCTTTGTTCTCATCATATGGCTTCCTGCCTGTGCGAAAAAGGACAAGATTGTCAAGGGGACTTGTCAGGGGGTTTATGACATGTCTCATACCATGCATGAGATGGAGCACCCTGATGGCCCGGTACCGCTTAACCGAGAGCATCCCCCTTACGATCAGTACGAAAGGGAGAGGGAAGAGATGACGAAAAGTGGCGAAGATCAGCCCTGACCCTGCCTTATGATGCCCCTGCTGCACCAAATGCAGCATTGACGATGGTCTGCGCTTCTTCCTGGATCCTTCGTAGATGTTCTGCCCCTTTGAAGCTCTCCGCATACAGTTTATAGATTTCCTCCGTGCCTGAGGGGCGTGCAGCAAACCAGCCATTTTCCGTAACGACCTTCAATCCACCTATGGGTGCGTCATTGCCGGGTGCACGGGTGAGCTTTGCAGCAATGGCCTCACCTGCAAGTTCGTTTGCCGTGACCATGTCAGGGGAGAGACCCTTGAATGCTTCTTTTTGCTCACGGGTGCACGGGGTGTCGATACGTTCGTACACGGAGCTGCCAAATTCTTCCTCCAGGCTTCTGTAAAGTTCTCCGGGATCCTTGCCGGTCCTGGCGGTGATCTCGCAGGCCAGCAGGTCCATGATGATCCCGTCCTTATCCGTGGTCCAAACCGTGCCGTCTTTTCTTAGAAATGAGGCACCGGCACTTTCCTCACCGCCAAAGCCGTAAGAGCCATCCAGAAGTCCGTCCACAAACCATTTGAACCCCACCGGCACCTCGGAGAGTTTTCGCTTCAAGTGGGCGGCCACCCGGTCGATCATGGAACTGGACACAAGTGTTTTGCCTACAGCAGCGTCCTGCCGCCAGCCCGACCTGTTCTGAAACAAATACCAAACCGATGCAGAGAGGTAGTGATTCGGGTTGAGAAGTCCGGAGCTTCTTGTAACAATCCCGTGGCGATCCGTGTCCGTGTCATTGCCGAAGGCGATGTCAAACTTGTCTTTCAGTTTGATCAAACCTGCCATGGCGTAAGGCGACGAGCAATCCATGCGGATCTTACCGTCCTTGTCCAGGGTCATGAAGGAAAAGGTAGGGTCAACAGTGCGATTGACTACCTCCATAGAAAGCCCATACTGTTCTGCGATAGGGTCCCAGAAGTGTATCGCCGACCCCCCCAAGGGGTCCACTCCAATTTGAAGGCCCGCGCCGGCAATGGCCTCCATGTCCATGATATGCTTAAGGTCAGTAACGTAGGGTCCAATGTAGTCATACTCGTGCACGGAATCGGCCTTCAGCACTTTCTCAAACGACACGCGTTTTGTGTTTGGCCCCCCTTCACGGAGAATCTCATTGGCTCTATCCTGGATCGTCCTTGTCGTTTCCGTGTCTGCCGGTCCACCTTCCGGCGGGTTGTACTTGAAGCCGCCGTCTTCCGGCGGATTATGAGATGGCGTAATCACCACGCCATCGGCCAGCCCCTGTTTTCTGCCCTTATTGTAAGTCAAAATGGCGTGCGAGATGACAGGCGTGGGCGTGTACCCCAGGTCTTTCTGGATCATGATGGTAATACCGGCAGCAGCAAAGACCTCAAGGGCAGTGGCCAGGGCAGGTTTGGAAAGGGCGTGTGTGTCCATGCCCATGAAGAGGGGCCCCGTAATGTTTTTGGATGCTCTGTATTCCCCGATGGCCTGGCTGATGGCCAGGATGTGGTCTTCGTTGAAGCTGTTTTTCAGGGACGATCCCCGGTGTCCAGACGTTCCGAACGAGACCTGCTGAGCGGGGTCGGACACGTCCGGCTTGTTGGTGTGGTAGGCCGATATGAGCTTTGGAATGTCTGCCAACAGTGATTTCGGGGCCGGTTGGCCGGCCAATTCATGTATTGCCACTTTCTCTCTCCTAAACAGCCAATCTTCTTACAAGTACGGGTTCTTTCGTTGGTCGCATCCTATCAGTTCTCATTTCCGGGCGAGTTCTGAGAGATTTGCGTCCTCCTATACCCTATGAGTTGGCTAGTTTGCAACCGCGGGTTATGCTCAGCTTCCCCGGTAGCCATAGCTTTGGTCAATCCAAGAATGTTATGATATTGGGAGGTGAGATTGCAAAACTGGCGCCCTCAAATATCCAAGACTTTGGCAAGCAGGTTTGAAGAATCCTCGGCTTCAGGTATTCGAGATAATGAACCTTTACCCATTTCGGCTCAAAGTTCATCCGCCGTTAGCCTGGCGGATTCACCCGCCATTAGTTTGGCCGGCTGTTTTGGGTAAAGGCCAGTCAACCAGAGTCCCGCCCGAGAGGGGCCGGAACGTGTTATTATCCAATTATTTATCCAATATTATCCACTTTCTCTTGACTTCGGTGCCATAATGGGTAAAAATGGATACAAAAACGGATAAAAGGACTATCTCATGACCTCACGGATCATTCGGCTGATAGCTGAAATCGACGAGTTTAAAGGGTATTGGAAGGGGATGCAGGCTCTTTCAAGAGACTCCTTAGCCACCTATCGCGTGCTTGCCACAATCGAATCCATTGGCTCCTCGACCCGCATCGAAGGAGCCAGACTAAGCGATCGTGAAGTCTCCTCTCTATTGAAAGGAATTGATATCCGGTCCTTCCGAACGCGAGACGAGCAGGAGGTGGCTGGTTACGCAAAGGCTCTCGAATTGATTCAGGAACAGTTTGACGCGATCGAATTGACCGAAAACAACATTAAGTATTTGCAGAAGGTGTTATTACAGTTTTCTGAAAAGGACCAATGGCATTTGGGGGAATACAAGAAGCATCCGAACCATGTGGCAATGTTCGACGCCGAGGGAAATGAAATCGGTGTGATATTTGAGACCGCTTCGCCCATTCAGACGCCTTTGCTCATGACATCCCTGGTGGAGAGGACCCAACGTTTCTTGGCTGACGATGATAGGCATCCACTTCTTGCTGTTGCTGACTTTGTCGTTTGTTTTCTTGCTATTCATCCCTTCCAGGACGGCAACGGGCGTCTCTCCAGAGTACTAACGAACCTTCTTCTGCTTCGTGGAGGATACGAGTTTGTGCGATACAGTTCGCATGAGCGTATCGTTGAAGCCAACAAGGACAAGTACTACGCAACCCTCCGCCAGACCCAGACGGAGCATCTGAACGAAGATGAAATCTCCGCGGGGTGGGCGGAGTTCTTTCTTGAGATGCTAAGGAAACAGAAAGACGAATTGCTCATAAGAATTGAACGGGAAAAGAAAGCACGACCGCTACCGGAATTGTCCGCAAAGATCCTGGACCTGGCAAGGGAACACGGCCGTGTTTCCGTGGCATTCTTGACCAATGCTCTTGGAGCCAACCGAAACACGATCAAGAAACATCTGCAACAACTTGTAGCAAAACAAAAACTCGTCCGACGGGGAAAAGGGCGTGGGACGTTTTACTCGCCTTCATAGCGAAAGCATGGGGGTCAGGTCACCCTTCCTGGAACGTGGTTTTGGAGGCCTCGCTGTTTCTGATTTGCACCAGTCGTTCATCAAAATCGGTATCTGTTATCCCTTTAAGCTCCACGGCACCGTAAACCGACTCATCTTTATCCTGTAGAACAACTTCAATTGCCGTCCCGTACTCAATGACGTTGTAGTCCCACTGTTTGATCTGCGGCTGGTAGATTGTAAACGTTCCTTCTTCATTCTCGATGCCTCGCGGCCAGCCCAAAGCACGCTACCTGGCCGCTCTGGCCACCCAATCAGGGGGCACACCGTTCTTGGCTGCTTTCTGTGGTTCCTTTGTCTCCGTATCTGCGGCGGTTTGTGTTTGGTCAGTTGATGTGCCTGCCGGGCCCTCGTTCTCGCCGGCCCCGTGCAGGGCTGGAGTCCAGGAGAATAACGAAAAAACACAGATCCCCAGGAGCATCGTTATGAAATGTTTCTTCACATCAATCACCGTCATGCGAAACGTAATAGGTCTTTTCCCTCTCTCTTTGACGGATCTCGAAGATCGATCAGTTCCATGCGGTTATTTGCGTCAGGATTGGCTGGCGAAGGGCCTTCTGTGAGGACGACGAGGTGTCCCTCTATTCCTTGCGATTCCAGCCAGTTCCGGGCAAAGGACTTCCAGTCTTCCGGGTGTTCGGGCTCATAAACTGGGAACACCCCGTAGGAGAATTGGAGCCCTTGACAAGTCGTCTCTTCTGGACTCACGGCAGTGATCCAGACCGGGAGCCTGAACCGGGCAATCATTCTTGCGGTGTATCCACTATGAGTGGGCACGATCACGGCAGCCGGCGAGACCCGTTCCAGGGTGTTCTGGACACTCAGCGTGATCAAGTCGGTAAGGCCCACATTGCCGTCGCGGCCATATGTCTTCAGGGATTCCTGCAAGCGGTACCGGGGGCGATGGGGCTCGATGGCTGAGGCGATCTGGGCGAGCATGTATACGGCTTCCACGGGATATTTGCCCACGGCCGACTCGCCGGAAAGCATGACACAGTCTGTGCCGTCAAGGATGGCGTTTGCCACATCCGTGGCCTCAGCGCGTGTGGGCCGGCGATTGTTGGTCATGGACTCCAGCATTTGCGTGGCCGTAATGACCGGTGTGCCCAGCTTGACCGCTTGCTCCATCAGTCGCTTCTGAACAACAGCGATCTCCTGGATAGGTATTTCCACGCCCAGGTCGCCACGGGCGATCATGATGCCGTCGGCAGCCTCGAGGATCGCCTCGATATGGTCGAGTGCCCCGGCCCGTTCGATCTTGGCGATGATAAATGGGCTGTGACCCAGAGCTGCGGCAGCATCTCGAACTGCGTGAATATCTGATGCCGTCTCCACAAACGACTGGCTAACGGCATCCACCCCCTGTTCCACGGCGAATCTCAGGCACTCGTGGTCATGATCGGTGAACGCACTGATGCCGAGGTCAATACCCGGCAAATTCAAGCCTTTACGTGAGCTGAGCAGACCTCCTACTATCACCTCGCAGTGCACGTCTCGTCCTTCCACCTTTTCAACCCGCAGCTCGATGATTCCATCATTGAGGAACAGCCTGTCCCCGGCTTTCACAGCTTCGGGCAGGCGCGGGAAGGTCACGGAAACCCTGCTGGCGTCGCCAACAATGTCTTCAGTGGTCAGGGAGAACGGGTCACCCGGCTTCAACTCGACAGGCTCCTCTGCCAACTGGCCGATGCGTATTTTGGGGCCGGGCAGATCGGCCATGATCGCCACACGCCGCCCGGTGGCTTGGGCCGCAGTTCGGACATTGGCAATCGCCTTTTCATGCCCCGGGAAATCCCCATGGGAGAAGTTAAGACGCGCCACGTTCATGCCGGCCAGGATCATTTGTTCAATGATCTCAGGAGATTCGGATGCCGGCCCGATGGTGCAGACAATTTTGGTCTTGTTGGATGGAAGTACCATAAACCTACTCCTAACTGAACCTGCCGGAAGTTCTTGAGTCACTTTGATGAGGCATAATCAAGCATTTGATCACGGAAGACACAATAGGGTGAATACTGTATTTCTGGATCAGAAACAATGTATTTCCAGGTATTTCAGGCGATTTTCCGGCTCTTAGACTCTGTTGGGATACAGGACCCCCGGGACTGCACCGACTTTACTGTTGACATCTTTGCGTTTTGATAGTATATCCCTCATTACAGTCTTGGTTATCTGTCGGTGTCTCATCCCATGCCTCTGAGGGTTGCGGGTTTTCCCTTCCTTTGGAGGCTTTTCTTTTTCTTGACCCCTGCATCTTTCGTGGTTAAATTGTTTCATGGTAGCAGTCTGGGGCCGGTGGCGACATTAAGTCTCACCGCACCTATTATAGACATAGGATGAGACATCGACCCCGGCTCCGGATCTACCAATCATTCCTAATAGTTAATCCGTTTTCTCCTCAGTTTTCCAGCGCACGAATCCGAATCTTGTTTGCCTGTGTTTGTACATCGAATGCCGGGGGGCGATCGTGGAGGGTATTACCGGGTTATCGTCCGCCCCACCTCAGCTTGTCCTTCAACACGTGGTAGTAGTGCAGGTCGGTTGGCCTGAGCATCTGAATGGTGTGGTGGGCCTTCTCAATGACAATCGAATCCTGGTGTGTAACGTGGAGCCCTACCTGGCCGTCAAAAGTCAGGAAGACCGGCGCATCACGCTCTTCCAGGCCGATTCTGATGGTGGCGGTCTCAGGGAGGACCAGGGGTCGAACGGTCAGGGTAAAGGGACATATAGGGGTCATGATGATCGTCTTGAGCGAGGGATAGATGATCGGCCCGCCTGCTGACAGTGAATACGCGGTCGACCCTGTAGGAGTTGCCACGATCAGACCATCGGCCTTGAAGGTGGTCAGGTAGTCGTCGTCAATATAGGTCCTGATGTGAACTGTGCGGGCCAGCGCGTCCTTGTTGATAACGCAATCGTTGAGGACAGTCTGACAGACAATCTGTTTGCCGTCCTGCAACACTCTTGCAGTCAGCAAGATCCTTTCTTCAGTGGTAAAAGCCCCCTTTACGATATCTTCCATGACAGAGAAGAGGTGCTCAACCGAGGACTCGGTCAGGAAGCCGAACGCGCCGAGGTTCATCCCCAGAACCGGGACACCTGTATCCTGTATCCATCGAACAGCGCTCAGGAAGGTTCCATCGCCTCCAAGTACGACCACGCAGGAGAGATCCGCAGGGGCCTTATGAATGTTTTCGACCAGACACTCTTTGGAAGTGATGGGTGCGGGAACATTCTGCTTGCAGACAACCTCAATCCCCTTTGCCTTTAGCCAAGCTTCCAGTTCCTTGGCCTTGGTCATGGCCTCATCTTGCGCTTTTACGAAGATACCGATCTTCTTCATGTTCTCCATGGTACCCCCAATCTGTTGGGATCCAGGAAAAACTTCGGGAAACTGCTAAACCAAATTCGTACTGTGTTCAAGGCGCATGCCGCAAATTCCAAGCACGTACTGTTTTGCGCTATGGTTGCACCTGACGGCTTGAAAAGAGGCACTTCGTGCCAAGGCGTGAGCCGCAAATTCGTATCTTACCAGGTCTCCGGTTATTCCCACCGGATGAACGCACTGCCCCAGGTCAAACCTCCGCCGAATGCCGCAAGTATAATGTTATCACCTGGTTGTATCCGTCCGGAGCGCACCGCCTGATCCAGGGCGAGGGGTACGGTGGCTGC
>JAQBAU010000282.1:0-6811 GCA_032126655.1 Desulfobacterales bacterium
AAGAACCCTGCAGCAAGCTGCAGGGAATGTTCTGCCTTACGGCAGTGCTTCGCAGCGACCGTAAGGAAGTTGACCATTTTTTGGATTCGCTCGCTAACCCCGCAGCAAGCTACGGGGAATGCGCTCGCTGGTGCGGTTCAAACCCGCAGCGAAGTCAAATTCACACCTCACGAATCTTCTTCATCCCCTTTTTTTCACTTTCTTTTTCTTGGGGTCACTGAAAATCATTTTTGTCATTTCGATCTCGTCTTCAGCCACTTCCAATTGGTCTATCTTCTGAACGGCTGAAACAAACCTCTGTCCCTCTGCCGCCGAGACCCACTCAAGCATCAACCTGTCCGGATTTATTCCTTTCCCAGTCAGCTCTTCTTTCAGCTTCAAGACTCTCTTTTTTGTAAACATATTGTTGTCAAGGTAATGACAGTCACCGGGATGGCATCCCGAAACGATGACTTTCGGTGCCCCCAGAGCAAAGGCATAAGTGATAAGATCAACTGTAACGCCACACGAGCACATGGTCTTGATGATTCTAACATTGGGACTGTACTGCAGTCTACTTGTACCCGCAAAATCGGCCCCGGCGTAGGAACACCAGTGGCAGGCAAATACGATAATTTTATCTTCAGGGACCCCCAATGCCGCCCTGAGCTGAGCCTTCAATTGCTCCTCAGCGTAGTTGATCACAGAAATGGCATCAAACTCACACGCATTCACACAATTACCGCAGCCTCGACACATAGCCTCCGAAATGACTGCCACTTTATCTTCCACACGAATTGCACCAAACAGACATTGATTACCACACTTGCCGCAACCGGAGCATTTCTCAAGGTCCACTTTGGCTATGATGGGCGAAAGCTCTGCAGTGTCTTTCTGAAAGTGTTTTGACACCTGCATGGCAGCGCTGCCCGCCTGTTCAATGCACTGTTTGATATCTGCAGGGCTTCCGACAGCACCGGAAAAATAGATTCCCTTTGTGCCGGTCGATGTGGGCGCCAATTGACTATCTTCTTTAACAAACCCCCTCTTCCCCAAAGGCACCCCAAGAAGTTCCGACATCTCCTTGGCAGTGGGGCGAATTCCCACGGCCAGTACGACGAGATCAAACTGCTTCTTCATGAGTCGTTCCTGACCCATGATGGGATCAGAAAAGGTCAAAACATGGCCCTTGTTCACTTCAGGGAAAGACTCAATGAAAAGGACTCCCTGCTTCCTTGCTTCCAGAAACATTCCTTCCTGTCTGTTCCCGCTGGTTCGAATTCCATTGTGGAAGACAAATATCTGGAGCTCTGGGAAATGCTCTTTCAAAAGTAGAGTGTTCTTTACCGTGTTGGGACAACAGAGCTTCGAGCAATAATAAAGCTCACCCTCTTTCTGCGATCTGGAGCCCACGCACTGGATAAAGGCAACGCTTGTAGGAGCCTCCCCCGTAGACGGTCGAATGATCTCTCCTTTTGTCGGCCCCTCCGGAGACATCATCCTCTCCAACTCCATCGAAGTGATCACATCCGGAAACCGGCTGTCACCATACCCGTAAAGCCCTTTTGGTTTGTATGGCTTAACCCCGGTAGCAGCAATTATAGAGCCCACATGAACAGTTTCTTCTTCAGCCGTCTGAGAGAAGTCTATGGCATGTTTTTTACAGTCTTCCCAACACTTCTGGCACGCCTCCTCGGAGAAATGGACACAGACCTTGTCGTCAATAACGTATTGCCTGGGCACAGACTGAAGAAAAGGTGTATAGATCGCTTTTCTCAGTCCGCGGTTTTCGTTGAAATCATCTTCGGTGAAAACATTGCAGCGTTCGAAACACTCACCACAGAAGGTACAATCTTCGGTGACATACCTCGGGTGTTTTCTGAGGGTGACCTCAAAGCTTCCCACGTAACCCTTGACGCCAATCACCTCACACATTGTGAGTAACTCGATGTTGGGATGCCGACCGACATCCACCATCTTCGGCCCCAGAATTCAGGGGCTACAGTTTTGATCCGGAAAGATCTTGTTCAGCTGGGCCATCTTTCCACCAATTGTTGGACCCTTTTCCACCATAATCACAGAATGGCCGAGATCAGCCAATTGGAGGGAACCTTCAATACCGCTAATGCCGCCGCCAATGACCAGCGCCCTTTTGGTCATTGGAACCTCAATAGGCAACAACGGCTGATTCAGCTTAACCTTTTCTATGCCCATCAACACAAGATCTATGGCCTTTCTCGTGGCAGCATCAGGGTCATGCGAATGGCACCAGGAACACTGCTCTCTGATATTAACCATTTCCACCATGTATGCGTTCATGCCCGTGGCTTTGCATACTTCCCGAAACGTTTCCTCATGTATTCTCGGTGAACAGGCCGCCACAACAATTTTGTCTAACCCGTATTCCTCAATGTCGCTCACAATCTGGGCTTGCCCCCCGGTGCACATGTAGGGATGTTCCCTAACGAGTGCCACATCGGTCCGGGCCACTGCTTCAGCTACCCTCTGGCAGTTAACAGGACCGGCAATATTGGTCCCGCAATGACAGATAAAGGCTCCTACACGCTCCTCCGACATCTACTGTATATTCTCCTCTCCTATCGCTATTTCATCAGGCGCTACCACTCGCTCGCCCACCCTTTCCACAAATATGGCGTTTTCACTGCAGTAAAGTTGACATTTTCCGCACACGGTGCACTTACCCTCATCTATTAAGACAGGCGGAAAGAATCTTCTTTCATTAGGAACTTTGCCCTGCTCCAAAATTTTCTCCGGGCAAAATTTGATACACTCGTCGCAGTCTTCGCCACCCTTGCAGAAGTCGGCAATGATCGTTATCTTCCCAACAGGTATTGTACACTCTTTGATGTTCCAATACCGCGCTGATAAATCCTCGTCTTTCATACGTGGTTCGCCTTGTTGTGTTCGTTATTTGTTATTCATTATTCGTTGTTTGTTATTGGGACCTGAAGTGAGGTGTGCGCCAAATCAGTGCACGACCCCCGTTCACGGTTCATGATTTTTGGAACTTGTAACCGGCCTCAAAGGCCGAAAGATTCACCTCTTCAGTGCCTGGAGGGGCCGACTTCACTATGGCCGCCTTTAAGCAGTTCTTGTCAATAATGGATGTTGTTTTGCACACATATCCCATCAGGACGTTGTTAGCCACCACTACCCTGAACTCCTCCCGGGCAATTTGCGTTGCCGGTATCTTGAAAACCTTTACAGTCTTGGGCAGAGTCTCGAGCAAACGTGGATCAACCATTGACTCATCTACCACAACCGTGCCTTTGTTCTTGATGACCACCTCACCGCCCCGCTCCCTGGCGACAATATCCGACATCATCATGAGCAAATCCGGAGTCTCTATAAACGGATAATCAATTTGCTGAGAGGAAAGGAGCACATCCGTCAGGCAACTTCCCCCTTTCATCTCCGGTCCGTACCGCTTGGTCAGCGTACTATTCAATTTGGGATCCATGTTCATGGCCGCAAGTATCAGGGTCTTGCCACCCTGAACAATCCCTTGGCCGCCGGTGCCCTCCATACGAATCTGCATATGCTTAATGCCACTTGCTCTCGATCGGAACTTCACGTCGAATTTCTTGTCACCCAACTTCTTGGCCGATTTGACCAGACTCAGTTGCGATCTGTCCCGAACAGGGGCATCTCGGAAAATGCCCAGGCTAATCTTCTTCATGAAGTCGCTCTGATCAACGTCTTCTTTACTCAACGTCTCCTTAATTTCAGACTTCTCCAAATACAGTGCCTCAAGAGACTTGATCTTGTTGCGTCTCTCATAGAGTATGCAGGGAACGAGAATCTCGATAAAGCTCGGCCCCCTGTTTTTCATGGCTGAAACCATACAATCAATAAGGTGATACGGATGTCCTGAGGTGGACCTCGCCACAAACGTGTAGCCGGCTGCCAGAGCCACGGCAACCGGATTGATGGGGATGTAAGGGCTGCCGCCCGATGTTGTGATAGTTCGTGCCCCCAGTGGTGTAGTTGGGCCGTGTTGGAAGCCTGTCATACTATATCCGAAGTTATTCATACAAAACACATTGACATCATAGCCGTGTCGGCCCAGAGCTAAGAAATGATTCCCGCCAATGCCCAGAATATCTCCATCGCCCCCCATAACAGAGACGTGTAGCTCGGGATTAGCCAGTTTGACCCCAAGCGCCGTGGGTATTGCCCGGCCATGGGTTGCGTGAATGGTGTCAAGGTTAAGATAACCTGCAATCCTTGAGGAACACCCGATCCCAGAGACCACCGAACACTTGTCCGCCTCATACCCGAGCTGTTGAATGGCTTCTATGAAGACGTTTTTTATCCTTCCAATTCTGCACCCCGAACACCAGATGTTAGGCATCAGCTCTTTTCTGAGAATATCGGCGTAAGGGTGCTGGTCTATCTCCATCTCTGACTCCCTTTCCTTTGTCATTAGTTATTCGTTTCTTGCGACTAAGAAACCAAGGACTCAATAGTCTCTAAAATCTCCTCAGGGGTGTGGATTCTTCCACCCATCAGGTTCAAGCCCTGAACCGCCCCCTTTTTGACGTAACGTTCAACTTCAATTTTGACCTGCCCAGCGTTGATTTCGGCTACCACGAATACGCGTTTTTTTGTGTCGAGCTTTTGAATAAGATCCTTTGGGAATGGCCAGGCCACGATGAGCCGAATCATGGCAACTTTCAACTTCTTTTTCCGTGCCAGCTTCACTCCCGCCCTCACCGAACGGGATTCAGACCCGTAACAGATGATAATGACCTCTGCATCCTTTACCACCCCGAAGATTTCATACCTTACGAGCTTCTTGGCGTCCTTCTTGACCTTGTCGAGCAAATAACGAACCAACTCTTCCTGTCCGTCCGGATTGATCCGCGGCAGGTGATTTTCCAGATCATGGGTGAGACCGGTCCGATGAAATCGGTGCCCCTGACCCATGATTTTGAAATCCCGACGAAGGGGTATTGGAGGAAGTTCTGGGATGGTAATCGGCTCTTCCATGTGCCCAATAATCTCATCGAGCATCAAGATGACCGGAACCAGATACTTCTGAGAAAGTTTGCAGGCATCATAGGTGAGATATAAGGTCTCCTGCACAGCGTTGGGAACCAGGACGATTACCGGCCTGTCTCCGTGAGTTCCCCATCTTGCCTGCATCATGTCCCCTTGTCCCATCCACGTTGGCATTCCGGTTGAGGGACCTCCCCGTTGGACATTGATACAAATCAGGGGGGACTCAATCATAACCGCGAAGCCAAAGCCCTCTGACATTAGGCTAAAACCCGGACCCGACGTGGCTGTGACTGCGATAGCCCCGGCAAGCCCGGCCCCTGCGGCGGCCTGGATCGACCCAATTTCATCTTCCATCTGTATGAAGGCCCCGCCACGTCTTGGAACAACGATAGAGGCCCGGGTGGCAATTTCAGATGCAGGGGTGATTGGATAGCCTGCATACACAATGCGTCTCTGCTTGCCGGCAGCGCAGCACAGGCCCTCGACCACCGCATCGTTTCCGGTCAGGAGTACTCTCTGGTTCCCATCATTCATCTACGAAACCCCAATAAGCAGTATTTTGGAGATAAAGACGGTCTTTTATCAGAAATAGATGATAACTGTCAAATACGATTGATGATTGTTGATTGATGCCCGCCCTGGCGCGACACACTTTGAGCATATTCTTGCTTCTGTCGGTCCTCATGCCTGTCCTTTCATCACTTGATCTGTTCAGGCCATGTCTGGGCCAGGGATTGAATATTGAAAGACTTGTCTTTTTAGGCTTTGGCCAACGCCATGCGCCATGCGCTCTGCACAACGCAACAGTTGTCGGTGAACGGTGAACGGACAACGGTGAACGGTGCTTTAAGATTGAAAGCGATATTAGCTGTTCAGCAGCACACCCAAAGCCCAAATCCACCGTCTGATTTGTGTATTGATGATGATATCAGGTGGTTTCGGGGGATTCCTGATCACCAGCAAGGCATTAGATGCAAGACGCCGAGGAGCGACGACTGAGGCGTATGAGCAATACTCCGCAAGGAGGAGCGATCGAAGGCAACGCCGCAGATGATGCCTTGATGGTGATCAGGGAAGGCCGGGACGATTGAAGCACTGACACAAGTATGTTATTTCTGAAAAGAGTTCGCCATAGGAGTACACGGAATATATCATGATCCAAGTCACAAAAGCGGTCATTCCAGCCGCAGGATTAGGGGCGAGGCTTAGCCCCCTGACACGCCACACCCCAAAGGAACTGCTCCCGATAGGGGAAAAGCCCATGATTCAGCATCATCTTGAGATGTGCATGGCAGGAGGTATTACAGAGTTCTGTATCATCATCAGCCCCGAGAAGGTGCAGCTCAGGGATTTTGTTACAGGCGACTGGACGCCCCCTGCCCTCCCCTTTGAAAAGGACCTTAGGTTCTACAATCAGATAGAGCGATGCCGAATCATCTTTGTCACGCAGACTTCTCCCACGGGCGTGGCCGATGCTGTCGGGCTCGCCAAGGGGTTCGTAGGAGATGATCCCTTTGCCTGTATCATGCCGGACTGTCTTCTCTTTTCAGACAAACCTCATATTCAACAGCTACTGCCGGCATTTCAAAGGTATCGGAAAAGCGTCATCGGTACAGTCCTCATCACGGGTGTTGAGGCTCAACGCTTTGGCAATGTGGGCCTGCTGTCAACTCAGGAACTGGACGGAGAGTGTTTCCGCATTACATCCCTTTCTGACAAAACACCCGAGCCACTCTATGCAAACCCTGGCGAGACCATTTGCAAGGGATTTGGCGGCGGGATCTATCTGCCAGAGTATTTCAAACTG
>JAQBAU010000283.1:0-26206 GCA_032126655.1 Desulfobacterales bacterium
CTGAAATCAAATCCTTCTTCTCTCATGATATTGAAGATCCCTCCAGCAAGCTGGAGCGAATGTTCTGCCTTACGGCAGTGCTTCACAGCGACCGTAAGGAACACTGCCATTTTCTGATTCGCTCGCTAACCCCGCAGCGACTCGACTGAGCTCGTCGAAGTCAAGCTACGGGGAATTCGCTCGCTATTGCGGTTCACTGAGTGTTTTGGGTTTCAGGACCCGCCGCACAAGTTCTATCCGTGTCCAGCCCTGAAAATTAGGCATTCCCAGTCGTTCTTGGTTCTGTGGTGAGTCAGCTCCAGACCCTTTGCATGCCATGCACGTGATAATGCGTCACCCTCACCACTGAGTAATCCCCCGGCAACCAGCCACCCGTCCGCCTCCAGATGGAGCCTGATTTCCTCGGCAATGCCCTCATGAATGGTGGATGACAGGTTGGCCAAAATAAGAGCGAAACGCTTTTTCACAAACGATAGAGGCTCATTGCTCACAAGGATGAAATGCTCCAGTCTGTTCATAGTGATATTTCTCTTGGCCGTTTCTACGGCTACAGGATCTATATCCAAAGCAAGTATGTTTCTGAATCCCACCTTAGCCGCAAGCATGGCCAGGATGCCGCTTCCCGTGCCCAGATCTAAGACAGAAGCGTTGTCTCCTATGGACGGTCGAAGAAGTAAAACGGACTGTAGACACAGCTGTGTAGATTCGTGAAGCCCCGTACCAAAGGCCTCGCCAGGATCAAGGACGATCTCCTGTTCCCCACGAGCAAGTTGGACGTTTTTTAGGCTCGGCCTGATCCACACAGATCCGATTCTAAACGGTCGAAACAACGAGACCCATTTTGTAGCCCAGTCTTCTTCATCTATTAAGCGTGCTTTGACTTCCGCTTTCTCGGGCCCAGCAGGAAAGATGGAAGACAATTCCTCCAGGTGATCCTCGAGTTCTTTTTGCAACGTTGGTTGCCACGTCCCCTCGGGAAGATAGCTGCGGAGAATCAATCTGTGTGGCGGTTCTTTCTCTTCGTCAAGCCAAGCGCCAGAAAAACCCCTTTCCTCCAGGAAGTCAGGCAGGACCTCATTCCAAAGCATGGGTATCACTAATGTAATCTCATGCCAGCGTCGCTTGCCGGCTTTGTCTTGAGAGGCCATTTCACTCAACCTGTATCGATATCTTTGTACATCATCACGGCATCCTGACCCCTGGGATAGAAATTACTCCTGGTGTCTAAAAGGACGAATCCGTGTTTCTTGAAAAGCCCTCGGCCGGGCAAATTCTCAATTGCGGTGTGCAGAACCAGTGTCTCCACTCCTGTTCTATGAGCCTCCTTTTGTATCTCATTCATGAGTAAATCTCCAATGCCGCGTTTCCACTGTGCTGGTTCTACGGCAATAGCAAGGAGCTCAGACACCCGATGAAGTCGTGACTCACGCCCCAGTCGGCGAATCATGGCAAATCCCACAGGACGTTCTTCGACCACAGCCAAGAGGGTCACCGTGATCCCGGCCCTAAACCAGTCAGGCAACATATCTTCGTACGGCCCGTACTCCTCAAACGCCGTCTTACTGAGACCTCGGATATAATCTATATCTCCAGCTCTGGCTATCCTCACAGAAACCGACTTACCGAGGTCCACTCTCTTCTTGTAGGAATCTTTGCTGTCGTAAACGCCGACCATTCAGCCCTCTTCATCCTGGACACACGGTTATGAAGCCTTAAACCCATGCTTGAGATAGGCTTAGTCTTATTAGAAAGCATGAGAAGAGTCAAACCTGTGTCCCGGCCTCCCCGTGTCTCAGGGAAATCGCTTCTCGCCATGGCACAATCTTTAACCTTGTGTAAGTATCTCACTGTGCTTATGATCCTGGATAGAACTCTTTTCGGTTCATATGTTCTCCTTGTTTACTCTACGGAGACCATGTGCGCTAGAAATTCATGTTCTGAGATAGCTTTCCGAGGTGGACGGTGAGTAATCGTTTCAAATCTGTTCTGATCATCGCCGATATTGAAGGAAGCTCAGGCTGCTGGAGCCGGAGGGCGGCAAAGTTCATGACCGAGGAGTGGTATGTTGCCTCCGTTGAGATGACACGAGATGTCAGTGCTGTCGTTACGGGTCTCTTTGAAACCGGGGTCAGAAAGGTAAACGTTCACGACTTCCACCGAACAGGATACAATCTCCTGCCGGAGCACATAGATTCCAGAGCACGGGTCTATTCAGGCTACAGGACGGGTCCAGTGCCAGGCATTGGAAATCCGGAAGACGCCGAAGCGGCTCTGTTCCTGGGCATGCATGCTGCCTCAGGCAGCAACGCATTCCTATCCCATACCTTTACCTCACGTATTCAACGATTAGAGGTGAACGGCAAGGTAATGTCTGAAGTCGAACTCTTCTCTGCATCGTTGGCATCTTATGGGGTACGACCTATATTCTTTTCAGGCTGTCCCGTTGCCTGCACTCAGGCACAGTGTGCCATCAATGGAATTGACTGCTATCCCATTGACAAAACTGTTGAACAACAAGAATTTGATGTCGACGCCTGGAGGGCCGGCTTGAAAAGCGCTGCGACAAAATCTCTTAATAATATCGGAATGGAGCCACATTTGATAGAAGGACCGTTTAAGGCAGTGGTGACCATGCGGGACGGCAAAAAGCCTGCTCAGAAAGTTGCACGACGGTGGGGTTTTGACTGTGAAGGTGCCAGTATCTCTCTGATGACGCCTGACTTCAATGAGCTCTACAGAGACCTCATTAGGCTTTGTTATCTCACACCCCTGATTGAAAAAATCGTCCCTTTGGCTCTCCTTTGGTACAGACTCTATGGTTACTTTGGCCTGGCCATGGTGAGGCGGCATACCAAAAGATTGCGGCAAGGGTTCGTCTAATCCCTCTCATTTCTTCGACAGCTTTTTTCTGAGCTTTGACAGCGTTGCAGATTTTGTGGAAGACCAGAGTTCCATGGCCTCTTCCTCAGAACAGTGGGCTTGAGCGAGAACACACTCGATGAATCTCTTGGCCTTTTGCTCCTCTGTCATCCTCAGACTTCTCTGCCTGCGGATCACATCTGTGATAGACTTTTCTCCTTCGGTCCACTCAATAGAACCAGTTAGATCAACACTGACAGTGCCTCGAGAGCCTCCTGCCACTTTGAACCGATTGCCTGGGATTTTACCAATCTTCACGCAAGCGGTATATCTTGAGCGGTTGGGATCAGAAGGATCGGTACCAGCGCCTAATACCAGCCATTTGCGGTCAAACTCCTTGCGTACGTTCTTGATGGAGGTGTTCCCTTCCAGGCTCTTCAATTTTACCCGATGGAAGCGCCTGGAGGCATAAATCCTCTTAGCAAGAAAGTAGTTCAACACAGCCCCGGGGTGTGCCTCACGAACCAATCCATCGATAAACTCCCTAAACCCGCGTGCATCCATTCACACCTCCTCTCCCAGAGACCTTCTTTGTGGAAGACAAATCTTCTTAATTATATCCTTTAACTGTTTGCCGATGCGTAAGAGATTCTAACACTTTTCTGCAAAGAGTGGGGTCTACCCATCGTCGATAGAGGCCCCTCAATATTCAACGATGTCTTCCAGGTGGGAAATAGACGTAATGATGTCGACCCTTACCTTTGTAAAGGCTCGGTTCTTCTTGATTCCAAACTTCTTTGCAGAAAGGGCATACGTCTCCTTGGAAGCGCCACCCCCGTCGATGTGGTGCACGTCCACATCCTTGAGCGTGACAAAGCTCTTTCCAACTTCGTGCAGCATGCCAATATAGATGAGTGGGGTAGCAGTATCCAAAACCACAGGCTTGTTGAGAAACTCTTGCAACTCTGCTTTTTCCATGGCGCTCTGCCTTTGGCTGCCAGATTACTTTGTAATTGTGCTACCTGTTTTTTTAGTCATCAGAGTTGCCGCTGACGATCTTTCTGTCCATAAGCCTTCCCAAAACCTTAAGGTGGTTCTTCTCTTCTTCGCCAAGCTGGTGCAAGAGCTTCACAGCCTCTTCATTATCAGCCTTATCTGCATAGCGCATATACAGGTCCAATGCCTGGGCCTCGATCATCATGGCCATCTCAACAACCCCCTGAGCTGTTTGGAGGTAGTCCTGGTTGTCCTCCATGAGCGATTCGGCCGTCATTCCGCCTTCCACGGCATCTATGCCGGCCCGTTTCCCCAACTCTTCCTCCTCTTTGAGGGAGGGGTCGAGATTTTTAGCTATCTTGAAGAGGGTGGCCTTGTGATCAAGCTCAAATCTTGCGAGCTGTTGGAACGTGTCAGCGATCTCGCTCTGTTTAGAAGACGAGGCCATTTGAGTGAAAAATGCTTCAAGATTACGTTCCATAGCATAGGCTACAGTAACGATCTCCAGAAGCGTTTCATTGCCGGAGAAGTACGTCATGCCGAGTTCTGTGGGACCGACGGCATACTCATCTTGCCACGCCATGGCCCCACCCAGGATATTGTAGACCTCTTCCATGGCTTGGCCACTCATGATCGAGGCCGCAGACGCACTGCGAACCCCGGCAGCACAGTAAACGAGTGTCGGCTTGTCACCGGGAATTTCCTTGAGACGGTCCGCCAGCTCCGGGAGCGGGATTAGCTTCGCGCCGGGCAGATGGAACTCTTCGTACTCCCAGTCCTGCCGCACGTCCACGAGATTGTAGTCGGATACGTCGTGGGAATCCAGATAATCCTTGGCCTGTTTGGTGGTCATCGATTTAGGTTGGCCCATCAGTGATTCCCTTTGCCTTCATCTTCTTTTCCTATGTTACTGCGTTTTGGGAATAACAATATAGAATGTACTCCCCTCTCCAGGTTCTGATTCGATGCGAACGGACCCGTGCAATTTCCCGGTTGCTTTCTTGACAATGGCAAGGCCGAGGCCTGTTCCCTCATATTCCCGACTGGTATGCAGCCGCTGGAACACACCAAATATCTGCTCGTGGTAGCGGGGTTCAATTCCTATACCATTATCGCGCACGAAAAGCTCATAGGCTCCCTCCTTGAACGGGCGCCAACCAATCTCAATACGCTTTCGTGGAGAATGGTTGAACTTGATCCCGTTCTTAATCAAATCCTGAAAAACCTGGCGGAGCAATGTTGGATCTGCGTAAACTGTGGGCCACTCGCTTTCCATCACAATCTCAACGTCTGGAGACAACGCAAGTGATACCATAAGCTGCTGGAGAAACCCTCCAATGTTAACCGACTCGGTAGGTGCGCGCAATCTGCCAACCCCGGAAAATTCCAGCAAGTCTTCTACCAGTTGCTCACCCTGGTGAACCGCAAGATTGAGATTGTCAATATACTCTCTTTGTTCTTTATTCAGTGTCTTCTCCAGTTCCTCATACAAGAAGCCCGTGTAGTTGGCAATTGCTCGCAGAGGAGCCTTGAGATCGTGGGACACGACATATGCATACTGGGAAAGCTCTTCATTGGCTGCCTCAAGGTCAGCGGCCTTCACTGCAAGATCATTGTGCGAAATACGCAGCGCCTGTTCAGCTCTTTTGCGCTCGGTGAGTTCCAGTTTCAATTGCTCGGTTGCCCTGGCGAGCTTGGCCGTTCGTTCTTCAACCCGTTGCTCGAGTTCATCGTGGGCCCTTTGAAGAGCCTCCTCAGCCACCTTGCGGGGCCTGATGTCTCGCAAGGTGTGGACACTCCCCACCGGTGTCCCCTCACCGTCCACATAGATGGCTGCGCTTATACTGACGTCAATGATCTCTTTATCCTTACTATACCGACGGCTTTCAACACCGGAGAAACTCTCTCCGGCAAGCACCTTGTCAATCATCATTTGCGTTTCCGGCCAATTTCCGTCAGGAACATAATCTAGCCTCTTCCCCAACTTTTCGTGCTGGGGCCATCCAAACACCTTGGTAAAAGCCGGATTTGTGTAGGTACATTTTCCCTCCATATCGTACACAACAACTGAGTCCGGAGATGCTTCCAGGACTGCGCGATGTCTCTCCTCGCTCTCCCGAAGCGCCTTCTCCGCCCGCTTGCGGTCGGTGATTTCAAGCGTGATCTCTACCACGCCTCCAACCTTGCCACGTTGGTTTCGAACGGGATAGCCTCGTACAAACCACACGCGTCCGTCCGGGCTCGTGAGCTCTGCATCCTCGGGCTGATGTGTTTCGTAAGCTTTCGACACTGGGCAGCCGGGGCATGGCCGGGTTCTTCCGTGCCAGGCCTCGTAGCATCGCCGTCCCACCACATCCTCCGGAGTCAGGCTCGCCGATTCGGCTGCCACACGGTTTGCCCACACAATCCTGTGCTCTCTGTCATGATAGACCACGGATTCTGACATGCTGTCCAGAATAGCCCCTTTCTCCTCTTCGCTTTTTCTCAGGGCGCTCTCAGCCCCTTTGCGCTCAGCGATTTCCTCTTTAAGTTGTTGTGCATATATGAGCGATTGCTCGTGAGCAATTTCCGTTCGCTTGATCGTATCGCGTAACTCGGCCTCGATTTCCTCACGCTCGGCAAGCCGTTCCTCCTCAACCTGAAAGATATCCCAGAAGAGCCGGGCAGTGACATTGTCCATGAATCTGACGTGATCTGGCAGTGTTTTGTTTATTTTAGCGGCAAGCTGGTCGTTGCCGGTAAGCTCAATGATCATGTTGAGATTATCCAGCTTGTACAGATCACGGTAGTCTGTTGTGGTATAAATCCCCTTCTTCCTGGCGTAGCGGCAGCCCACAGCGTCTGCCTTTGTGTCTGCTACTCCAACGAGGTTCATCCGAAGCTCTTTGAGTTTTTCGGCAAATATCATGTCCATGATCGCCTTACACCCACGACCACCACCAACAATTGCCACATTAAGCGCTAAATCTTGTTCCATCGCCTTGTCCTCATCCAAAAGCCGTCATGTTCGGAACAGCCCCGTCATCATTGTGAAGTCGAAGTCACCTACAGACTAATTTTGGAGTTTAGCCATTTGTAGGGAATGAACATGGGTACTTCCTTCTGGTACGCTCGATACTCATCGCCAAATTCGGCAACAAGCTTTCGTTCTTCCAGATAAGTCCCAATAATCAGATGGGCAGTGAGTATGATGTTGACTATAATGGCAGAGACATCAAGCTGCCTCGCCCAGATAAAGGCAATTGCCCCCACGTACCAGGGATGTCGCATCATTCCTAGAATCCCAGTGGCGTTTAATTCGCCCGTTTTGGTCATTCCCTCAGACATGCTTCTCTGCTTTACTTGACGAATGCCCAGGAATTGAAGTGCATCATAATGCGTGAATCCGGCAGAGAGCAAGAAAATGGCAATTAAGAATAGGAGAACTTGAAACATCCTCAGGTAGCCATCCCAGACGAATACCGGCTCACTCTGCACCCCGTATGAATATATCGCCACGGGTATCAATGTCACTATGGCAAATCCATTGTAAAACAGCCGATAGAATCGAAAGTGATTACCCAGGTTGGACTTCAAGTAATCAGTTACAGTGATACTTACCATCGCACTGTGCACAACACACCACGAAGTCCACAGCAGTGCGAGCATCAGGTATTCCATAGTCCCGTCAGCCAATAACCCGAAATCCCTCTTGCTTCTCCCTTAGTCTTCGCGATGCTCCGTGAAAACCACTGACTCCTATCAGTCCATAATAATACCGGCCAAATCATCTGCAAGCTTTGGCTCCAGGGTCCTGAGAATCTTGTACTGCTCGAAGGCATCACTCAGCCTCACAATTTCATCATAACTAACCCCCAAGGAAAAGTGGGCCTGTGCATTCTCGGGATTAATTTCAATGACTCTCTTGAAGGCTTCAATCGCATTCCCATGATCCTCTAATTGGCTGTAACTCATTCCGAGGAAGAAGGTGGCCTCTTCATGGTCAGGATCAATTTGAATTGCTTTCGTATATGCCTTGACTGCCTTCTTTGCCTTCCCTAATGCAGTGTAACATTTTCCCATAAGAAGCCAACCTTCTAAACTGGAGGGATTCTCTTTCGTCACTTTATCCAGATGACCAATGGCCTTTTTATACTCTTGTTCAGCAAACAGCTTCTCAGCAGGTTCGATAGAGTTGTCAGCCAACGTCTGACCTGTCAATACAAGAACGACCAAGCAAACGACTGGCAATACAATCTTTCTATTCATAATTCCTGACTCCTTTACCGACTATTCGTCTCATGGCATCGGTCCTGTTAAAGGAAGAATAACATCACAGACGGTTCCAACAACCAATCACGCGGAATGCTCACGTGACTCTTCTCAGACAATCACCGTTTGATATGGACTACCGTGCGAGACTTCCCCGTGGCTATCCTTTTAGAAACCATTTCAAAACCTCAGATCGCGTTCGAGGGCAAGGCGAGAGCCGATGAGAAAGCGCAGCATACATTAATGAAGTATGTGAGCATAAGAGGCTCTCAACATAGCCATCGAGCGTTAGATGGGGTTTTGAAACGCTTCTATGATAGTTCCTTCAGGGCTTCCCATATCTCCTCATAATTCGGCTCGTTTGTGATTTCACCTACTATTTGAACATACTGAATAGTACCCTCTTGATCCACGACAAAGACTGCCCTGGCCAGTAACCGCAACTCTTTAACAAGCACACCAAAAGAAGTGCCGAAGGAGGCATCGCGATGGTCGGAAAGCGTCTGAACGCGGTCCACACCTTCTGCCGCACACCAGCGTTTCTGGGCGAACGGCAGGTCCATGCTAACCGTGAGGATGATAATATTCTCACCTAGACGGCTGGCCTCTTGGTTGAAAACCTTGGTTTCCAAATCGCACACCGGTGTATCCAGGGACGGAACACAGGAAATGACACAGATCTTTCCGCCGTAAGAGGAAAGACGCACCGGATTGAGATCGTTGTCCAGGGCCATGCAGTCCGGTGCTGCATCGCCGACTTTGACTTCAGTTCCCACAAGAGTCACCGGGTTGCCCTTCATCGTCACAATTCCTTTTCGCTCGTTCATTAGAGTCTCCTTTCGGATGTCCCAAGACACCCCCATGCAGATTGAATGAACAAGAGACTGCCAGAACTGTCTTGGGAACTAAATGGGGTGAATACCGTATTTTTGTTCAGAAAATACTGTAGTTTATAGCCGGCCTGACCCGACGCCATACGTCGTCTCTTGACATCACCGATCGGCTTCCAAGACACACCGGCTCAAATTCTTATTGGATTCGTTTCAGCAGTTCTTCGCGAATCCTGACCAGGCCCAGGGTGTCATTGGCGCAGTACGCCAGCAAAGCTCGCTTAATCTCTGCCCTTTCCTCCGGCAAAGTATCCGGGTCAAGTATTCGCAAGTACTCCACAGAAGCGTGCTGCCCATTCTGAATGGCCAGGTCTCCGTACCCCATGGAAGGGATCAGTGCCGGCAGGATCGATTTTAGCGAAAACGATCCATGGAAATCCGGGTGATAAACGTGCTTCCTGATCAGTGCATGCAAATCTCTGAACCGATCCAAGGTTGACAGCAGTTGGTCGCAGTGCTGAGGGAAGAATTCGGCAAGTTGTCCGATCACTTCCTTCTCATACATAGTGAAGACAAAAATGGTTCCCTTCTGACCCAAAGCCCTAAGGAGGCTTATGGCAAATGCCTCACGGGGGTCTTCGTCCTTTTCGCAGAGATACTGCCAATGAACAATCGTTCCGTCTTCATGCAAAACGTGGTTGGACCATTGGAAAGGCAGGGCCTGGTACGGGCGGGTGCCAGCATATCGAGGGATTGCCGCGCTAATTGTCTCGAAATCCAGGAAGTGAGCCGGATATTCGACGTTTCTCAGCCCATCTGCTAATCCGGCATCCATGTACCGGGTCCCGCTCAGCACGGTGTCCTTGATACGCCTTTGAATAGAAGTCAATGGAAAGGATTCCGGGATGTCCCTGATGTCGTCGACATTGATCTCTGCTAACTCGTCCAGCCTTTCTTGGCTGATCCCGGAGAGTTCCATGACCCAGAATTCAGGCTTCTCCCTGGTACAATGCTCCAAGAACTCACAGACGTAGGGTGTCTTGCAAAGTCGTGACGGGTCAACCTCCGGCGGGGATGTGTGCGACAGCATCTCCCGTAATTGACCGAGCTTCACAGGAATCTCGTCTTCCAAGGCCTCGATCTGCTCCGTGAGGTCGGAGAAGGAAAAAAGGGCCTCCAAGTCGAGATCCCCCCCCTGATAGACATACTGATTGTTCAGGTGCAAAATCCCACACTGCTGGATAGTCTGACCTGAGCCTTGCACCACATAACGCTGGACCGCGACATCTGGCAGGTGAGCCTGTTTTACTGACGTGGATGACTTCACCTCGATGAGATTCCACCTGCCTGTGCTAAGCCTTTCCAGTATATCCACCCGGACACGGACGCCTTCGTGCACGAAAGCTGCTTCATAGATAGCCGGGACACCTGAGTCTTCGATGGCGGTTCGCGTACTCTCCACAGCCTTGTCGTGTTGGAAGTGACCCTCTTTGACAAGAACGCCTCCAGGATAGAGGCTGGTCGCCAGTCTGCCCACCTCATGGCCCACTTCAAAAATTGCTTGCTGCGCAGGTGACACTGGGGAAGCAAGTTGACGGCTGTAACACAGATGCCACAGTCGAAGGGGGCACTGGAGTCCAGCGATGAAACGGGATTTGGAAAGTGGGGGAGACGGACGGGAGCCTGAAGGTCTTCCTTGTATCACAACGTTTCCATCTCCTGGCGATAACCAAGCAGAGTGGCCTGCACCTCTTTCCATGGCAGAAAAGCGTTCGGAAAACTCGGAAATTTCTGGCTTCTGAGCCTACATGCCCTCCCCCACCATAGCTTCATCAAATGATTGGTATCTTCCCAGAATTTCTCAACACCTTCTATGGATACATCATGATTCCTATTGTCTCAAATCACTCCGAATCCACAGCAGAATGCCACGTTCTCATTAAGGCATGTGACCCCCTCCTGGAAGTTCAACCAGCTGCCAGAAGAGGCTAATGGTCCGCACGGCCTCGGAGAAGTTCTCGAATCCGACTGGCTTCACAACATAGGCATTGACTCCTAGGTCGTAGCCCTTGAGTCGGTCTTCTTCGGCCTTTGATGTGGTGAGAATGATGACGGGTAAACGACGCAAATCCTCGTCCTTTCTGATTTCTTTCAGAACGGCAAGTCCGTCCATCTTCGGCATGTTGATGTCGAGGAGAAGGATCCCGGGTCGGGGAGCGGCTCCCGGTTCGCTATACTTCCCCTTCTTGCGAAGAAAGTCTAAGCACTCTTCACCGTCGTTTACGATATAGAGCGGGTTGGCAATGTAGTGCTTCTTCCACGCCCGTTTGGTGGCCACAATGTCATGTTCGTTGTCTTCAGCCATAAGTACAACAAAAGGTTCTTTGCCCATTTTTGTTTAACCTCGCGAATGTTCGAACGTCGGCTTTGGTTCGAGTTTTTTCTATAACAGTAAATCAGCGCAGCTATAATGGCCGAGGACTGTCTGCTGAAGCAGATTCCCCGTCCGACCTACCCTGAATCCTCGTAAAAATCGTCACTACTTTCCCTTTTTTCCCGCGTCCATTTTTTACGGCACATTTGCTGCAGTGGATTCTGGCAGATGATATCTCCCAGGCATGAGCGTGCATAACCTTGGAAAACTCATCAAGGAGCTTCACGTCAAAAAAAACTCCATGTGCCTGGTGCTCAGCGGTACCACGCCCCTCAGGAACATGCTTGCGCATCGCACCCAGGCCCACCTCCCCCGGTGGTTCTTTCTTGAAATGGTCAATCGGATAGAACTGCCTTATAGAGCAATGGACCTTTTCCGATATGTCTTTTCCGCAGGCATCGCACGTGAACTTGATCATCGCGATATTGCTCCTTCCGTCACTTGTCAGGTGTCATTGGTCAAATTGAAGACCCCTCCAGCAAGCTGGAGAGAATGTTCTGCCTTACGGCACTGCTTCGCAGCGACCGTAAGGAACGCTGCCATTTTCTGAGTCGCTCGCTAACCCCGCAGCAAGCTACGGGGAATGCGCTCGCTATTGCGGTTCAGACCCCTTTCTCTCAAGCGTCTGAATCTATATCGACACCGCAATAAGGGCAGAATTTGATCTTCTTGGAAATTGAGAATAGTCCCCCTGAATACATGGCAACATACCCCCACGCCGTCCTACATCTGGGGCAGGGAATGGCAAAAAAAGCATAAACCACGGCGACAAGGGTTAGGCCGAAGCCTACGAGGGCCAGCGTGAACATGTTACGATTGATCAGACTCAGCAGGATCCCAACGAAGAACAAAGCAACTCCCAAATACGCAACGAGGGAAATTCTCCGCTTGCCCTTGTTTATGACTGAACGTACGTTCATCTGCCACTCCTTCCGGGGTTTAGCCACATAGATTGGCCCCTGGGGATAAAATGAGCGCAGCGCCCCTGTTCTCAATCAAACATTTGTCTGCCATGCATATCACAACTGTAATGGTGATTCAATGATTTGGAATGATTCCGTCTTGAGGCCCGGCGAGCGCAGCATACCTTAATAAACAACATGAGGTGCGCGTTCTTACCTCAAAGATGTGCATCTTTTTCTGTGAATTGCCAAAGGTTGTCCTGCGCTGCCCTCTGCGGCGTGGTTTTCGGATGCAAGGAGGGAGACGTTTATCCCTGGTAAGGCTCTTTCGGATAGATCCAGCTGTAGATGCCGCCGGTGAGGGTCCTGAGATTCTTGAAACCCTTCATGGCAAGGAGGCGGTGTCCAACGTATGATCTCAGCCCAACCGCACAGTAAAGGACAGTCTCCTTTTCCGGATCCAGGTCCCTGGCTCTTTCTCGGAGGTCGTCAATAGGGATGTGACGGGCTCCGGGGATGATACCTGTTTTTTTCAACTCCCGCGCCGTTCGTGTATCGAGCAGGATGAAATCGTCTCCCCTTTCCATCTTCTCATGGAGCTCAGCGGGTGTTACAGGAACCCAGTCCCCGACATAGAAATTCTGTCCAAGGGCTCCGGCAACTATTACCGGGTCTCTGGCAGACGAATAGGGTGGCGCATAGGCGAGATCGAGTTGAAGGAGATCCTCCAAGGCCATACCATTGTAAATGGCTGTGGCCATGACGTCGATACGTTTATCAACGCCCTGTTTTCCGATCACTTGCGACCCAAGAAGACGCCCGGAGCCTCGGTCCGCAATCGTCTTGATCTGAACCATCTCGGCACCAGGGTAGTAGCCTGCGTGATCTTCTGACAAAACGTACGTGACCAGTGGGGCAAACCCTTCGGAGACCGCCTCTTTCTCGGATAGACCAGTTTTTCCCACAGCCAGATCAAAAACCTTCACGATAACGGTTCCGGTAAACCCCTTTACAGTAATATGTCGCCCCATGGCGTTGGCCCCCGCTGCTCTTCCTTCCTTGTTGGCAGCCGATCCCATGGGGATAAGAGCTGGTTTTCCGGTTACCAGGTTTACACTTTCTACGCAGTCACCTGCAGAAAACACTTTAGGGTCGCTCGTTTGCATGAATTCGTCTACCGCTATGCCTCCACTATCCCCTATGCGCAGACCGGCATCCTCGGCCAATTTAGTGTTCGGCCTAATCCCGACCGACATGATAACCAGGCCAGCCGACAACTCCTGTCCTCCATCGGTTCGAACCCATCCCCGCCCTTCCCTGTCTTCAATGCTGGTCACTTTTTCGGACAGATAAAGGTCGACGCCTTTTTGCTCTAAATGATGCCGCACTACTTCCGCCATTTCTCTATCCAGAAAGGGAAGAACCTGCGGCATGAATTCGACTACTGAGACCCTGATTCCCCTGTGCACCAGGTTTTCAACCGCTTCCATCCCTATAAGTCCGCCTCCAATGACGACGGCAGTCTCCGGCTTCTTGTTCACTAAGTGGGTAAAGATGCGGTCTGTATCTTCCAGCGTCTTCAAGGTAAATACAAAAGGAAGTTCTACACCCGGCATAGAAGGGATGATTGGCGTTGCCCCGGTGGCCAGGATAAGCCGGTCGTAGCCTTCTTCTGCAACCTCGCCTGTAGTCAAGTTTCTGACCTGGACTGTCTGTTCACTGCGATCAATGGATAAGACCTGGTGATTGGTCCTGACGTCCACATTGAATCTCTGTTTGAAAAACTTGGCACTGGTGATCAGCAGGTGGTTTCTTTTCGATATGATTCCGGAAAGATAATAAGGGAGGCCACAAGTCGCATAGGAGATGTCCTCCCCCATCTCATACAGGATGATATCCGCTTCTTCGTTGCACCGCCGTGCCTTGGCTGCAGCAGAAGCCCCTGCGGCAACCCCTCCTACAATTACGAGTTTCATCTTATCGATTACCTCGAGTTCTTCTTTCCAGGTTTCTTCCTCTTCTTATGTCCAGCAACCCGAACGGCTGCATCGTATGCCTTCTTTGCCCACGCGCAAAGATCGTACGCATCATCTATGGCCTCGCCGGGGGCTCGGTAGTACGACATGGCGAACTTCTTGCCTCCCCTCTGGTAGGTAAATGGCCCGAGACCCTTCTCCTCATAGTCCGGGCGGTTTTTCTCATCCACCTTCAAATAGAACGTATCATCTGCCACAAGCCCGAACATGAGGCCCCTGAGGTAAATCCCAAACCCGCCAAACATTGCCTTTGCCTGCACGGGACCAAGGGGTTCGAGCAATTCCACAAGATGTGTCACGAATTCATTTTCTTTTGCCATAGAATAAATATTCCATCATCTTTGGGTATCAGCCACCGGTCATTGGCTGAGGGTGTAAGACCTTTTATGCTACCATTGCCTCAGCTACCTCTTTTGCTTTTTCTTCCCCGTAGAGCAATTCAACTAGCTTCAGCGAAAACTCTAAGGCAGTTCCTGGTCCTTGGCTGGTGATACACTTTTCATGAACAACAACTCGCGAGTCAGTGGTATCCGCGTTCTCTAGCTTATCCATGTAGATAGGATAACACGTGGCTCGCGTTTGACCCAGAAGCCCATGGGGTTGAAGCACGACCGCAGGCGAGGCACAGATGGCTCCATACCACCTGCCCTGCTCTTGTTGCTGTCTCAGGAGAATCTCCAATTCTTTTGAATCACGAAGGTGTTCGGCGCCGGGAATGCCTCCAGGCAACACAATCAGGTCGTATGTGTCGTCCACACACTCAGCAATTTTTCTATCTGCCACCAGCTTGACACCTCGCGAAGCAATAATCTGCATATCACCCACGGATGCAACCGTCACAGACGCACCCGCTCGTCTCAATACATCGATTATGCATACGGCTTCCAGTTCTTCAGTACCGTCTGCGATGGGAACGAGAACTTCCTTGGACATGTTACTCTCCCTTCTGGAGTTTCATCAGAGGCCTTGATCTTAGGGCTTCCGCTCCTGCCTGATTGTGTCGTAGGCTTCCTGGATTTCCCGAAACCTCTTGGTAGCAAATTCCGTGAATTCCTCGGGAAGACCTTTGGATACGATCGCGTCCGGGTGAAAGTCTTTGACGAGTTTCTTATAATTCGTCTTAATCTCCTGATCTGTACTATCCGGCGTGCAGTTCAGAACCTTGTAAAAACCGTCAACGTCTTTGAAATAGACAGCCTTGATGTTGTTAAATTGCTGATCGCTAATGTGAAAGATCTCCTTGATCCTCTTCAGAGCGGATTCTTCAGCAGGATGCAATCTGTTGTCTGCTGCTGCTATCCTGAAAAGGACGTCCAGGTATGAAATAAGCACCGACTGTTGCCCCCCGCTGATCTGATAGAACTGTGCTGCAAAATCACCAATGGAATACTCCGAATCCTTTGCTTCGTTAAAGACCTTCCTTGCAAATTGTTTTTCTGTCTCTGTCATATTCAGCTGATTGATAAAAGCCTCTACAACAGCAATTTCAGCTTTCGTCACCACGCCGTCTATCTTCGCAAGCTTGCCCAGAATTGAAAACATACTCACAAAATAGGCCGCCTGGGTTTGCTCGGCCTTCATAAACGTCAGGCGCCCTCCTGTCTGGCCA
Source organism: Desulfobacterales bacterium (assembly GCA_032126655.1). GTDB lineage: Bacteria > Desulfobacterota > Desulfobacteria > Desulfobacterales. Next base: position 15,918 of record JAQBAU010000283.1, read on the forward strand.
GCCTGCTTGTCAACCAGATGATGTCCCAAGGCAGCTCCAGCAACGGCCCCAAGGGGCCCACCAACCATCAACCCCATATATCCAAAGGCCACCTTCCCGAACCATCCCATATTTTCTATCCTCCCTGGTGCAGTAGTGAATGTATGAACTCTCGTGCTTCCCGATTTGGTATAGCAAATAGGTTCAAGTCGGTCAAAGCGGAAGTGGCGTCACACGTTTTCATAGAAGCTCTGCGGCTCCAGCTCTGGATGCGCCAACCCCCGGTCAAGAACGAGATGACGCCGCAGGTCAAGACAAAGGTGGCACTTTGACAGATAGCGTTCAGAGGGTTTGAAACCGTGCCTACCCGATATGAGGTCAAAGAGCCCTGTAATCCCGCTGAAAAAAAGCGTATGGAGCAGTGGGTATTTCTCGGGCGACACCTCATGGCCTAAATCGTCACGATGAATTGACAGACCGGAACAGAGGCCCGGGATGTAGTTGCTAAAAAGGTCAAAGTGAAAGTGACTCGCGTTGAGAAGCTCAACGCACCCGCCCTGATTTGAAGAGAGAATCTCGTGACATGGCCTCATCTCCAAAACAGTGGAAAAGGTCTTAAGCGCCCGCCCGCCAAAATGTATCCAGTACCTGGAGGGAAGTTTTCTTAAATACTCAGGCCCGTACCTGCTTGTGTATTCCTCCATGGGGTGCTTGTATTTGTCGTCAAAAGCATCGATGTCAGCATAGAAATCCTTTATCCACGGGAAAATTTTCATGTTCACAACCCTGCAAGCCTCAATAACACCTTTGACTTTGTAAAAAGGAATGTGCTCATTGTGAAAGGGACTCATAGATATTAGAAGCGTGGAAAGCCCTCTCTCTTTCAACAACGACAGGACTTCGCAGGCCGAGTCCTTGTCTTTGTACCAGGAGGAATTTGTCTCTACATATTCAATATGCACACCCAGGGCGCAAACGGTTTCGACAACCGTTGTCAACCCATCTAGGTTAAGGAACGGCTCTCCACCCCCGATGTGAATGGACCGACACCCCAGGCTTTTGATCTTGAGTATGTTCTTCTCGGTTGTCTCTGCGTCGATATACTGCCTGTCCCACGCCGAACTGCAGCCGTATAGGCAGTGCCCGCACTTGGACGTGCAGTAGTAGTTGGTTATCAGCCCCCCCGAGTCAAGATGGTCTATAACCAGTTTTCGCTTCAACCCTAACATGCTGGTGTCGTGCGCTCTTTGTATAGTGGAGTCATGCAAAAACCAAACGACATAACTGACGTGGGTTCTTGTTATGAACTGAACCGGCTCTCTGTTGGCAAGACGCCAACAAGTCCATGAAAGGCTTATTTCCGGGTGGGAGATATGGTACCGGGGGGTTTGGCGTTCAGGGTTACACGGAATCCGTTATCTGTCAGTTTTTTCCTCCCCATAATTTTTCCATGAATTGATCCCGGCCTAATCCATACTTGTATACTTCATACCGTACAGGATTCTTCTTGTAATAGTCTTGATGATATTCCTCAGCCTTGTAGAAATCGTTAGCAGGAACGATTTCAGTGATAATCTCTCGATCGAACCGACCTGAACTTTTCAGGGCCTCTTTTGAGGCCTCGGCAAGCCGCTTCTGTTCCTCACTGTGATAGAAGATGGCCGTTCGATACTGCCGCCCCCTGTCTGCAAACTGTCCGTCTACCTGCGTGGGATCTATGTTTCTCCAGAAGACGTCCAACAGTTCGGAGTAGCTGATCATGGACGGATCGAACACTACCTGAATGGCCTCAGCATGACCTGTGCGTCCGAAAGCGACCTCCTCGTATGCAGGATTTCTTTCCTCCCCTCCCGTATAACCCACCGTCGTCAGGATTACGCCGGCCAGTGTATCAAACGCCGGCTCCATACACCAAAAACACCCGCCTGCAAAAGTTGCTACCTCAGCCTTCCCATCTTTACCGTAGACACAACTGATTGTAACCAGAAGAATACACCCGGTCATGACTGTCATGAGCTCTTTCACAAAGACCTTCCTTCTACATCGGAAACTGCCCTAACGCCCACAAGGTTCACTCTTTTGAAATTATGATCTCGAGCCAGAACCAAGCCTTTTCTTCAGCTTCTCGACAAATACGCCATTGTCCTTGTCGTCCATCTTGATCTGCTTCTTGACTGCCTTCCATACAGGAGAGCACTGCTTGTACGGCACGTTGACCAACTCGTGGATGATCTGATCTATCTCCTTTTTGTTCTCTTTAGTAACCTCAACCCCCGCCTCCTCAAGGACATCCTTCATGTGCCTGAAGTAACAAGACATGACCCGCCTCCTCTTCCCCCTGGCTTACCTCCATTCCGGGAACTCTCCGGAGTTCTCACAAGGCAGGCACCGAATTTCACATGAGCAGCCACAAGACAATCCCGACAACACCAGCGGACGCAAAGAAGATTAGAGCCAGAATGAGTGGATGCAATCGCCTTCTAAGTGGGGTTTTCGGATGGGAAAAGACCGAGAAGATATCTTGCTCCTGGATACTGAAATCAGGCCCAATGTCACCTCCTCGCCGCCGGATAGCCCCTACTATCTTCTTTCGCCAATCACCAGGAACATCATATAGACCATTGTACTCCTTATGTTCTTCAATGACCTCGTAGATAGTCCCGTCTTTGCCGGCCTGACGGGAAGACCTTGTCACTTGACCTTTCTTCAGCGAATCCAGGTCATCGGCAAACACAATCTCCCCTAAAGCAGTACCGCAATAAATGCACTCCGCGCGCCCGTTTGCCACATTGTGGCCGCATTCTGGACACTGCATTCCTTGTCTCTACAATTCCGCAGAAGCCCTGGCACCAAGACATGACTGAAGCCGCCCAGGGGCAGTCCCTATCCGGCACGCATCCGGGGTCGCCTTCAGCTGCTTCTTGCGAATAAGTAGTGTGTTTCTATTTGACGAAAGGAAACACGTATTTGTACGTCGCACAAGCGATCCCGCAGACTTGTCCGCCTCTGGAGAACTTGTCAGCCTCCGGCTGATTGACACCGACTTGCCTGCCTCAGGCAGGGATTGCGGAAAATAGCCATTTATGGATGAAAACTATTTGACGAAAGGGAACACGTCTGTGTATCCGAGTATGTCAGTGATCAAAAGTACGATGAAAACGAGCACTGCGGCACCGACAATGACGCCGATGGCATTCCCACCAGCGGGAAGATGCTCCACCTGCCCGGCAAGACGCACAGCCTCCGCATCAGACAGGCTGGCGACACGAGCCTGAGCTTCTAAAGGATCAACGCCCTGAGCCATAAGGGCGGTTTGCACATCCTTACGAAACAGAACTTCATTCAGGTACTCTCGGGCTTCCTGGCTTTGGGCCACACCCAGAACTGTCTCCGTCTCGACCATCGTGGCCAAAGCGCTCTGATATGGCACCGACAGCAAGACCATGAGCACTGTGAGAAAAATACTAACGGGTTTGGCTGCACGTCGTATCACTTTCATATCTTTCCTCCTCACGTTCGCATTTAGATGATCAACAATAGCGGTTTCAAGACACATCTTGACCCTGCCCTATTCCCCTCCCATCAACTCGTCACCTCCTTCACGGGGATTAGATGGCTGGTCGAATATCCTGTCCAGCTCCGAGATGGAAATCGATTCAACGGTGATCGGCTCTTTCAAGAAGAAATTAAGTGGAAAGAACTTGGTGATGCCACCAAAAAAATGCCCATAATCTGTGTAGTCGCTTTTGTCAAATTCCATTATTTTTGTCAATTCTCCATTCCTGGAAAACTGAAAGAAGGCGTAACAGTCGTTCTCCTCTATGAATCCTGTGTAACCACTCGAATATGATCTCAGAGAAAGTATCTTCGGCATGACTATGATCCCCTCATTTGAAGCCCCCTGCAGTCCCGCTTACAGCGGGACAGGGAATGCGCTCGCTATTGCAGTTCAAATGACAGTAAGTCAATGAGGATTCTTCGTGAATCATATGCCATACGACACTCAAAGACTTAATGCTTGACTTGAATTGTATTGGCCTACTCCTCGTACTTTAAGCATCTTTGAGGCGCATCATGGTCTTGACTGAGCCCTGTTAATGACTCTCCCTACCCCTCATATCCCCAGTGTCATTCTATAGTCATTGAGTCTGGCATCAAGCGCCTTGGCATTGCCGACGATTTTGTCCAATTCCCTCCAAAAGGCTCTCGTGTGATTCTTGATTCGGGTGTGCACAAGTTCATGAAAAATGACGTAATCGATCAGCTCCTGAGGCAGTTTGAGCAATTTCATGTTCAGGCTGATGTCATTGTTGGCTGAGCAGCTCCCCCACCTGGTCTTTTGATTTCGAATAGACACCTTGTTGTAACAAAAACCATGTTGTTCTGATAGTCGCTCCAATCGGTTAACAAGCACTCTTCGTGCTTCAACCCGATCGATCTCATCCTCGCTCTCTGACATTGCCTTGTAGGCTTCTTCCATCTCCTTTACCTCACCCAAATGCTTTCGTATCCAGGCCGTGCGAGAGTGAACGAATTCCTCAGCTTGTTTGTAGGTTATGCCATATGGAATTGCTACCCTGACCCCTCTGAACGGCCTTACGGAAATATTCAGATGTTTTGCTCGTTTGCTTTTTTCAAATAGCACGCTTCCTATACCATCTAACTCAACAGTGCCGGATTTCCCCATTAGCTATCCTTCTCCTCAGCCACCGTGCCTTCTAACCCGTGGCACCCTATCTCTTCGGCATGTTTTCTCGATGCCGGAAAATGCCTGCAAATGTTCGGTTTCACATCATGGATCTGACACATGTACCCACCAGTATCCGACAGCTTTTCCAACCATGGGCACTGCTCAAGTTCCTGTTTGGTTTTTGGATCAATCCAGACCTCATAGGCATAATCCCCGTCGCCGATCGGCCTGAAATGGACCCATTCGAGGATGTCGATCCTCCCGCGATCTGTCCATAGGACAACGTCTTCTTCTCCCACTTCACTAAAGGCACCATGGAGACAGCAATTTCCGCATCGTTTACAGGTGAATGTTTTTGTGAGCATAGGTAGCTAAAGCTTCTCTTCCATGATCCGGAGGATCTCGTCATCGGTATGAGTCATTCCATCTTTGGCAATTTTCCCCAGGTTGGCAAGCGACTCGCTGCCGGTGTGGCCGACAATGCCATCGCTGAAGGGTATGCCGATCCCACTCATGGCCAGAGCGGACGCTCTGAACGCGGCATCCACAGAAGTCATCGTCTTGAGTGCGCAGCCGATCTTGGCACCGTCACAGATCATACCGGTGACGTTTCCAACCATGTTGTTTATAGCAAAGGATATCTCTCTATCGCCCCCATCTTGCAGGTAGACCAGCCCGCACGCCAATCCGATTCCCGCAGCATTCGCACATCCACAGACTGCAGATAACGTCCCAAGTTCTTCGGTCGTCTTGGAAGTAAAGAGCATCGACAGAACAAGGGCTTCCTCCACTTTTTTCGCACCCAGATTCCTTTCCTCCTCAAGAACCGTCAGGGGAACGGAACAAACAATTCCTTTGTTTCCGGAACCAGCCACCGACATGACGATGAAGTCTTCTCCCCACATGCGGGCATACACGCCCGCACAGACGAGGCCAGCGACCCTGGTCATAATATCGGCCTCGGTCATCTTGACAAACGACTCAGGAAAAAGGGCGAGGCCATGCACAGCAATCTTCAGATTCAGTTCTGAGCCATTCCGCACCTTTGATCTTGCCTCTTGGTTCAGGTCTCTCGCTACTTCCAGGATTTCAGGAGCGGATAGAGAAGCAGCCCAACGCCTTGCCGAAGTCTCTGTCCGAGCCTCAAGGCCTGCCTTGGATTCGAATACGGTTTGTCCGTTTTTGCTAATCCGCGTGATGTTCGTGTGGGTCACTTGAATGATGCACTGCCCGGTGTCCTTGCCGTCAGTCACTTCAAGATCAATGAAGAGGTCGTCTTTGGTTCTGTCTATTCTTATCTTAATCTTGTCTGCATTGATAAGTCCTGACGCCTTCTCCAGGATTTCCTCGTCTATTTCTCGAAAGCATTCCAGTTTCGACTCAGTGCTTCTAAGGAAGCAACCAATGGCCGCTGCCCACTTTATGCCGATCTTGTGGCCGCTATGGGGGATCCCCACGGCATGACAGTTTTTGTACATTTTGGGATCTACAGTCAAAGTGACATTGCTGGCCTGACCGGATATCTGCTTGGCAGCTGTTATGCCGGCGTATGCAATGGAGGCGGGCTCAGTACACCCGAGTGTAGGTATCCATTCCTGTTCTAGATATTCCAGAATGTCCATCACATCCCCACCCTTTATGCTATTTGAGCTTCTTGCTAATCTCCTCCCAACTACCAACCCACTCTGCGCCTTCCATTTGCTCGAAGCTGAAAGATAGCGGCGTGTGTTCCCTAGCCGATTCGATCACCTTTGGGGCTCCGATAACGACTTTGACCTCGAGCCCCTCTTCAGCAACCTCGTCGAATATGGCTCCTTTTCTCCATGGGACGACGGGCAATTCCATGAACTCGTTCTTTCTAAGCCATTCCTGCGTGAAATCAACACCAAACAAACCTCTTTGTAAGAACACAACAGGAGATCTTTTATTGATTTCTTTCACGGCCTCTTGACCCCCCTCCCTCGCCTTTCTCGAAAACGATGTTTCTAAGAGACATCCCTCAACATCAACAAAAACAATGCCCGATCCTTTTCTCAAAGAGAGTAGCAATGCTGTGTCTTCGCCCTCGTCCGAAGTCACCCTTATTTTGTGCAGACCGGTCCTTACAGGAGTAAATGCTTTGTACGCAACACCGTCGCCCCCGGAAAGGTTCTTGCCAATCGATTTCCCGTCAACAAGAAACTCAACAAGCTCACCACCTTTTCTGAAAACCTTTCCCTTTGTCTCCGCCATTAGCATTACCTTCTGCCCTTTTATGACAACAATGTCATCTACGATGACACGTGACCAAGCTCTTGCTGGAGACATACAGACGATAGCTGCAAAGGACAAAATTACTGCAAAAGTCGATCTCATATGTTTCATGATCCACTAACTTGTGCCCATCACCAAGAGACTGATTTATGGATGGTCACTGACTACATCGCGGTTGGGAACAACTTGATATGAAACCCTCACCTTGTCTTTACCGATGAGACCCTCTATGAAGCCTTTAAAGCCGAGCAAGATATGTTTAAGATTCTCCTCGTCGTCTTCATAAACGGCAATACGGTTTGAGACAGGATCCGCACCAATGAGTTCCGCACTTAAATACCCTACAAATTTCTTCATCATCCCATCTCCTTTCTGTACAGATCGTTAAAGTCTCCCATATGCAATCAGATGCCGGTCCGAAACGGTCTCGGTCGATAGATGTCCAAGACCGGCCCGTTCCAATTGCCCTCGCACTTCTTCCAAACGAAAGCTCGCGCATAAGGAGTGAAGGAAATCTTCCTGCAGAATAGCCGGTTCATCCCCTGCATATTGCTCCACCAGTCTCTTCGCCTCATGCTGGCTCGCAGGGCGGAAAAGATCCATGACGTATACAATGGCTCCCGGGGAACCGTATGATCTGATGCAATCCCAGAGAACCATGGAATCAGGCAGGTGGTGCAAGAGACTGTTTGAAATGATCACCTCATAAGAGGCTCTTGGAAGATTGTCATGAGGAAGTCTTCCGCAATAAAGAGTAATGCGAGATCTAAACCCCAAATCAGCGATGTATTGCCGACCGTGTTTGAGCATGTTCTCCGCACCATCAACGCCATGTATGATGCAGTCCGGATAAGCCCGCGAAAACCGAACAGTCACGTCTGCCGGCCCACAGCCCAGGTCCACCACATATCCGTCGATCTTCTCCCCCCTGAACTTCTCCTGAAACAAGGTTACAAACCGATCGTGAGGCTCGGCAAAGTCTGCCTGAGCATAGACCAGGGCGTGCTCTGGACCATTCATCAGTTCTAATTCCGGTATGCGTTCCATAGCAAAGCCGTGAACAGGTGACCATATCAAAGGATCTGAACCCGGACAGTTCTCTGACAGAATATCATACAAACGGCCCATCTAAAAAGATAATTGAAAATGGGCCAGATAGTGGATATCAACCTGTTCATGAGGAGAGGGATCATGTCGATGGTCAGGACCCATGTCAGTGTCCGGGGGATGGTTCAAGGGGTCTACTTTCGTGCTCATATCCGGGACAAGGCCACAGCGCACAATGTCACGGGATGGGTGAAAAACAGAAACGACGGCGGTGTTGAGGCTGTCTTCGAGGGACGCAATGTTCCCGGTACAAAATATCTAAGATGCTATCCAGGAAGCCGGATCGCTCAGGTATTTTTCGGTTTCCTTTAGCGATAGATAGTGCTCGTGCTCAACGGCGGCAAGGAGGTCAAAGAAACCCTTCACCCTCGGATCCGTCGCTTCATCTCGGAGTCTGGTATAATAGGACACACCCTTGGCCTCGAAATCCATCGCTTTCCGGATTGCCCTCAACTCGTCTTCGTTGGTTTGCACCACCTGTTCGATCTTCTCCAACGCATCTTCAAGAATATCCTTTACGAGGCTACCCCTCACCTCCACGGGAACTGTTTCAGGCCATTTTCCCTCTGCTTGCCACTTCTCGTGCAATTCCTTCAGCTTCTGAAAGTGCTCCAGTTCCTCGTCTGCAATCTGCTGAAACATGGCTCTGCCCAAAGGGTTCTTGGTCCTTTCCGCATTCTTGAGATAGAAGTCCCTTTCCCTCATCTCGTTGGTCAATGCCACCTTCAGTGCGTTCAGGAAGGCTTCTTTTCCCATGATTCATCTCCTCTTGAACTGCAACAGCGAGCGCATTCCCTGCAGTCCCGCTATAGCGGGACTGCAGGGAGCTTCAATTTCGACCGCAATGTCTTTGCTTGCGATGCGAGAACAAAGGTCACTCGGCCCTATGGTTGCCAGGATCAATCCAGGTCAACCGATGTTTTGCACTTGTTGCAGCGCTTCACCCCCCTGAACAGCTTGTGGCCGCATTCAGGGCAAATGTAGCGGGCCTCTTCCTCCTGAACCCACTTCTCCGTCCCCCGTTCTCGCCAGCAGGGTATTGCTCTCATAATAACCTTCTTCCCCACTGGCATCGGGAAGTCCTCAATGAAGGTGCAGGGAAAGTCATCACACTCATGACAGCCCGCGTATCCCTTCTTTTGGTTGCAGTCCCTTATGACGCATTCTTTGCAGAACCCAAACGGTCTCTTGGACAGACATCCCTCACAGTGAATATCTTCCACACACAGACCTTCACTCCCGGGAAGCCTGCCTTTGTACACGCCCACAAGGCGTTCCTTGAATTTCCGGTTGTTGTCTCTTGTGGCATAAAACACCGCGCACACGCCACAGTACAGACCGCACGGAGCCAGGAATTTCCCATTTATCTCCACATCACACCTCTTCAAGCCAAAGTTCTTTTTGTTGACTTTGAAGGAATACATATTAAATTGTCCGGACAAGAAAAATACTCCAAAATCGGAAGGAGCAGTGTATGAAGAAAGTTGAAAAGGGAAAATTTGTCAAGGTCGAATATACTGGCACGTTGGGAAATGGTGATGTATTCGACTCCAACAAGAATGCTCATCCCATTGAAATCGAAGTTGGGGCTGGCAAACTCATCAAGGGATTTGAAGACGCACTCGTGGGCATGGAACAGAACGAGAAGAAGAATTTTACCCTTTCCCCTGAAGAAAGCTACGGCAAAAGAAATGAAGAACTCGAACAGACTTTTTCGCGTTCCGAGCTCCCTGACGGGTTTGAACCACAAGTTGGTCAGGTTTTGGCCCTTCACCATCCTGAGGGTGGTCAGATTCCAGCAAGAGTTAAGCATGCGGATGCCGAAAATATCACTGTCGATCTAAATCACCCCCTGGCAGGGGAGACTCTCACCTTTGATATAGAAATCCTTGAGATCAACGATGAGGCAACCCAGCCCGTGTGCAACCCATCGACCTGCAGCACCTGTGGTCCCGGCACCTGCGGATGATGTAAACGGACAAATTTAAAAACAAGAAGCCGGCTGACAAAAGCCGGCTTTTCTTATCCATTCTGTCCCAAGGTTTACCCGCCGTTACTTTGGCGAGACGTTTCGGATAATCCTTTGTCAAGCAAGGGTGGCTCCCGAAAGCCCAATACTGTCCCTAACAAATACCCCCCTAGTCTTCTTTGTCTGCCAGGCACTCACGGGCAATCTGCAATCCGGCATTGCCGTAGCTCCATTTGGATGGGAGTGCCTCGTAGGCGTGTCTTATGAGTTCCTCGTAGTTTGCGACGATCT
>JAQBAU010000284.1:0-11782 GCA_032126655.1 Desulfobacterales bacterium
GGAAGGTAGAAAGGTTGGGCGAGATCCGATTACAAACACAACCTTTTCAGAAATTCCGAATGCTTCGTACGGGTATGAAGGGATTGATGACGCCGTGAGTGGTGCCCCAGGCCCGCAGACAGCCATCATCGATGTGAGAAACCCGGCAACCGGCAAATATGTCTTGCAAGTAATAGGCACGGAGTCTGCGAAATACGATCTCGCAATTAGAGGTTACGATTGTGAGATGGATCCGTCCGATGCAGAATTCCTTAATGTTATGATTCATAAGGAGAGTAAACATACGTATTCGATTGAGTACTCAAACGACAAAGGCAGCCAAGTCGAGGTCGTGCAGACCCGCGAAACGACTAGGGGACGTCCATGACATTTCAACATTCTAGTACCGGAAAGCCTTTTCAAATGGAGAAAGTTAATATGTCATGGACGTCCCCTAGTCTTCCCACTAAGTCATGTAGAGGTATCACGCGATGTGATTTTGACACGCTCGGCAACATGAATTATAAGACCTGGAGAGGAATGCAGAAGAGGAGGGCTGTCATGGCTTATCGGAGATCTAAAGGGTTGTTGATCGCTGTTGTCCTGTTGTTATGCCTTTCATTCGGCGGGTTTGCACAAGCAGAATATATGGCTTCTGTCGGTGGTTTACTGGGTCGCTGGCAGTGCCAGAGTGAAGGGGGGCCAATACCCCTGATCTTCGAGTCTCAGAGCCGCATGGTGTTTGACGGCGAACCCGCCAACTACACGCTGGTGCCGGGAGCCATTCGCGTTGAGGAAGACTACGGCTACATTGATTACGGCTATGCCCTGCAGGGAAATACACTTTTGATCTCTTTCCCCGGTGGCACGGTGCTCCAATGTATGCGGGAGGCGTCTGCGCAGGAAAGAACTGCGAATACACCCGGTCAGGGAAGTCATCCAACCCAGACTGTGCCCGCGCCCGCGCCGGTACAGTCGTCGGGATCTTCCAACGTCGCAGCAGGGGAAGTGGGAGACCCAAACTGGGGATTCAAGTTCCATGCGCCTCAGGGCTGGGAGTTCAACAAGGACCACAACGGCGCCATACTCGGCCATGATACGATTGCCGGAATGATCATAGTATTTCCACACCACCAGACCAATTTGCAGGGCGTTGCGCAACAGATGCAGGAGGGACTTGTAGAGGAAGAGATCCATCTCATGCCTTCCGCCCAGCTCCAGCAAAAAGGAAATAACATAGTCTGGGGCGACTGCTCCGGTACGTGGCAGGGTGAGCAGGCGAGGGGGCGCGGCTTCGGCACCCTTTCTCCGTACGGCGGGGGCGCATTTATTCTCGCCGTAACTACCCCGGAGAAGTTCGGGACAGAGATCTCGGGTGCTGCGGATGCGATTGCCAGTGGAATGCAGTATTTCAAGGTTGATGTATCCAACCTGACACGGATCTTCGTGGGGCGCTGGGCATCCTACTCCGGATCCTCGGGCGGCGGAACACTGACGAACTGGACTTTCTATCCTGATGGCACTTTTGAGGATGCCAGTGAGACCAGCTACTCAACTGAGTACAGTAGCGATGGGATGGGCCTCCCGGATACGCATGTGGGGGCTGTCGGTACCAGCAGCAATCGGGCCCGGTGGACGGTACGGGGTGGTGAACGGGAAGGGCAGATCATCATCATCTATCCAAACGGCAGCGAAAAGTTCATTGACTACGCAGTCCATGTCCAAAGAGGAGAAACATACTGGCGCGAGTACTTCTTCAATCGAAGTCTTTTCAGAAAGGGGGACACGTTCTGAGTGGCATTGCTCCGCTCTCTCATCTTTCTTCCCTCTCACAACGTGAGACGGCCCTGGGATTGACGATTGACGATTGAAAAGCACATTCTTTCTGCCTTAACGCCATGCCCCATGCGCCATGCGCTTTGCCCCACGGTGAACGGCCCTATGATTGATGATTGATGATTGAAGATTGGCGATTGAAAAAAAGTTTGCTGGCTTTGGCCCAACGCCAGGCCCCATGCGCTATGCGTCACGGTGAACGGCCCTGGGATTGATAATTGAAGATTGACGATTGAAAAACAGATTCCTTGACGCCATGCCCTATGCGCCATGCGCCCCGGTGAACAGGGAACTTTTTTCCTTTGAGCTTTCAGCTTTCAGCTTTGAGCTCGGTTGCCACAGTGAACGGTTTTAGGATTGATGATTGAAGATTGACGATTGAAAAATACTTCTTCTGGCTTTGGCTCAACACCATGCGCCATGCGCTCGAGATGACAAAGCCGATAACTGGTCAACGGACTCAACCGCTTAGATAGCGAGCTTCTGATGGAACTTAGCATGAAAATCTGGAGGAACAAGCTCTCCGGCAAGTTCTTCATCTACCTTGGAGACACAGGCCACGGCGAGGGCCTTTTTGTTACGCCCCGGGGAGAAATCAAGTCTCTCGAGAAAGGCCTTTTTGAAGAAGTTATTGACGAAGACGATGCCAAGATCACACAATCCCAGGAGCAGCGGTTCCAAGAGTATAGCGATAAAAGGAGGGTGTATATCGCCAGCCGCATCGTGGACATGATTGCAGAGATGGAGCCGTATGACCTCGAGGAGTTCATCCTTCGTGTGAAAGAAAAGGAAGATCGGCGGCGCAGGTTCAACCAGGAGGATGATGACGAAACCTGAAAGCACCTTGGGATTCTTCAGTCATAAGAGCTATAGGATTGTTCTTTTCATCCCATTCAACGCAGCCCCTCGACAAGCTCAGGACAAGCCTTCCGGATAGCCTTTCTTTCCTGTCGCGCCATAGCCTTGCCTGCCCTGAGCGCAGCCGAAGGGGCGAAGGCGGATGCTTCGTTTTCTTTGGCCGTCAAAGTACTGTTCTCAAGGCGCATGCCGCAAAATGAAGAGGGAAGTTGGGCAGGTTCTGCGATACTCGGCTGGGGGACAACGGGGCCCTACACGGATTTTTGAGATGGGTTTTGGAAGGTCTTACGATGACTTGGATGCTTCAGATCTCTTCCTCTTGCGGCATGACTGAGCTGGGCAAAGCATCTATGTTGAACTGTTTAGCGGCTGAAACGCCGGCACGAAAGGCTTTAAGATTCATTTTGTCCGTTCCCCTGGGTACCCTTGCCTTCAACGCCGTTTCCAGGCTTTTCAACTTCACGACTTCAGTCAGGTAACCTACAGCACCCAGCGCGACCATATTTGCCGCCAGTGCCTTCCCCACTTCCTCTCGGGCGATTTGCGTGAAAGGAATAGCAATAGCCCGGCTTGTGGGAAGCTGATCGACAAATGTGTCATCAACCACAAGCAGCCCATCCGGCTTAAGATCCCCAAAATAGGTGTCGCAAGACGCCTGGTTCATGGCCAGAAGCAGATCAAGCTTTGTGGCCCTGGGATAGTCAATGGCCTGGCTGCTGATGACGACTTCGGATTTACTCGTTCCGCCCCTGGCTTCAGGTCCATAGCTCTGAGTCTGGCAGACATGCTTCCCGTCGTATACCCCACATGCTTCAGCCAGGACAATAGCGGCCATGATAATCCCCTGGCCCCCTGATCCACTCAGGCGGATCTCGTAGCGGTCCTCTGTCATTCCTTTGATTCCTTCAGAAGCGCCTTGGCCCTTTTGCGAATCCGTTGATATTCCTTCGTGTAAATGGGTTTTTCCACGTCTGCCAAAACACCTATGGTGAACTTGTCCTCCAGGGCCTCAGGGGGCATCTTGTCAGCCTTCTCTGTGGTTACCGCATGATCTTTCAGCCACTTCATCATTTCTACCGGATCCCCCATCTCATTCTGCCGTCCAAAATGTACAGGGCAGGTGGATACCACCTCCACGACACTGAAGCCTCGCTTGCGTATCCCTTTCTCGATCAACCCTTCCAAAAGCTGTGCATGATAGACAGTCCCCCTGGCCACAAAGGGTGCTCCTGCCGTAACTGCCAACTCGGCAATCGAAAAGGCGTGTTCGATATTCCCGTAAAAAGACGTTGTTGCATAACATCCATAGGGCGTTGTCGGAGAATGCTGGCCTCCCGTCATCCCGTATGTCTGATTGTTAATGATGATGGCGGTCATGTTCAGATTCCGCCTGGCAGCGTGAATGAAATGGTTGCCGCCGATAGCGGTGGCATCTCCATCTCCCATGACCGTGATCACTGTCAACGAAGGCTTTGCCAATTTAACCCCGGTAGCAAAAGTCAGGGCGCGCCCGTGGGTCGTGTGTAAGGTATTGAAATCGACATACACCGGCATGCGACCCGAACAGCCTATGCCGGACGCCAGAACAATCTCGTCTTTTTCCAGGCCCAGGGCGTCAATGGCGCGGATAAGCGCCCCCAGGACAATGCCGTTACCACACCCCGGACACCAGACGTGCGGGAACTTCTTGTCATGACGCAAGTACTTATGAATCAGTTTTGTGACTTCTTTTGCCATAAAGACTCACATCTTTTCCAGCTGCCCAATGATCTCGTCGGGTCCAATCACCCCGCCGTCAATGCGGTTGTGCTTCTTTACCCGGCAAGGAGTTTGATTCACCCGTTTCACTTCCCGGCTGATTTGTCCGATGTTCATCTCCGGAACCAGCACGGCTCGACATTGGTTCAACAGGCTTTCCACGGACCGCCTGGGAAACGGGAAAAGGGTGATGAGTTGCATCAGTCCTGCCTTGATGCCTCGTTCTCTGGCCTCTCTGACTGCCTGACGCGCGGCCCGTGCGACGGAGCCATACGCAATGACGGCGACTTCAGCGTCCGTGGTCATGAAAGAATTGGTCATTTGGATTTCATGAAAGCCCTGGGTGATCTTTCGGTGTAGACGGGATATGAATTCCTCTATTTCGTCAGATCGCTGGGTGGGAAAGCCGCGCTCATCGTGAACAAGCCCGGTTACATGACAACGGTATCCTTCCCCCAGAGCCGCCATGGTAGGGACGCTCCTGCTGTTTCCTTCGTAAGGGATATACCATTCAGCGGGCATACTGGGCGAAACCCTATCAATGACTTGAATCGCACCAGGCGAAGGTAGGGTCACTGTTTCACGCGTGTGAGCAACTGCTTCATCCGACAGGATTATGACCGGGACCCTGTATGATTCTGAAAGATTGAACGCCTGAACCGTTATTTCAAAACAGTCCAGGACGGTTGATACAGCCAAAACGATGATGGGATGATCCCCATGGGTGCCCCACCTGGCTTGCATCACGTCGCCCTGTGAGGGATTCGTGGGCAGGCCCGTGCTGGGGCCGCCGCGCATGACATTCACCACCACACAGGGGACTTCCGCAACGCATGCGTAGCCGAGGTTCTCCTGAAGGAGAGAAAATCCCGGGCCGCTTGTTGCCGTCATACTCTTTACACCGGCGAGCGAAGCGCCGATAACAGCCCCCATACTGGCGATCTCATCCTCCATCTGGATAAACGTACCGTCAACCTGGGGTAAGCGGACTGATAGAAGCTCGCTGATCTCTGAGGCGGGAGTGATTGGATAACCAGCAAAGAAACGGCAGCCTGCAGCCAGAGCCCCTTCCACGATCGCTTCATTTCCCTGCAAGAGGAGCCGTTTTCTTGAAGGCTTCTTCCTCATGATTGATTCCTTGCGGGCTTCCCATCACGTTCATGAATCGTGATGGCAAAGTCGGGGCAGTGTATTTCACAAAACCGGCATCCAATACAATCGTCCGGCTTCTCAATGACGGGGGCCCCGTTACTATCGCGACCGATGACATTCTTGGGGCAAAACGCGATGCAGATCCCACACGCTTTACACCAGTCGCGAAAGATGATCTGATCGTACAGCTCCCGGGCTTTGCCAGACTGCTTCCGCTTGGATGCCCCGGGCTTTTTCCCGGGTCTTTTCTGCCCGACGGCTTGTTGGGCCCTTTTCTTGGGGGGAGTCACGACCTTCGCCTCAACAGGATCGTTTTCGCGGGCCTGGAAACGGCCTCCGCGTCTTCACAGTAAGAACCATCGTAAGTCACTGCAATCTCTGCACCATATATAAACGCGTTCAACTTTACAAGTCCGGCAATAGTCCTCACCGAAGAATTCTTGTTCGGGCTGCAGTTTGCCTATTCCTTCCTTGACAACAGAGAGCGTTTCATCTATATGCTACTGAAAAAACAGCGCATTTTATCGTTTTGACACATCAACCTTGTCAAGGAGGTATCTTATGAATCGGGTTATCAGATATGATGGAATAGTCGTATGGTTGGTTGCAGCGGCTCTCATTCTGGGCTGTGCCGGCCCCAAAGTGAAAAGAACCGAAGTGGATGAAACCATCGATCTCAGCGGGCGCTGGAACGACACCGATTCCCGTCTGGTTGCAGAGGAAATGATCCATGACTGTTTGAGCCGGCCCTGGTTAAAACAGTTCAAGTCAGACCGCAGCCACAAGAACCCGGTGGTCATTGTGGGCACTGTCTTAAACCGGAGTCACGAACACATAAATACCCAGGTGTTTGTGAAGAACCTGGAGCGTGCCCTCATTAATTCCGGACAGGTCGATTTCGTTGCCTCAAAGGAAGAACGGAAGGAACTGCGGGAAGAGAAAGCCGATCAGCTCAAGGGCTTTACGGACGAGGCAACCGCCAAGTCGATCAGCGAGGAGACTGGTGCGGATTTCATGCTCAAGGGTTCCATCAATTCAGTCAAAGATGAGATAAAGGGGAAGTACGTCATTCTGTACCAGGCGAATCTGGAATTGATTCACCTTGAAACAAACAAGAAGGCCTGGATCGGGGAAAAACAAATCAAGAAATACGTAAAACGGGCTCAGTACGGGTTGTAGGTTCCCACTCACCTGTTTAGCCTGATCCAAGGCTCATCCAAAAGGCGCAATGATGTGCTTCACGAGAAGATTCCCATGTCAAGTCCTTCTGGTAGCCTTGAGCGTCCTGGTCCTTTTGTCCTCCTGCGCAGGGTCTCGCCAGGCACGTCGCCGCCATCGGAAAGGGGGCGTCTCTCCACAGTCCCAGTCTTTCCTGCCCGTCTATGATCAAGTCACCCCTTTTGTAGAGAGCCAGAACTTCTCCGGTGCGCTGAGCGCTTTGCAGCATGGCGAAGCGCAATTCGGGGAGAAGGACCGGCTGTTGTATCTCATGGAAAGGGGTCTCCTGAGCCTGTATACGCATGATTACACCACATCGCGAAAGACACTCACAGAAGCAGAGATACTGGACGAAGAACTTTACACCAAATCGCTCACCAGACAGGCGACTACATTCATTATCAATGATCTCGTCGCTCCCTACAGGGGTGAAGACTTTGAGTCGGTCATGCTCAACCTGCTACTGGCTTTGGCCTACCTGGAGGAGGGGAGCGTAGAGGATGCCCTCGTAGAAGCACGCAAGGTAGACAAGAAGCTGGAAGCCATCAACAGCCAACACCCGAAGGGCAAGAAGAACGCATACAAGGAAGATGCGTTTGTTCGATGGCTTATGGGTATGTTGTATGAAATCGATCCCACCTCGGCCAACCTGAATGACGCTTTCATATCGTACAGAAAAGCCCTGAACATCTATAGGAAGGATTACGTCACGGACTATATGCTTGGGCCGTCTGTGCTGCTTAAGAAGCAGTACCTCAGGCTGGCCGAATGGATGGGTGAAGAAGAGTTTCGCGAAGCAAAGCGCTGGTTCAGCGATATCAAGTATGTGTCACAAAAGGACAAAGAAAAGAGATCGACCTTGACTTTTGTTCACTTCAACGGGAAGTCACCCGTCAAGGTGGAAAAAAGTATCACAGCCCCCCTTCCGGACGGTCACATCATCAAAGTTGCCTTCCCAGAGTATCAGAATCGTCCATTTACGATCGTAGAATCCAGGATCCAAGCTTTACGTGCTGACGGCAAGGTATTCCGCACCCGTTCCCGACTGGGCGAGCCCGTTTCCAGTATTGCTCGCACAAACCTGCAAAACCGCGAGGGGCGGATCATGGCCAAGGCGATTGCTCGTGCTGCGGCCAAATACGCCGGGGGCAAGGAGATGGTTGAGGAGGCAAAAGAGCGCTACGGTGACTGGGGGGAGATCCTGGCAAAGGCATTTGTCAACGTCTATATCGTTATGTCGGAGATAGCAGACACACGGTGCTGGAATTCGCTGCCCAGCCAGATAAGGGTGGCCCAGCTGAATGTGCCGCCCGGTACGTACGTTTTAAGCGCGAACTGCCTGAACAGGCAAGAGCAAAGCGTTGAGAAGCTTGACCTTGGCACTGTGACAACAAAACCGGGCGAAACCCGGTTCTTTACATTTTGTACGACCAAGTAAGGAGCTGTCAGGGTCTGTCGTTATTGATCACAACCCTTTTGGGACCGCAAAGGGATAGCCTGTTAGGTTCTTTGTAAATTCGCTTCTGTTCAAGGCGTAAGCCGCAAATCCGAAGCACGAAATTCGAAACAATGACCAAAATCCGTACTGTTTTCAAGGCGCATGCCGCAATTTTCCAATGTTCCAAACAGTTCTTCCGTAGTGTTTCGGTCATTTGAATTTTGGTGATTGCGGCTGCGCCTTGAGAACATTACGGATTTGGGATTTGCGGCTAGCGCCTTGAAAACAGTACGTGCTTCGGATTTGCGGCTGACGCCTTGAACACAATCCGGATTTGTGACCTAATCTGTTTTGATGTTGCTCTGGCGAACACATTGAGGATATGTTTGCCGTCACAGACTCCGTATGGCGAAAAGGAGGACTCATGAAAAAGACTCTGGGATGTTTTCTCTCCTCAATGTTGATTGTGCTCGTTATGGCATCCTGGGCAAAGGGTGACGAAGTCAGGACTGTAACAGCAGAAGGTGTGGGAGCCATTCTTGCCGGGGATGTGGCTTTGGCCCGTGACAGGGCTATCAAAGATGCCCAGAGAAACGCTGTTGAGCTGACCGTGGGGGTCTTGATAGACGCGACAACCATCAACCACAACTACACGCTTATCAAGGACGAGATCTACGCACGGTCCACCGGATACGTTCAGGACTACAAAATCCTCGAAGAATGGCAAGAGACGGGATTACTGAGACTCATCATCCAGGCCCGCGTTACCACGGCTCCCCTTCAAAAAGACCTGGATCGGGTGATTGAGGCTGTGGAGCGACCCCGGATACTCTTCATGGTTTCCCAACAAGACATTGGCCAGAATCAATCGAAGGCGTGGTGGGAAGGGACCGCTGGGATGGGTCGACTTGTCACCGAAGCCACGCTCCAACAGCACTTCATTGACAACCACTTCCTGGTGGTGGATCACGCGTTAAAAGAGTCGGCTGGTCCCGTTCCCCTGGACCCGTCCGATTCCCAGGCCACGGCCGTAGGGCGGGACTATGACGCAGAAGTCGTCATTCTTGGTAGCGCCGTGGTTAAGGATGCCGGACCCATTGAAGAGTTTGACCTCAACTCTTACCGTGCCGAGATATCTGTCCGAGCTATTCAGGTCGACGACGGTCATGTTCTGGCGTCTGCCAATGCCAGTGCGGCCGCGCCCCATATCGATCCCCTGGCCGGCTCTAATGTAGCCTTGAAAAAGGCCTCGGAAAAACTCGGTAACACCCTCGTCCCAAAAATCATCGAAAAATGGGCCAAACCGGCAGTGGTGGTAACCTTGGACGTGGTTGATATTACGCGATACGCTGATTTCGTGCGGTTCAAGGGCGTCCTGAAAGACCAGGTGTGGGGTGTCGACAAGGTGTACCAGCGGGGTTTTCAAATAAACAAGGCTAACCTGGAAGTGAGTTATCGTGGAACAGCCCAGGATCTGGCAGATGAACTGGCCCTGAAGGAATTCGAGTCGTTTCGCATTGATATTGTGGAAGCCTCCCAGAACCGCTTGAAGCTCAGGTTCATCGCCCAACCGTGGATGTAGAATCCGTGCAAAGGATAGTCAGGGAATATTTGCTCAAGACTCTCCAGGCGCTGCACGAACAAGCACTATGCTCCTTCGATTTTTTCGGCGCCAGCTACATTCTCGCCCTTAATCCCGCCCGGTGACACAGGGAAACCAGACCAAAAAAGAGCTTGACATGTACAGGCCGAGAGGTCTCTGTAGTTTTTGGTATATGCTCATAACTTCGCAAATGAAAGGAGAGAAGACACTATGAACATTGCAGTTATTGGCTGTGAGAACATCAAGGACGAACACTGTATTGGCTGCCATCGCTGCCTGATGGGCTTTGACAAGAAAGAGGGGGAATTCGAACGGTACAAGGATACAGATGCCAAGCTAAGGGCCCTTGTCCACTGCGGTGGATGCCCGGGTACATCTCCTGTTCTTCGGATGGCCAATCTCAAGACATGGATGGCGCCCATGGGAGAGACCATTGATGCGGTGCATATCGGGACTTGCCTGATTGACAACTGCCCCTACAAGGATACCATCATTGAAAAAGTGAAGGCCAAAGCGGGTGTGGAGGTCATCGAAGGTTCCCATCCTTACAGGCCTGTACAGGTTTTCGGTTCATAGACAAACACGAGGATACGAGAAGACAGGGCCCTCTTTATATACTTGCAAGGTGTCTTGAAATGCGATAGGCGGGGGTTGCTAATCTTTTCCTGTGGTTGCAAGGAGGTTTACTGAGATTTATGAAGATTGCTTTTCCCGTACAGGATGACAAAGGCATGGAGAGCCAGGTGTATAGCCACTTTGGTTCGGCGCGGCTCTTCATCGTGATTGAGACCGACAACGATGCAGTGGCCATCGTTGCCAATCAAGACCTGGGGCACCAGCACGGCAAGTGCAAGCCTTTGGATGCTCTTGGGGGGCACCTCGTGGATGCCGTGGTTGTTGGCGGGATAGGCGGAGGTGCCTTGCGCGCACTGAACAGTGCAGGAATCAAGGTCTACCGGGCTGTGGAGGGTTCCATTCAGGAAAACCTGGAACTGAGCAAGCGCGGTGTACTCCCTGAGTTTACCATGGAGCACACCTGTGCGGGTCACGGCACTGACGGAGAATGTATTCACCCTAATGTTGCATAAACAACAGGACAATAATCGAAAAGAAAAGATCATATCGAGTGCCTATGCTTTTTCTGGCGATTCCTCAAAGAGTCACCATGGGTGATATCCAGTGAAGAGAAAAGCCTTGTCCTGTTGTTTACCCTTCGGGAAAGCCGATGATGCCGCATCTCCTTCGTTGTCAAGAGTTCGCAGTAGTGCACTACAGCTTCACCCTTGACGCCTTGGATCTACAGCATCCTCAGCTTTTGCAACAGTAGGGTCTATTAAAGGAAGAAGGATGAGCGACGATCACCACATTGACATAAGTGATGCCGCCAGTGTCCGGGAAATGCTATTGGGCTCCGGATACTCGGAAAAGGCTATCGATTACTACCTGAATCGGCCTGACATGGGCAGTCTCTCCGACGCCGACCATGTTACCGAATTAACCGGCAAGTGTGGCGACACCATGCGGATCTACATGAAGTTCGATGGTGGCAGGGTCAAAGACGCCAAGATGCAGGTTCTCGGTTGTCCCGGGGCAGTGGTCGCGGCCATGGCTGCCATGGAGCTCGCAAAAGGCAAAACGATCAAAGAGGCGCAGAAGATCAAAGATCGGGACGTTTTTCGACTTGTGGAGGACCTTCCTGACCAGAAGCAGCACTGTGTTCGGTTGGCCATCAAGACGATGCAGCAAGCCCTGGAAGAATACGATCCTGGGAACAGATAGGCTCTCCGAGGAGGATGATGACTATGCCATTATTTGACTACCTGTGTTTGGAATGCGGAGAAAGCAGTGAAGTCCTCGTGACCGGGTCTGAAGAGAAAGCGCAATGCGGATCTTGCGGGAGTTACAACCTCAAGAAGCTCCTTTCCGCACACTCCTCGTTG
>JAQBAU010000285.1:0-10928 GCA_032126655.1 Desulfobacterales bacterium
GTCGCCAAAAAAGGCCCTGCCAAGAAGAAGGCCCCGGCAAAAAAAAAGGCCACCGCGTTGACAGCCACTGACCAGGTGCTCGGGATTATCACGAAAACGAAGAAAGGCATTGATGCTCCGGCACTGATGAAGGAAACCGGGTTTGCAGACAAGAAAGTCAGAAATATTCTTATGAGAGCCTCAAAGCAGGGCAAGATAAAGAGGGCTGGTAGAGGAATCTACGTAGCAGGCTAATAGGCAAGTCACTCTCCCTTCAAACACGTATCAAAATGAGTGCATAGGGTCCCCTTGACTTCATGGGTATGAGCCCTTGGTGTGAAAATCTGCACCGAGGGCTTTTTATTTTTGGCGGCATGATACTAAAGAACCCCCCGCTGGAGAAGTATAGGCCTCGTGGTCAGGCAAAGCTTCACAGTAGAAGTATCCAAGGCAGAGTGGCGTTGATGACACGCGGGAATCTTCATCGGAAATGCGGGAGCAACAGTTTTCTAAAGTGTATTTCTGGTTGAGCGCTGAACGGATTTGAGTTATTGAATGTGAAGTAGGATTTGTCAACCTCCCCTATAGAAAGGTTTGTCGCCGAACAGCATGGGGGGGCGTCTGCATCCAGACTATTATTCCAGATCGGAGAGGCGAAAGGCAGCTTGGACATGATAGAGGATGGGTTCCGAAAACAGGGAAATCAGATAACCGCCCTTGAAAAGATCAGCGAGGCTATTCAATCTGTTGAATCATGTGAGGGGGAGCTGACACCGGATGGCTACAAGGAATTGCGTGCGCGGCTGGGGCATCTAATGGATGCTCTGTACAAAGTCGGGGGATCCTTAAGTAAGGCAACATGACGCACAACAAAAGGGGGCAGTTGCCCTATCGATGCAAGTGAGGGAAGGCCCAGTGAGGCAGAATAGGGTGCCGAAGCGGTCAAGAGAAAGGATATCGTCACGAAAGATTTCTTCGGACTTGCAGAGAGTCGGTGTTGTAGACGTATCTCGCATAAGGTGTGCGGCAGATCATTAATGATCTATTTGAATGTTTTCATGATGAACACTCGTCTACGTTTCAGTCCTAGCGCCGGACGGATGTCCATCGGCAGCTACGTTCCACATAGAACCGCTCGGGTTGCTCCGAGAGGCGTTCTCTATGGTGCTAACGCCTGCCCTCGATTTGGGTTTGTCTGGTGATTCACAGACAACAACTTCCCCTTCCGCTGCTGCGCCAAGCGCCTTGACCCACTGGACCAGATGATGGTATTTTCTGACAGATTAGACAGCACTCCAACACTCCTCGACAGCGTGAGATGTGCCTGTCACTGAAGAAGAGGCAGGGAACGGAGATCGACAGGGAAAGGTAAGGCATACATGACGAAGCAACTCGGCTTTCTGGAAGAACCCGGTACAAAAGAGCGCATCAAGACCCCTTCAGTTGTAAAGCGTCTAAACGCTGAGGTCCGGACGCGCGTTGAGCGCGTAAAGATCCTGGTCCTTGATGTGGATGGGGTCATGACCGATGGCCGGCTGATCTATCACGATGACGGAACAGAGTCAAAGGCCTTTGATGTGCGAGATGGCCACGGTATCAAAATGCTGAAGCAGGCCGGAATAGAGACGGCCTTGATTTCCGGCAGGAGTTCTCCCTTGGTCGAAAAAAGGGCTGCGGATCTCGGTATTACCGAAGTGGTCCAGGGGGTTAGGGACAAGGTGCCGCATCTGGAGATAATTCTCTCTGCGAAGAACCTCAAGTTTGATGAAGCCGCTTTTGTGGGGGACGACGTGGTGGACCTGACCGTCATGAATCGAGTGGGTTTCGCAGTTGTTGTGGCTGATGGCTCAGAATATCTCTTCGATACAGCCCACTACGTGACCTTTGCTCCCGGCGGCAGAGGTGCTGTCAGAGAAGTGGCAGAGTTGATTCTCGGGGTTCAGGGGTTGTGGGACAAGGTTGCACGCCCATACTTTGAGTGAGAGGCGTTTGCATAGTGTCCTCTCCTGGGCAACCTGCTTACTGTACTCATGTCTTGCCGCCCGGCGGCGTCTGTGAATCAAGAGAACCAATACTATCCCTGCATTATTCGTAGATTTCGGAGAGCCAGGTTCCCTTTCCGAGTTCTTCTTCAATCCTCAGAAGTCGGTTGTACTTTGCTACACGGTCTGTGCGAGAACCCGACCCCGTTTTGATCTGCCCGGCGTTTAGCCCAACAGCCAGATCTGCAATGAAGGTATCCTCAGTCTCGCCCGAACGGTGCGAAATGATCGTTTCGTATCCGGCTTCCCTTGCCATGGCCACAGTCTCCAAGGTTTCACTCAGGGTACCGATCTGATTCGGCTTGATCAGGATCGCGTTGGCTATGCCACGATTGATTCCCTTTTGGAATATTGCTGGGTTCGTAACAAAGATGTCGTCCCCCACAATCTGAATCTTGTCTTCAAGGCGTTGGGTCATCATCTCCCATCCAAGCCAATCCTGTTCAGCCAGACCGTCTTCGATGGAAAGGATAGGATACGTCTCTACGAGTCTTTCGTAATAATCGATCATAGCCTGCGCATCCATGCCCTTTTTCCCTTCACCCTTCAGCACATACTTTCCGTTGCGGTAAAACTCATTGGCTGCAGCGTCTAGAGCGATGCCAATATCCTTGCCTGGTGTGTAGCCGGCTTCTTCAATGGCTGTCATTATCAGACGGATGGCTTGCTCATTAGAGTCAAGATTCGGTGCAAAACCTCCCTCATCTCCAACAGCAACGTTGTGGCCTTGAGCCTGAAGGACCTCTTTCAACTGATGGAATGTTTCAACTCCCACTCTGATGGTTTCAGCAAAAGTCCCAGCTCCCATGGGTAGAATCATGAATTCTTGAATGTCCAAGTTGTTGGCCGCGTGCGCGCCCCCATTGATGATGTTCATCATAGGAACTGGGAGCACGTTGGCATTTATGCCCCCAATGTAACGATACAAGGGCAAATGAAAGGACTGAGCAGCCGCCCTGGCTACAGCCAGAGACACGCCAAGAATCGCATTGGCTCCCAGCTTGGACTTGTTGGGTGTTCCGTCCAGATGAATGAGCCGCTGATCCAAGCCTGTTTGATCAGAAGCATCGGCTCCCAGAATCACAGGGGCAATGACTTCATGCACATTCTTCACGGCTTTGGACACACCCTTCCCACCATAGCGCTTGCGGCGGGTATCACGCAGCTCCAAGGCCTCACGCTTTCCCGTGGAAGCTCCAGAGGGGACGGATGCCCTCCCCATAGTCCCAGAAGCTACCATCACGTCTACCTCTATGGTTGGATTGCCCCGTGAGTCCAGGATTTCCCTAGCCGTTACATCGATAATTTCAGTCATGATATCCCCCTATCTTTACGTCGTATCAAACACCCTGATGCCAGAGACAGGTTCATTTGTCCCTAAGATCAAGACAATGATGAGATCATAGATTTTGCCATTGACTCTGTCAATCCCTAAACCACCCGGCAATATACGTGCGGCTTTGTACCTTGACTTGGGTCCTAAAACTCGTTACTAGGCATGCTATGAAGGCCTCACTTGCTCCCCTGATTCAGCAAGCCATAGCGTCTGCCGTGACGGCCGGACATCTTCAGCCGGTTGATCACCCACCATCCATCGCATTGGAAATCCCCAAGGTCGTATCACACGGAGACTACAGTACGAATGTTGCCATGACTATGGCCAGATTTCAGAAGGCAGCGCCATCCGACGTCGCCAGAATCATAATAGACCACATTGATGACCCTGACCAGTTGCTTTCAAAGGTCGAGGTCGCAGGACCCGGGTTCATCAACTTCTTCATTACTCAAAAGAAATGGTACGGGGTTCTCAAGGCTGTTCACGACGAGGATAAAGCCTATGGAACCTCTCAGGTGGGGGGGGGAGAGCGCGTCCAGATTGAGTTTGTCAGTGCCAACCCAACCGGCCCGCTCCATGTGGGCCACGGGCGTTGTGCGGCAGTGGGTGAGACGTTAGCAGGAATATTGAAGGCGGCTGGTTACGAAGTGCAAAAGGAATACTATGTGAACGATTCTGGACGTCAGATTCGGACACTCGGTGAATCGGTATTTGTTCGGTATCAACAGCTCTCTGGAAAAACCGTTGACTTGCCGAAAGAAGGCTATCAAGGGGATTACATCAGGGACTTGGCTCGCACGCTTCTTGGCACCGAAGGGGACCGCTTGATGAACATCCCCGAGGACCAGGCGATTGAACTTTGTGCCAGGTTTGCGTCCGAACAGATCCTCGCAGAGATTCGGGAAGATCTGACTTCCTTTGGTGTTTCCTTTGACGCCTGGTTCAGTGAGCAGTCTCTGAATGAATCCGGAGCTGTCGAATCGGTCATTGCAGACGGCAAGAAAAATGGGACCATGTACGAACATGAAGGGGCGTTATGGTTTCGGACTCAGGACTATGGTGACGAAAAGGATCGCGTCGTGGTTCGTGCCAATGGCCTGACAACGTATTTTGCTTCAGACATTGCCTATCACCAGGACAAATTCAAGCGTAAGTTTGACCGTATCATCGATGTATGGGGAGCAGATCATCATGGCTATGTTTCGCGTGTTTCCGCTTCGGTTCAGGCCCTTGGAATTGACGCAGACCGGTTGAATGTCCTTCTCATTCAGATGGTCAACCTCCTTCGAGCCGGCAAACCCGTGGCCATGTCAACTCGGGCGGGAGAATTCGTCACGCTCAGGGAGGTCATAGACGAGGTGGGGCGCGATGCGGCGCGCTTCCTGTTCTTGCTACGTCACTATGAGAGTCCGCTTGACTTTGATCTGGAACTGGCAAAAAAGCAGTCAAATGATAATCCTGTGTATTATGTGCAATACGTGCATGCAAGGATTTCTAATATTCTCAAGAAGGCAGCAGAGCAGAATTACAAGCGCATTTCTTGGAACGAGAAATTTTCTGATTTCATTAATCTGCCGGAGGAAATGGAACTCATCAAGCTCATGGCACAATATCCCGAGGTCGTTAGTCAGAGCGCTCTCTTGATGGAGCCTCATCGTATCCCGTTCTACCTTAAAGAGCTGGCAGGGGCCTTTCACGCCTACTACCACGACCGTAGTAAACATCAGGTAATCAGTGATGATGCAGAACTTACGACAGCAAGACTATACCTGGTGGCTGCTGTCCGAATGGTCATAAGAAATGGGCTTACCTTGATGAGCGTATCAGCACCAAAGAGGATGTAGGAGTGCTGACCAGATCATGAGTAAAAAAGCTTCAGAGTCCAAGAAGAAAGGGAAGGGGAAGAGCAAAGGATCTCACTATACTGTGAAATTCACGCGCAGAAAGCTTCTGTTCTGGTCGGGGGTTGTCTTTCTGGCGATGGCCTGGATGTTTACCCTGGGTGTTTTAGTGGGGCGAGGTCTTTCTCCGGTGCGTTTTGATGTAAAGAAGCTTAAGAAAGAGCTGATAGCTATGAAAGAGAAGGCCCTGAAAACTGATCAGACACACTCCGAGATTGAGACGGATAACCTTTCTGAAGATCCCGAGTTGGGTTTCTATGAGGTTCTCATAGATAGGAAGAAAGAGATTCGGCGAAAGATTGAAGCCCCGAAACTTCGACCTGCGAAGCCTGAGGCAAAGCTCCCGGAAACGTCGGAAGCAGGCACGACGGATAAGAATGAAAAACCTTATGTAAAACTCGCTGAGGTGCACAAGGGTAGGGCAAGGTTGGACAAGGTATTGACTATGGAAACGGCAATGACCGACGTCCCCGCAGGAGAACGGCCCCTGACCATCCAGGTGGCCTCGTTACAGGATCCTGAGGAAGCCAGCGAGATGGTCAGTCTTCTCAAGCGTAAAGGGTATGAAGCATACTCTGTAGCAATGAGTCTGCCCGAAAAGGGGACTTATCACAGAGTCCGAGTGGGCCATTTTGTGGATTCCAGCAAGGCTAGTCGGGTAGCAGCAAGCCTCAAACGCGAGGGTTTCAAGATAGTGATTTTTCGAGAGTGATCAGAAGGGGATATTCGTTGTCATGAAAATCACCAAAGACGAGGTTATGCACGTTGCAAAACTGGCCCGGTTGAACCTTGATGATAACGCTGTGGAACTCTATACGAAGCAGCTGGGGGACATCTTGACATATATGGAGACCCTCAATCGGGTGGATACTGAAAACGTACCTTCCACTTCTCATGCCACATTTATAGACAGTGCGTTCCGTGAGGATGAGGTCAAGGCATCTATTCCTCCAGAGGAGGCTTTAGCCAATGCTCCCCAGTCTGAAGACGGAAGCTTTGTTGTTCCCAAGGTCATAGGGTGAGAGTTTAAGTAGAAAGTAGGCCTGGAAGATGGATTTGTGTAGACTGACGATACATGAGGCCCACGAGCTCCTGATGAAAGGAGAGATCACCTCGATGGAGCTAACCTCCGCGGTTTTTGATCGCATAGAAGAAGTAGAAGATAGAGTGGGAGCTTACATTACGTTGGTCAGGGAACGGGCCATGACCGACGCCGCAAACGCCGACAAGGTAATCATGAGAGGCCAGGGGGGGGCGCTTACGGGCATTCCGCTGGCCATCAAAGATGTGCTCTGTGCAGAGGGCATCCCAACGACCTGTGGATCGAAGATGCTGGGAAACTTCATCCCGCCTTATAACAGCACTGTTGTGGACAAGTTCGGCGAGGCCAATGCCGTAATTGTCGGCAAAACGAATATGGACGAGTTCGCAATGGGTTCCTCCACAGAACACTCAGCCTTCAAGCCTACGCGGAACCCATGGGACCTGACGCGGATTCCAGGAGGTTCCAGTGGAGGCTCAGCAGCAGCAGTTGCTGCTGATGAGTGTATCGCAGCCATTGGGACTGACACCGGGGGATCCATAAGGCAGCCAGCCTGTCACTGTGGTGTGGTGGGAATAAAGCCCACGTACGGCCGTGTGTCCCGTTTTGGACTGGTTGCTTTTGCTTCCTCCCTCGATCAGATCGGGCCTGTTACCAAGGACGTTACCGATAGTGCAATTCTGATGAACGCTATGTGTGGCTATGACCCGAATGACTCAACCTCGGTTCCGAGGGACGTGCCAGACTATACCGAGGCATTGCAGACTGGTCTCAAAGGACTGGTGGTTGGCATACCAGAGGAGTATTTCGCTGAAGGTCTGAATGAGGAGGTGGCGCAAGCGGTTGATAGCGCCATCGAGGTGATTGAGGGACTTGGAGCAACCCGCCAGCCTGTCTCCTTGCCTCACACGGAATACGCTGTGGCCGTGTATTATTTGATCGCGCCTGCCGAGGCAAGCTCAAACCTGGCCAGATACGATGGCGTGAGGTACGGGTTTCGAGAGAGTGGAGCCGACGAGTTGATACAAATGTATAGAGATACCCGGTCAAAGGGATTTGGGTCTGAGGTCCAGCGACGTATTATTATAGGCACCTATGCCCTGTCGGCCGGATATTATGATGCATACTATAAAAAGGCCTCTCAGGTGCGTACCTTGATTATGCAGGACTTCACTCAAGCGTTTGAGACGTGCGATGTATTGCTTGCTCCTGTCGCTCCGACACCCGCTTTTGAGCTGGGAGAGAAATTGGAAGACCCCCTCGCCATGTATTTATCCGATATCTTCACCCTGCCCCCCAGCCTGGCTGGAATCGCGGGCATGTCTGTTCCGTGCGGATTCAGCGGGGAAGGACTCCCAATAGGGCTGCAGATCCTATGCAAGCATTTTGATGAGGAAAAGCTTATCAGGGTGGCGTACAACTTTGAACAGGCAACTGATTTCCATACCAAGAAACCCAACCTTTGAGCACTCCGGGGGGCAATGTCCTCCGGTCATGAGTGATCATACAAACACCCCTCAAGCGAGAAAGGCAGGACAACATGAGCATTCAACCTGAAGGTGAGGACTTAAGAAAGGCAACCAAGTGGATATCGGATAAACTCCGTCATGAATCGAATGTAAGCCTTACAAAAGCGATTGAAGAAGCGTGTGTAAAGTTTGATTTACCACCAAAAGATGCAGAATTTCTCATGCGCTTCTTTTCCGAGGAAGAGCAAGGCCAAGAGACTTAAGCTGGAATTCTGGTCTGAAAGATGTCACGCATTAGAATCCTTCCCGAAGTGTTGTCCAACAAGATCGCCGCTGGTGAGGTCGTTGAGCGTCCAGCCTCCGTTGTAAAAGAACTCGTTGAAAATGCCATTGATGCCGAAAGCACCAAGGTAATGGTCGAAATCAAAAAAGGGGGTCGATCCCTTATTCGAGTTTCTGACAACGGGATTGGGATGGACCGCGACGACGCGCTTCTATCCATAGAGCGTTACGCAACGAGTAAGATTCACAAGGAAAAGGATCTCTTTTCCATAGCTACGCTCGGTTTTAGGGGAGAAGCCCTACCGAGTATTGCCTCTGTCTCAGAGATGGAGATTGTGACAAGGCCAGCATCATCCCAAGCCGGAACCCGAATCACTGTTAACGGAGGCAAGATTAAAGAAGTTGCTGAAGTGGGAGCTCCTTTGGGAACCATGATTTCGGTGAATCGTTTGTTCTTTAACACCCCGGCTAGACGGAAGTACCTGAAGACCGAGAAGACTGAGATGGGCCACATAAGCGACATGATTACCCGCACGGCCCTTGCTTGGCCTGATATCCATTTCAAATTTCTGCACAATGGCAGGGTCCTTGGGAACTGGAGTCCCACCGAAAACCCTTTGCACCGCATCATCGATATCATCAGCGGAGATGTGGAAGGGCGAATGTATGAGGTGGGCTATGAAGATGGCGATGTGAAAGTTCAGGGATTTGTAGCCTCTCCGGACATTGTTCGGACAACGTCTCGTGGGCTGTATCTATATGTCAACGGACGGTTTGTCCGGGACAAGGTTCTCGACCATGCGGTCATGGAGGCCTATTCGGGACGCTTGATGAAAGGGAAGTTTCCTCTATCCGTGCTGTTTGTGCGCCTCGGTCACGATCAGGTAGACGTCAATGTCCATCCTACCAAGAGCTCGGTTCGCTTTGCGGCCCCAAAGCAAGTCCATGACTCCGTCGCCCGGGCTGTATCAGAAGGCCTGAAGAGATTCGATCGTCCCACATGGGGGCAAACCCGCACCGTGAAATCCTCACGCCGGCCAGTTCCATACAAGCTTTCTCCTCTTCGAGGAGCTGTCGGTGAGCCCAGGCCCGAGCTCACGCCTCGGCCGCAGAGCCACGTACCCGAGGCCACACAGCCCTTGTGGCCCGAAAAGGCTTTTTCCTCTCTTAGAGTCATTGGTCAGCTGCATAACACCTACATCGTTTGTGAATCTGAAGATGGTCTCGTCCTGATCGACCAGCATGCTGCCCATGAGCGTGTGGTTTTTGAGTCCCTGAAGGCTGCTTACAGGCGATCGGCCGTTATCACTCAGGGTTTGCTTGTGCCTGAGACCATTGAACTGAGCCATCGGGAAGCCGGCATTCTGGAGACCCTTCTGGAGGACTTGAGGAATATGGGGATAGAAATTGAACCCTTCGGAGGGAAGACTTACCTGATAAAGTCTGTCCCAGCATTGCTGGCGGGTAGGTCGGTCAAGCCGCTTATCATGGAAATCGTAGAAAAAGCGGCTGACATCGGTCTTTCTTCAGGTCTGGACCGGGGTGTGGATGAGTGCCTGGCGATTATGGCATGCCATGGAGCCATAAGGGCAAATCAGCAGCTTGGGGAAAAGCAAATGAAGGCGTTGCTGGAACAAATGGACGATGTTGCACAGGCCTCTCGCTGCCCCCACGGCCGCCCAACTCTTATTCACCAAAGCCTGCGCCAGGTAGAAAAAGACTTCAAGCGCATCGTTTGAAGTCAGCGGTGCGGGGCCCTCTATTTGCTTCTTGTTCTCGGTCTTTGTTTCTTCCTACGTCTACTCAGCGCATCGCTTCCGGTATTTTACAGATCGGAATAGGATCCATTTTGTGTCTGTTGGCTTGGTGAAATCTTCGGTAGATTGACAGGACTTCTTTCTGCCTGGAATCCAATTGACCGTCATCTTCAGATTCGGCTATAAACCGCATAGCCCATTCAAGTTCAGCGTAAGTCGCTCCGATTTGCCTTTCATCAGTACGATTATCATCCCACAGCCCATCAGTTGGAGAGGCATCCATGATTCCTTTGCCAATTCCCAATTCACTGCCGATAGCATAAATCTCTGATTTCGTCAGGTCGGCTATGGGTAAAATATCCACGCCGCCATCACCGTATTTGGTGTAGAAACCCACTCCAAAGTCCTCCACCTTATTACCGGTTCCGACCACTAACATCCCGTGGTGCGTAGAAAATGCATAAAGGGTAACCATCCTCATCCTTGAGCGGGTATTGGCCATAGTAAGCCCATCCTGAATGTCAGCAGGAAAGGATTCTTCCAGCGCTTGGAATGGCGGCGTAAGGTTAATTCTAACACCTTTGACCCGACCGTGGTTTTGCTCCAGCCATTCAATATGCTGCTGCGCCAGAGATAACTGTCCGGGATCTTGATAGATAGGCATACTAATGAGAATAACTTGCTTTTCCGTTCTAGCACAAAGCGTGGAAGTCACTGCCGAGTCAATGCCTCCCGAAACCCCCACTACAAATCCCTTCAGATCTGCGCCATTGCAATAGGCCTTTAACCAGCTAACAATATGTTTGATTACTTTGCCAGTTTGCATATTCCAAGTTCCTCATTCAGCCATGGTTATTTTGGAAGGCTGGTTCAATTCCTTGGCTCCGGATCTGTTTTCTCAACGACTTTCCTTTGTACCGCCCGCTTTCAGTAGGTCGAAGAACTTGCTCTGCTTTGCGGTTACTCTCAAGACTTTCTGAGACCCGGTTTACGGCTCTCCTTTGCCTGGCTCTTCACCTTCAACAGGCCTGGGCTGTTATGAAAATACATGAGATTTGAAGCATATCCTGCCCTAATGAAAGCAGTCTCCAAATCGTCAAAAAGTATCGGGTGATCCGGC
>JAQBAU010000286.1:0-3119 GCA_032126655.1 Desulfobacterales bacterium
CCAATCCCCGAAGGGAAGAAGAGTATGGCCTTGCGGTTCACCTATCGATCTTTCGAGAGAAATCTCACAGATGACGAGGTGAACACCATTCATGAGGCCGTGACCCTCAAGGTGTTGAAGCAGTTCAATGCCCAGCTGCCAACGGCGTAAGCGGGGCATCGTTATTGGTTATTAGTTATTCGGTGTCCGCTGTCCGCTTCTCAAATAACTAGTAACAAATAACGAGCAACTGTTTTTGAATAACGGATGAGCAAAGATGAATAAGAAGGATATCGTCGAGGCAATTCACACGGAAGTTGGATTCTCCAGGCGGGAGACTGCTGCCATTGTTGATAGTGCTCTCGAATCAATCAAAAAAGCCCTGACCGAAGGGGAGCCGGTCATGATCTCCGCCTTTGGGAAATTCTCCACGCGCAAGAAGAAGGCTCATAAAGGGAGAAATCCTAAGACCGGAGAGGCTATGACACTCCCAGCACGAAAGGTGATCACCTTCAAAGTCAGCCGAGTGCTAAAGGAGCGAATCAATGCAGCCCACAGGTACCCCGATACCCCAAAAGCGGTATTTTAGGATCGGTGAGGTTAGCGCGATAACCGGTATTGAGTCGTACGTCCTTCGTTACTGGGAAACAGAGTTTCCAAGAATAAAACCGGCCCGCTCCCGCTCCGGGCAGCGTCTCTACAAGAAAAGCGATATAGAGATTATTCTGGTAATAAAAGATCTTCTCTATCAAAAGAAATTCACAATCGCTGGAGCCAAACGGTATCTTCAGCAAAAACACAAGAAACCCGACCTTCCTGCCGACGACAGCCTTTCCGGCACCCTCGAACAGGTCAGGGCCGAGTTGCTCAATATAAGAGAGATATTGAGTAAGTGAGGGCTTGACCCGATCCTCTTCACGAAAACCTGTCCAAAAAACATGGAGAAACAAATCTCTGGAGTATTGGAGTAATGTAAAGCAGGTGGGATTTAGTGTAGCTTCATACTCCTGATAATCCAGCGCGACAGCGCCTTATCATCCTTCCGGTCAACGACGCCTTCCAAATTCTCTAAGGGAATCTCCGCCCGGGCCATCGTCTTGTGGCCACCCGCACTGCCCAGATGCCCGAACACCTTGCTCAAGAGTTTCCCGCCATCTTTCCGAATCCCGTCATTTCTCACAATAATGATCAAACGTTCCTGATAGGTGCCTGAAACAACGGCCCAGGCAATGTCATGGACCTTCATGAAGAAATCAGCAATGGACACACATATGGCCGGGTTCTTCGTGGGACCTAGATGGACATGGATGCGGTTTTTTCGCACACGCATCTCTTCCAGGGCGATGCGGTAATATTTCAGAAAATCGTGTGTCATCTCTGCCTGTTCGATCCTCTGAACCATGTGAACGTTTACGTGACGGAACAGAAACTGGAACGCATTCACATCTTCAATGATGGCCTTGCGTTGGAAGTTCATTGTGTCTGTCTTGATGCCGTAGAATAGCGCTGTGGCCAGTTTGGCAGAGGGCTTGATTTTGGCTGCCCGGAGGTATTCGGTCATAATGGTGGAGGTGGCACCATAGTGTGGTCGTATATCCATAAAGGGGGCTTTGGCCCTTGTTTGAGGATGATGGTCTATTATGACATCAAAATCAATCCCTTTGAAACCCTCGTGGTGATCCGGCTGGGAATCAATGATGGCGTACCGGGTGCATTGACTCAGGTCAACCTCTTTTATCGGAACCTGGTCCAGCTTCACCAGTCGGATCATGGCCAGGTTGTCAGGGCGCGTAATTCTGCCTACATAGGCGATGGTGGCCGAGGCAACCTGCCGCCACAAAAGACGTTTTAGTGCCATGGCGCTGGCCATAGCGTCCGGGTCCGGGTTCATGACAATCAGCAGGCGATCTTCTCTGGAGAAGAGACCAAGCAAGCGTCGCAGTTTTTCTTTTACAGGAGCAGCCATAGAAAATATCGTTATCCGTTGTCCGTTGGTATGTTCGTCAAGGCAACCGTGAGACGGTAAACGTTTCTTTATGCAAGAAACGAATCGATTTTCTCTCGCATCTCATCTATTTGGTCGGGTTCCATCCACTCAATATCCGGATCAGCCTTAAACCACGTAAGCTGTCGTTTGGCATAGTGGCGAGTGTCACGCTTGAAGAGGCGCACGGTCTCATCCCATGTGACCCGTCCCTCTAAATGATCCGCCACATGGCGGTATCCAATTGACCGCATCGACTTGAGCGTTGACGGGTAGCCTTGATCCAGCAATCCTCTCACTTCCTCCAGAAATCCGGATGCGAGCATCAGGTCAACCCGTTTGTCAATCCGATCATATAGGATGGTCCGATCCAGAGTCAACCCGATGCAAAGTGTCCTGTAGCCCATATCCCGAAACCCGTGATTCCTCTGAAGGCTGGAAATAGGCTGCCCTGTAGCCTGATGCACTTCAAGGGCACGGATAATCCGGTAGGTGTCGTTGGGATGGATTCTCTGGGCGGCCTCTGGATCAACCGTCCGGAGCCGTTGGTACAGGGCATCAAGTCCAGAGGTCTCAACCTCCTCTCTCAGTTTCTCGCGGATCGCGTCATCTTCTCCTTCAGCCGGAAAGAGGCCCCGCGTGAGGGCCTTGATGTAAAGGCCCGTGCCACCGACAACAAAGACAGGGCAGCCTTTCTGGTGCAGACGCCCGATTCGTGCTTCTGCCATTTCCTTGAAGAGGGCCGCGCTGAATGGCTCATCCGGATCGACCACGTCGATCAGATGATGCCCTACACGCCGCTGCTGTTCTTGGGTGGGTTTTGCCGTGCCGATGTCCATATGCCTGTAAACCTGCATGGCATCTGCGCTGACAATCTCTGCTCCCAGTGGTTGGGCCGCGGTTATGGCCGCATCGGTCTTCCCGACACCGGTGGGGCCTGAGATGATGATTAGAGCTGGTTTGTTCGACATGGTACTTTCTACATATCAAAGACACTGATTTTTTCAAGGAGGATGGGTTTTTTGTAGTGTAATTTCCCACGTTTGTGTAGCAATTGACACACTTTTGTGATACAGACAGGCACCGTCAAAACTTAGAGACAACTCATGAAAGAAGTATATCTAGTTGAATTAACAGAATAATCATAAGGTGCCCC
>JAQBAU010000287.1:0-5064 GCA_032126655.1 Desulfobacterales bacterium
CTGTTGGAGATAATCTTGGTAAGGCTTGGAGTATCGGAAAAAGTCTAAAGAAAAAGAAATAGAAAAATGATAACATGCCAGTCCACCGGACGGCAAAAAGCCGCCGCCGGTGACCGGCGCGTTCACCGGCATAATCATAAAACGAACCAAGCTCACGATTTTGTCATAGAATCAAGAATTGAGCGTCTGTCAGATAAGCTCTAACTTTGCCATCATATCTTTAGTTTCCCGGATTATCTGAGATACAAGATCCCAATCTCAAGATTAGCAATCGTAATGCCGGGGAAATGAGAGATATCCCGGGGCAAACCTTGAGATATTTCGAACTCCCAATTCTCAAGACTCTGTATAGCTATCGAAAGCGGAAGTTCCCTTGACGCCATGGGTGATAATGACCAGGATTGACCCTGCGTCCCTTTGAGGGATTTGCTGACAATGCCTTACATCGTCATCGGTTGTTGACTTTTGAATACTTGGAAGATAGACACCTTTTGAAATATCAGCCTTAAGGAGGGTTTTGCTGTGAAGGTGAAGAGCATTGACGAGATCGACCTTAAAGGAAAGAGAGTTTTGATTCGGGTGGACTTCAACGTCCCCTTAGACGAAGAAGGGAATATTCTGGACGATACCCGTATTCGGAGCGTTCTGCCAACCCTGAATCATGCCCTGGACGAAGGGGCAAAGGTGATCGTTGCCTCTCATCTAGGACGTCCACAAGGTGAGCGTATGGAGGCGTATTCCATGAAGCCCTGTGCGCGGCGACTTGCGCGGCTCCTTTCCAAGGACGTCCGCCTCGCTCCGGACTGCGTGGGTCCAGAGGTGGAATCGCTCGTCGAAGAGATGGACGCTGGCGATGTTTTGCTTTTGGAGAACCTTCGGTTCCATAGGGCAGAAACAGACAACGATATGGCGTTTGCTCAGGCGTTAGCCCGCTTGGCTGATGTGTACATTAACGACGGGTTTGCCGTAGGACATCGAGTGAATGCATCGGTCGTCGCTATCACGCGTTATGTCAAGGAGTGCGCCGCAGGTTTCTTGATGAAAAAGGAACTGAAGACTTTCTCTCAGGTCCTGGAGAATCCGGCCCGACCTTTAGTAGCCATGCTTGGTGGCGCCAAGGCTGCTGATAAAGTTGGCGCTGTCTCTCATCTAGTCGATCGGGCGGACAAGGTCATCATCGGCGGAGCCATCGCATTTACGTTTCTTAGAGCTCAAGGCATAGATACCGGTCGGTCTCTGGTTGAGGTAGGCTTAGTCCCTGAAGCTAATCAGATACTTCAGCAAGCCCGCGACAAACGTGTCAAGTTCTACCTCCCGGTTGACTGCGTGGTGGCCCCTGAGAAGAGCGCCAAGGTACCAACCTTGCTCAGGCCTGTTCAGGAGATCCCCGATGGGTGGATGGGCCTAGACATCGGGCCTGCGTCAGTCGCTCTGTTCTCAGAAGCCATGGAGGATGCACAGACTATTGTGTGGAATGGGCCCATGGGCGTCTATGAGATCGACCGCTTCACTCGCGGGACCTTCGCTCTGGTACGCAAGGTGGCTAGCAACTACGCTTTTAGCGTGTTGGGTGGTGGCGACCTGGATGTGGCTGTCCACCTTACCGGCGAGGCAGATAACATATCCTATGTCTCCACTGGCGGTGGAGCATTTGTAGAGTTGCTGAGTGGAAAGACGCTGCCTGCTATACAAGCCCTGATGGAATGTTCAGAGGTGAAATGAGTAGCGGTTTGCGGCAACAGCGTAAACCTACGCCTCACCCTGAGTCCATTCTTTACGGTCTTTAAGAAATCTATATATGGCGTTTCCCCTTTTGGAAACTTGACAGCCCACAGACCCTATTTCAGTTCACAAGAGCGACGTGTTTCGATAAGGTTTTCAAATCTTGAATGACGAGACAGGTTTTGATCGAGCAACTCAGAGTTCACGATAACAAGAAATAATCTCCCAAATAGCGCAATTCAAGGTAATGCCATATATCTCTGCTTCCCATCCCCTCGATAACTTGCAGTATCCCTCTGATATCTTCATTCTAATTTCCATAGTAGTTGACCTCATATTGCATGCCAGTTAGACTGTTTGCACATCAAGTGATTGATTTCCGGGGATAGGGAGTTGACCCCTACAAGGTGACTTTCCTGGGTCACTTTCCCCGGAACCCCACCAGGCCGCTACGGGAGGCGGAATATGAAACCCGGTGTTGGAGAAGTCTTTCTTGCTTATGCCAACCTTTCCTTAAGAGAGAATCCAGAGAATCTGTACAAGATAATTGAAATTGCCAATAAGCACGTTTCAGTAGGTGATTTTCATGCAAACCCTACAGTGACCCTGAACATCTATGCACACCTCATGAAATCCACCAACCAGGAGGCGGTTTGCAGGCTGGAGGAGAGAGTCTTTGGAATAAATGGAGACCAGCACAAAAAAAGAGGTTACGATAGTTCCCGCAACCCCTTGATTTTACTGGTGGGCGGTCGCGGATTTGAACCGCGGACTTCCACCGTGTGAAGATGGCACTCTCACCACTGAGTTAACCGCCCATGGTAGGGCTCAAGCCTTATAACGAGAGAGGGAAATTGTAAAGATTAAACTCTATCCCCTCTTGCTTTCCCCGGTCTTGGGGCCATACTTCCGCAGTTTTTCAATCTCACTCGGAGTCAGGTCGCGGTAGAATCCGGGTTTCAGGCTTCCCAATTGGATTGGCCCGTAGCGAACCCGTTTCAGTTTCATGACAGGGTGTCCCACGATGATGCACATTCGCCGAACCTGTCGATTTCTCCCTTCCGTGACGGTGATTTCGAGCCACGCATTCTTGCCCGTTGTCCCGGTCTTCTTGACCGTGGCTGGTGCAGTGCGCCGGCGATCCAGAACAACACCCGATCTCAGTCGTTGCAGGGCCCGTGCATTGGGGACTCCCTTGACCTTTGTCATATAGGTTTTGGGAATGCCGTATCGGGGATGCTGTAGATATTGGGCGAGTTCTCCGTCATTTGTGAGGATCAGGAGCCCCTCGGTGTGATAGTCGAGTCGTCCCACCGGAAAGACACGAGCCTTGATCTTGCTGACAAGTTCGCCCGTGGTTCGACGACCTCTGGGATCATGGGATGTGGTGAGAACCTCTTTCGGCTTGTTCAGTATGACGGTAATCTTGGGCTCCAACCGGCTGATGAGGCGATTGTCTACACGGATAGTGTCTTGTCCCCAGGTCACCCGAGAGCCTGGCTTGACGATCACCTGGCCGTTTACCTCAACACGGCCTTCGTGAATCAGTTTCTCTGCCTCACGTCGAGAGGCGACGCCAGCCCGTGCCAGGACTACGTGGAGTCGTTCGGCCATGCCTCTCCCAGATCCTTGAGATCTTTGAGCGAAGGGAGCTCAGTGAGGTCCTTGAGATCAAAGAGCTCCAAGAATTCTCTTGTCGTGCCGTATATCATAGGACGACCGGGGAGATCCTTGCGGCCCATGATGCGAACGAGCCTTCGCTCAAGTAGTGTCCGAAGCGTCCCTCCACAGTCCACGCCCCTCAGGTATTCTACGTCGCTTCGAAGTATGGGCTGCTTGTAGGCAACGATGGATAGTGTCTCCATAGCGGCCCGACTCAAACGGGCGGGCCTCGTCTCTTTGAGGCGCCTGATCCACTGACCATACTCCGGCCGCGTTCGGAGCTGGAATCCTCCGGCAACCTCGTTCAAAAAGAAGCCGCGTTTTCCGGATTCATATTCTTCGGCCAGGCTGGTGAGGGCGTCACGGATGACATCGCGGTCCTCAAGTTCCAGAATGGTTTTGATCTTGTCGATCTTAAGAGGGATCTCCGCAGCGAACAGTAAACTCTCAATAATCGCTTTTAAATCATCCATTGAAAATCCTTATTATGCCGGATTCCACGTGCTGCATGACCCGAATAAGCTGCAGCTTCGCCATTTCAAGCACAGCCAGAAAGGTTACAATGATATCTCCTCTTGTGGCCTCTGTTTCAAACAACTCTGTAAAGGCTACCGATCCCTTTTCTTCTATGAGCTCCGAAATCTGAGACATCCTGCTTTTAACCGAGATCTTATCGGGCGTGAGATCCCACAAGTACTTTGGCGATACGCGCTTGATAATATCCTGAAATGCGTCGATGAGTTCAAAGAGTCCAACCTGTATGAGGCCGGGCTCTTCATCAGACCACGCCTCTGCCGCATCAAGATCTGCTCGCCGAAAGACATCCCAGTCAAGTCGATCTCGATCCAGCAAATCGTCAGCAGCATACTTCAGTTGCAGGTACTCTGCTAAGGGTCTGATGATCTCCATGCGTGGGTCCTCATCTTCGCCTTCTTCTTCCGGGGTGGGGAGCAACATGCGGGACTTGATATGGGCCAGGGTGGCAGCCATCACCAGGAACTCACCAGCCACGTCGATGTTTACGGATTTCATCCATTCCAGGTATTCCACGTACTGTTGAGTAATCAAGGCAATGGGGATGTCGTATATGTCCACTTCGTTCTTCTTGACCAAATGAACGAGCAGGTCCATGGGACCGTCAAACAGCTCTCCCAGGTTCACTTGATAAGGTGTTTGATCTTGTGTTTGTTCCATGATGAGCTATTCTATATCTCTTTATGGTCTCTATTCACGGATTATTTGGCTCGCTACGAGACCACGTGGCTCCTGAAATACGAATTTCGGATTTAAAACGTCGTCTTTATAGCTAAAGAGACAATCATAGGATTATGTAAGTTACCCCCGGAACACGACACTAGATCTTCACTGCTTCCCTCACCTCTGCCATGGTCTCGCGTGCGACGGCTCGTGCCCTCAGATCACCGTCTTCTATGACTGCCCTGAGCGTGTCCGGGTTGGCCTCATAATACGCGCGTTGTTCATGAATTGGCTCCAGGGCCGTGATAAGGAATTCCGCCATCATTTTCTTGCATTCCACGCACCCGATCTCCGCCTTCCGGCATTCGTCATTAGCGCGCTGCGTCGTCTCCTGGTCGGAATACATCTGATGAAAGCTGAAGACATTGCAGACATCAGGATTCCCAGGGTCGGTACGTCGCGCCCTCTGTGGATCGGTGATCA
>JAQBAU010000288.1:0-4794 GCA_032126655.1 Desulfobacterales bacterium
CTCCAATACTCCAGTTTTTAGCTCTCCTTACCGTTTCTTTAGGTACGTCTGTTTGATTCCCCATATGAAGAGTTTGACCCAGCCAAAGCCAAATTTCATCAATGCCACGTCGTCTGTTTTGATCTTTTTCAGCACATCCGCTTTTACTTTGTAGCGCTTCAGGAACGTGCTGTGAAAAACGAAATCGCGGAACTTGTCCAGGTTATAGGTGGCCATGAAGGCCATCTTCCCCTTTGGTCCATTCGGCCCCTCTCGGCCCCACGGATCAGCATGAAACAGGGCCTTTACTTCTGACCATTTGGCTGTCATGTCGTGATAGAGCACCGCCTCTTGATCCTCGGCCCAACTTTCAGTCGTCCACTCCTGTGATTCGTATTGTCCGAGGCAAAAATCGGGCGGTTTGAAGAAGTATAGATCAGTCGCTTTTCCTGAAGGTTCCTGGAACAGAATCCCCTGTTCCAGAGGAAAGGTACGGCAGGTGTCAGGCCGGCCCAGGTAAACCTCGCAGCCTGAGTCATTCAGAAAGGGACATGTTTTCTCCTCGTTTTCGGACATGCGCAGCAACACATCCGGAAAGAAGTTTGACTCACGCAACACAACGTCCACGTACGATTCCAAAAACTGATCGGAAGATATATTCAGACTATTTTTCAGTCGAAGCACATCGTAGGGATACAAGAACAGGTTCAGGTTTCGACAGCATTTTGTAAAGCATTGCAGTCCGTCGTGGCAGCGGAATGCAAAGCGTTCATCGTCTTGCAGTCTTCTTTCCAGGAGATCCTTTTGGGCGTCTCCATCAATGTATCTCATTTAGCAGCTCCATGGAATAGAGAACCTGGAGTGATGGAGTATTGGCCCGCCCTGGCGCGAAAGGTTGAGATGAACGTATGGTGCCTCTTATCCCGGTCTGGGCCAGGGAGTACTGGAAAAAGAAACTGAGACTCCTTCATGGTTCTTCTTAACCATTACTCCATCACTCCAATACTCCATTACTCCGCAGGGCTAATGGCGTAAGGCCGACTTTCCCTCTATGCGTTGATTCTTTACATAGGTTGTTTTCAAATGGCAAGTCTCTTTACTGGATGGTGAGTTAGTGGTAATGAACAAAAAGTCTCGCAATAGACAGGGTGGTGAGAATTCCGGATATGGCAAACACTGTAGCATTCCAGAAAAACGCAAGGAACGTATTCTTTCATATTCTGACCGCCTGCAACCTGAAGTGCAGGCATTGCTATGTCAACCCTGAACAGCATGGCCTGGAAATGCTTCCCGCGAGAACAATAAAGAGGTGGCTCAAGGAGCTGATGCATGAGAAAAACAAAACGAACCTCATCTTCATAGGCGGTGAGCCAACACTGCATCCCGATCTTCACGTCCTGATCAAGGCAGCCGGAAAGATGGGGTATGGTTCAATTACCGTGGATACCAACGGGTTCTTTTTCAACCATGTCCTGGAAAAGGTGATGCCTGAAGAGCTCGACTATTTCAGCGTCGGCCTGGATGGATCACGCAGGGAGATCAACGATTTCATACGGGGAAAAGGAAGCTATGCGAAGTGTGTTGCGGGTATCAAAAGAGCCCTGGAAAAAGGTTTTAAAGTCAGTCTGATTTATACAGTGAGCCAGTGGAATCTGCATGATTTGAAACACATGCCGGCCTTGTTAGAGGACCTCGGCATCGATCGGTTCTTCATTCAAGTCATCGGAATCAGGGGACGATCAGCTCGAGATGAAAAGGAAAGACTCCAGATAACAAGAAGAGAGTGGGCCGCCGTCGTGCCGCGGGTGGCAGAACGAGCGGCTCGACTTGGCATCCATGTTACCTACCCGAAGGTGTTCTTGGACAAGTCTGAACCTTTTGAATGCGCCGGCCTGGTTGCAGAAAACTACTTCGTGTTTCCGAACGGCAGGGTTTATCAGTGTCCCCTATGTGAAGATTTTTCTCTTCATTCCTATGTGTTTGAGAAGAACAGGCTTACACTTCGCCCACCCATTACCGAAAAGAATTTGTTTGAACTGTCAATCCCAGAAGGTTGTGTGATGAATAAGCTAATTCAGCCTGGCAATCTGACCTACGACAAACAGGGAAAGCCAAGGTATCAGATTGCCTGTTGTCTGTTGAAGGAAGAAATGGAAGCTCAAAGCTCAAAGCTCAAAGCTCAAAGGACCCCATCATAGATGCTTCAGTGCCTTTTTTGCTTTCAGCTTTCACCTTTCAGCTTTGACCTTAGATAGGAGGTATGAATGATGTTGGAAAAGCCCAAACCATACGGCACGCTTACTGACTACATTACAGGAAACGAGGTTCCAAACGTCGGGGCTGAAGAAAACCGTCAACAGGTAGAACGCTTTCTAATAGATAAGAAGGGTTACGACAGAGGCGACATTGAGGTAGATGCGGATCTCAGGTTTAGCCTCCATGACAAGGAAGTTCATTCCAACGTAGACCTTGTCGTCAGTGTTTCTGGAAAGAGGTTCATGGTCCTGAGATGCGTTCCGGGATCGCTCGTGTCGAGGCAACGCGAAACTCTTGCCGCGGCCCGGTTACTTGATGACTACCAAGTTCCGTTTTCCGTGGTCACGGACGGAAAGGATGCGGCGCTACTAGATACCGTCACCGGCGCGGTGCTTGGCCAGGATATGAATGCTGTTCCGTCAAAGGAGGACGCTGTTCAGCAGATGAAGAAGATAGCGCTTCAGCCCTTTCCGCAAGAGAGGCTGGAGCGAGAAAAGATCATCTTCCGTTCATACGATGAGATGAATATTAATGTGCAAAGGAAGCTAAAGCACTGAGCGTAAACAAGATGATGACACATTCGCTAAGTAAAGGTGAAAAGTTGATGATACATTTGGGGCTATTCGGGCTCCGGCAAATCCTTGTTGCAATGCTTGCACACAACAGCCCGTGCCTTGATAATCTCGGCACAGAAGGGGCATTCCTTCGTATAGTTTCGCTCGTGAATTAACGCGATACTCTCCTCGGCCTTTTCTTTGATCAACTCATTGTCAAAGACGCAACCCCGGATCGGTTCAATGGCTTCGAGCTCGCCAACCTCTCCTGTCATTTCAGCTGCCTTCAGCCGAACCCCGGGGGGTGTCTCTTTGGCCACAAGAATCCCAAGGATGGCCTTGGCATCGCGAGCCTTATAGAGAGTCGTTAGCTCTTCCAGGCCTTTTCTTTCAGCTTCTTTTCGGGCCTCTTCTTCGGCCTTTACTTTTTCATCAATGATTTGGCCTGTTCCCCCTTCGCGGCTATACACGGGCATGCAGTCCATATTGCCCGACATGGGATCACATATGCACCGGACGGAAGCGATTCTGGCATAGTTGTCATAAAACTCTTTCCAGCCTCCAAGATAGAGCG
This sequence comes from Desulfobacterales bacterium, assembly GCA_032126655.1. Taxonomy (GTDB): domain Bacteria; phylum Desulfobacterota; class Desulfobacteria; order Desulfobacterales. Next base: position 3,364 of record JAQBAU010000288.1, read on the forward strand.
GACAATCATCGTTGAAACAGACATAAAGAAACGGTGTCCCCCATCCCAAACCATCTGAAAAAGTCATCGGAGGACACTCCCATATGATCATCTCCTCATTGCAATGAGGGCACACAGGTCTCTTGTCTTCCACCATTTTGTTGTACACATCGTCTTTAGTAAGAATTGCCATATTTGGCCTCCATGCTTTGCCAAAGCTGCGATTCAACATAACATCGAACCGTCAAAAGTCAACCTGCCCAATGGTAAATAAGGCGAACAACGGAACCATCGTTCACCCCTTCGTCCAACCAAATAAAGATTGACAGTGGGACTGCACATGGTAATAATTCCTCGTACATTTTTGCTGAAGCGCGTTTTTGCCACGAAAGGATTCAATATGGACAACAACAACAAGGACGAATATCAGGACGGCATAGAACCGAGAAAATATATGCCGGACGATAAGTTCAAGTTTGCCTGCAATAAGGGGATGGCCTGTTATACCCATTGTTGCAGTGACCTCAATATCATGCTAACGCCCTATGACATCATCCGGATGAAAAACAGACTCGGGCTGACGTGTGATCAGTTCCTATCCATCTATACAAAACCGGAAATGCTGGCAAGGACCAAACTTCCGGTGGTCACACTCAAGATGCTTGAGGACGACAAGAAGAGCTGCCCTTTTGTGACGCCAGAGGGATGCATTATATACGAAGACCGTCCTGTGAGTTGCCGTTACTATCCATTGGGGGTGGCGTCCTTTCGGGAGCAGGAAATTGAGCCCACTGGAGAAGACTTCTATTTCATGGTCAGGGAATCCCATTGCCTTGGCTTTGAAGCAGACAAGGAGTGGACCGTAAGCGAGTGGCGAAAGGATCAGGGCGTAGGGGAATATGACGAGGTAAACAAGGGATGGATGGAACTCATGTTGCGAAAAAAGTCCTTCGGGTTTCAGGCTGAGCTTAGCGAAGAAAGCCGCAGGATGTTCTATATGGTGAACTTTCATGTAGACAGCCTCAGGCGCTTCATATTCGAGAGCAGCTTCCTTAAGAAGTATGACGTTGAAAGTGAGCTTCTTGAAAAGATAAAGACTGATGAGATTGCCTTACTCAAGTTTGGTTCCGACTGGCTGCAGAGCGCCCTATTTGGGGCGGACCTGGTGAAGCTGAAAGAAGAAGTCGCAGAGGAATGGAAGCAGCGGGCCCAGGAAGAGGCCCAGAAAGCCGCAAAAGCACATCAGGGGTGACATTTCAGAGGCTGAGAAGAGTGAAAGACGTTCAGAACGAACCGGATCACAGGAAAATTGATCTGACACGGGTAGGCATCAAAGGGATTAAGTACCCGATTAATGTCTTGGACAGGACCAACAAGACACAGGCTACGGTTGCGACCGTCAACATGTATGTACATTTGCCGCACCGGTTCAAGGGAACGCACATGAGCAGG
>JAQBAU010000289.1:0-8626 GCA_032126655.1 Desulfobacterales bacterium
GTCTTCGGATGGCGTTGAGGGCTGGGAGCGTATGGATCACGTCACCAACAGCACTCATCTTTACAATCAAGATATTCATAGTGTCAGCATTGAAGATTGAAGATTTTCTAAGAAATCCCTTATCCTCTGCCTACTCTGCTATCAGGGGTCCATGTTCTTCGTGGTTAGCACTCAATTGAAATGTTGCGAGGCTTTTTGTTTCTCACTTTTCAATATTCATTTTTCAATTGTCAATGGTTGACCTTTACTCTCTAACATCGCCTTCGCAACACCGTACACCTGGTCAACGCTGATCTCTTCCATACAGCGGTGGTCTTCCGGACAACTGGTTTTGAGACAGGGGCTGCAATCCATCGGCACCCGTACAATACGACTTTTCGAACCACTAGGTCCGGTCGTGACAGGGTTTGTAGAACCAAAAATGGCAACCAAAGGAATATCAAGCGCTGCAGCTACGTGCATCAGTCCGGAATCGTTCGTTATAAAGAGATGACACCTGTCAATGACAGACACAGCCTGGCGTAGGGTGGTCTTGCCACAAAGGTTTACGGGGGCAATCTTCATGAATCGGGACACCTGGTCTCCTACCGCCGCGTCACCCGGCCCGCCCAGAATGACTATGCAAGCCTCTGAAGACTCCTGCAACCTGTCACACAGAGCAGCAAAGCGCTCAGGAAACCAACGCTTGGCCGGCCCGTAAACTGCCCCGGGGCTAACCCCCACCAATGGCTGCCCACTGTTGATCTGGTATTCGGACAGGAACGCTTCAGCTTCGTACCGCTCCTTCTCGTTCACCTGCAGCGTGAGGTCTCGACCGTCCGACCTCAGACCCGCTCCTTCCAGAATGCCGAGATAGTATTCAATTTCATGGACCTCTTTGAGTCTAGGCTCAAGATTAACACCGTGTGTCAGCAAGAGATGGCGACCGTCGGTTTTATAGCCAAGTCGACAAGGAATTCTTGCAAGATAAGCCAAGAGAGCCGCCTCAAAAGCGTTCTGCAACAGAATAGCCAAATCGAATCTTCCCTTACGCAACGACCTTGAAAGACGAACCTTTCCGGACCACCCGTTGTGCCTTCCTTCCGAGTCATACACCAGAACATCATTAATGTCGGGGCTGTTGTAGAAAATAGGGGCAACCCAAGGTTTAGCCAGGATGCTCACCTCAGCATCAGGGAAATTCTTGCGAATTGCCCTGACCGCCGGCGTCGTAAGTATAGCATCTCCCACCCAGTTCGTGGAACGAACAAGGATGCGGTTGATTTTTCGAATATCGAGTTTTGGCTTATCCATTTGTCTTCGACTGCTCCGTGGGATCATCCCAAAACTCTGCCATAGATGATCTGCCCAGCAGTTCAGTCACGGGCTCAAGAACTGTTGTATGACTTCCATTGTCTTATCTACGGCACCCTTGTTGTTCTGAAATACGCTGAAGGCCTGCTCTCCCATCAACCGTGCCCGGCCGCTATCGGCTAACAGGGTCGCGGCTGCCTCAATGAACTCTCCAATACCTTTGACCTGAACCGCCCCTCCGGAATTGGTCAGCATCTCTGCTATCCACGGGAAATCGGTCATATCAGGTCCAAAGATGATGGGCTTGGCAAATGCAGCGGGTTCCAAGGGGTTGTGCCCGCCTTCCTTGACCAGGCTACCCCCGACAAAGCTGATATCGGCCAGAGCGTAAAGCTGACGTAACATACCCATGGTATCAACTATAATCACGTCAAACACCACTCCAGGCGGAATGTTTTCTATGTCGCCTGTTACTGCGGTGGACCATCCGGAGGAGGCAAACAAATCGTAAACAGCCGACGCACGGTCCGGGTTTCTAGGCACAACCAGAAGAACGATATCATCGAATCGTTTTCTCAGTTGCGCAAAGACGTTCAACAGGATTGCCTCTTCGCCTTCGTGCGTGCTACCCGCCAGGAGAATCCGGCAATGAGCAGGTATCTTCATGGATTGTCTAAGTCTTCCTAATTCATCGTCCGATATCGCATGTTCTTCATGATCAAACTTGATATTCCCAGTGACCCTGATGCGGTCCGCAGGAGCGCCTACCGCCTCAAATAGCTTGGCATCCGTTGGGTTTTGGACACATATCATAGACATTGTGCCAAATACCGACCTCATGAAAAAAGACAAGATCTTATATCCGGAAAACGATTTTGGAGACATTCGACCATTCACCAGGACAGCAGAGACCCCACGCTTTTTTAACTCGAACAGAAAATTCGGCCAAATATCCGACTCCACGAGAACAAATATGGCGGGATCAATACCATCAACTACCCTTCTTACAGACCAGATGAAATCATAGGGGAAGTAGAAAATGTGATCAACGTCACTGCCAAGCAGCTTTTTTGCTATCTCATTGCCCGTCATGGTGGAGACCGAAAAAACAACGGGACGATCTGAGTAACTCTTACGTATCCTCTGTACCAGAGGAACAGAAGCAAACACCTCCCCTACTGAAAGAGCGTGTATCCATATTGCCCGCGTATTAAATCGGGGAGCACGGAATCCCGCGCCCAAGCGCTTCAGTACAGTTACTCGCCGCTTCTTTAGCGTGAGGGCCTGTGTCAACAGAACGGGAAGCACGAGGCATCCCCCAAGCAAGAACAGGATATTGTAGAAGTGTATCACCCTCTCAGCATTCCTCGGCCTACTCATGCCGTTCTCAGAGATCTCCTGATATATTCCTCTATCCCGCCGGTGTCGTCCCCGAAAGAGATGACCATCTTCAGTATCAGAAGATTGAAAGGCTTCTTCTGACTTCCTTGGATACGCACATAATCCTTTTCAGTGGTAATCAGGAATTCAGCACCCTGAGAATCTCCTAATCCGGCAATTGATCTCAAATCTTCATCCGAATAGCAGTAATGATCAGGAAACGACAAGAACTCGACTATGTTACCACCCAGCCTGGCTAGCATTTCCCGAAAACTCTCATTCCTGGCAATCCCGGAAAAGGCGAGGAGCTTTCGGTCCTTCAAGAAATCAAGGGGGTAAGTCTCACCGTCCCCATTTCCCACGAGTTGGTCCGGGATGCGAGCACCTCTAAAGATCGGACGACCCGCAGCAATCCGTTGAAAGTAGGATAACGCCTCAGGTGAAGTCGTGCCAGTCCCGGACTGCGTCAGGACGAAAGCATCCGCTCTCCCTAGTTGGCTCAATGGCTCACGAAGAATGCCCCTGGGAAGAAGATGACCGTTTCCAAATGGATTCGCAGCATCCAGAAGCAGGAGATCTATGTCGCGTTTCAGCCGAACGTGTTGAAATCCATCATCCAAGAGAAGAACATCTGAACCAAACATACGCAGTGCCAACCTTCCGGTCCGCACGCGGTCTCCGCCAACGACCACAGGAACCCCTTTTAGCTTGAGGGCCATCAGGTACGGCTCATCGCCAGCTTCGTCCGGCTTCATCTTTACTGTCTCACCATCAGAAACAATTCCCCCCCTTTTTTCTGCACGCCCACCATATCCACGGCTAATGACTGCTACCTTGAGCCCCATACGTTTGAGCAAATCAGCTATGTAAAGTGTTACCGGTGTCTTTCCGGTCCCACCAACAGTGATATTTCCAACCGATATGACCTTGCATGGCAGCCTTTCCCGCTTCAGAATGCCCCTCCCATAGAGATGCATTCTCAAGGCTGCTGCCTGCCGATAAACGAATGAACATGCCCCAAGCACCCCTTCAAGAGGCGATGGAAAGGCTGAGCCATTTCCATCTTCCTGGTTCATCACCTTCTCTATTTTTCGTCGTACTGTGGACACTCGCCTAATCGCCTCTCGCACGTCACAAAGGTTTTCTGCTGAGTTCCTTGGAACATGACAGGAGATGACGCAAGTTGAACTCTGCACTCCGTGCCAGTAAGTAGGTCAAACATGTTCAACATGTACCAGCATCAGAGAACTAAAGGCTACAAACAGGATGTTTGAAAGCCATGCTGATGACAAAGGGTTCATAGATCCATTGTGCCCCATGGAGAGGCAGAAACTGTAGACAATCCAATAGAGAAAAGCCGCTCCAATACCATAAGCAATACCCAGGGCCAGACCTTCACCTTTTTTCTTATGCAGGGCAATTGCACAAGCGACCATGGTCATGACAAGGCACACAAATGGAAACGCTACTTTGGCTTGCCGGTCAACAACATAGGGAGTGGCGTCGTATCCTTCCGCCTCTATCTTCTGTATGTAGTCAGCCAACTCCTTGAAGCTCATCTCGTCCGATTTCTTCACAATACTTTTCAGATTTTCGGGGGACAGATCAATTTTCAGATTGAGTGTCTCGGGAAAAGTCATCTCATAAGTTCCGTCTGCAAGACGGCTCTGTTCGAAACAATCCGTCAAAATCCATTCACCGTCCTTGTAGACCCCTGTCTTGGCATCAACGCGCTTGAGCAGGTTGAACTGGCTATTGAAGAAGCTGAGACTTACTCCGGAAATCGTCTCATCAACGGGGTTGAAGTAGTCTATATGATAAATAGACCGATGACCTTTCATCCAAACATTCTTTTCGCGAAAACTGCCTATCCTCTTTTTTACTTCAACATTCCAGATGTGGTTGGCCTTAAACATGGTAATCGGAACGACCACCTCGGCAAAGAAGAACAGGAGAATACTGAAAGCAAAACCTCCAATAAGTAAAGGCGCCACAAGAGAATAGGTGCTCACACCGCAGCTCCTCAAAGCCACTAGCTCGTTGTTTCTGGCCATCAGGCCGAGGAAGATGACGACAGCCAACAGCACCGCGACTGGGGTCACTTGACCCATGACAAAGGGGATTCTAAGCAGAAAAAAAAGGAGGGCACGAGATACCGGCACACCTGCCTCGATAAAATCATCGATCTTTTCAAAGAAATCGACAACAAGATATATGCTGACAACTGCAAAGAGCGCTATCGAAAAAACCTTTATGACTCCGCCCGCCAGGTATTTTCGGATTATGAGCATTTACTACCACACTCCCCTATGTTTTCCTGACTAACCGCTTACTCCACTTAACGACACTGAGTGCCATCTGGATCAGCTTTATGGGACGCTCATTTGCCGTCATAAACATCAGGTACACGGCCAGCGCACCAACGACTATATTAGGCATCCACATGCCGACAATGGGGGGATAGATCCCTGCCTCGCCAAACACCCAACCCGCAGACAAAATCACGTAATAAACCAAGAAAACAAGTAGACCAAGTATGATGCCAAACGATCGCTTCGCGTCTTTCGACTGTATCCCCAATGGAACCGCGATGAGTCCAAGCACAAAACACGAAAACGGAAGAGCAAATTTCTTATGATACTCCATTAGGGTCAAGTAGTATTGGTCATCCTTCACTAAGGCTTCTAGCAAGGTCTGGCGCAACTCAGTCAAACTCATCTCTTCCTCGTCTTTCGGACGGTCCTCCATCGAAGACATAGCTTGCGCAAGATCAAGGTTAAAATCGTAGGTTTCGAAGTCAATAGAATGCCAGGACTTGTCGTCAAGGTTTACCTGATTAATGACCCCGTTGTACAGTCTCAACTGAAAGGTCAACTTCTCCGGATTACTATAGTAATGACCTTTGGGAGCGACTACCGTACTCACCGTGTCCGATCTCCTGGCGTCTTGAAGAAAAACATCGATCAAGGCCCGGTCTCTCATGTCCACTTTGCTCACAAAAAGAGTGACACCCCTGAAACTGTCGTTGAATGTTCTCTCTTTCAGTGCCAGATCGATGTTTGACTTGGCAACCTCGAAGGCTAACGACTTAAATGAAACACGGCCCCACGGCAGTCCGTGTATGGACATGAAAGATGTAACCAAAACTCCGATGAGACAAAATAAGCATACGGGGGGCAAGAACTCGTAACTGCTGTATCCTCCCGCCTTGAGGGCAACAACCTCGTTGTCACTGGAGAGTTGCAGAAACGTTAGCAATACTGCCAACATGATCGACATTGGCACAACGAAGATGAGAAAGTAAGGCATGGAATAGATCAAGAGCAAAAAGACAGATATGATGTCTACACGCTGGTTGACAATCAAGTTGGTTATGTCGAGTATTTTGGTCATCAAGAAAATGAAGGTCAGCACTAGGACGCTGACAATAAACGGAGGAATCATCTCCTTGAAAACGTATCTGCTAATAATACTGTTCAGCTTCATGTGTCTTTATTGCCGTCGATTCAATGTGTACCATCTAAGGTTAGCACTATCATCTCTCACCCGACGTTTTTTGAGCGAAAGCCTTATAACTTCAATGGGTTGACTCCCTTTCAACCCAACAAATCATTTTATTGATTTTTGACAGTCAAGTCAACAAGGAGTTTCCAACCCTGATCCACCGTCTGTATGCCCGATGAATAGATCATTCTCCACGGCAACATGATAAGAGGGTTCCGGACACGTATGGGCTCGTGTGATGACCCGCCCGGAGTGAGAGGTGCGGTGGGGGGGGATGATGGGAAGGGTGAAGGGATACTGTATTCGACAAAACTGACCTGAAACCACAAAGTATGCCAAGCTTTTTCCCTTGACACAAAAGGGGGCTTTTCCTATACTTGAATTCCCGAAAATTAAATTCTTATCAATGACTTAAACCCTGTACTCGGCCCACCAATAAGCGAGTTCTTATCAATTGTCAGCACAATCACTCATCTCCCGAATCAATCCTTTGGCCAAATTCGAGGAACTAGGGCGCGGCAAGTGGAAGCACCAGTTGGCGGCGTTGTTTCTTCTCGGAATCGTTTTCTTTTTCTCGGGCCTTGGCAACGGAAAACTGTGGGATCAAGATGAGACCACGTATGCTCAAGTGGCTCGGGAGATGATCCAGACCGGCGATTGGGTCGTCCCCAGGTACGATGGCGAATTGTTGGCCCACAAGCCCCCCCTGTCTTATTGGGCCATGATTCTGGGGAGCCGTCTCTTTGGTATGAACGAACTCGGAATGCGATTCTTCTCAGCTGTGAGCGGTCTGGCTTGCGTGCTGGTTGTTTTTGTGTTTGGACGTCGGATGTTCGACCCGCAAACCGGATTCCTGGCCGGCTTGATCCTCCTTTCAAGCCTCTTCTTTCCTATAGTCTGCCGATCAGCTTTGATGGACGCCCATCTGACCCTCTTTGTCACGTGTGCACTCTGGGGCTTCTGGGAAGCCCTTCGAAACCCGCCCGGCTCTCTTTTATGGATTCTTTTTTGCGGAGTCACCACGGGCCTTGCCGTTCTCGTGAAAGGCCCTCTTGGCCTGTTGCTTGTTGGTTCGGCAGGTTTCTTCACATTGCTTGTAACTCGCAGGTTCCGACAGTTGCCAAAGCTCCATCCCGTAGCCGGTTTGAGCGTATTCTTGTTTGTTGCATCGCTCTGGTATGCAGTCATCACCTGGAAAACCGGGTGGGGCTTTCTGCATGACTTCATCCTCAGAGAGAATCTCGACAAAGTATTCAAACCTACACTGGGACACGGTGGCCCAATCTGGTATTACTTCCCTGTACTCCTCTTGGCACTCCTGCCGTGGAGCCTTTTCCTGCCGACAGCTCTTAAATCACTATGGAAACGCAGCTGGGAAGAAAAAGGGTTTCTTTTGAGCTGGGCCGTGATTCCATTTATCTTCTTCTCCATGCTGGGCACGAAACTTCCTCATTACATCCTTCCCGTCTTCCCTGCTTTGGCCCTAATCACCGCACAGGGGTTAGTTCGTGCCGCACAAGATGAAAAGGACCCGCCTGGTTTCGTCCGGTACGGGCTTTTTGGATTGGGAACCATCCTGTTAGGCACAGGCCTGGTTGGCTGGGTCCTGCTGCCGGACCTCGCAGGATGGAGGCTGCCATTAACCATCCTGCCCTTATTGCTCGGTTGGACCATTGCCATGCGCCGGCCCAGCCTGTACCGGTTGACACAGCCTCATTTGGTGGTAAGTATGCTGCTATTCATACTCCTGGCCGCACACGTCATGGTCCCTCACCTGGATGGTTTTCGGGTGGTACACCAGGCCGCTGGCGGCGCTGCCCTTTGGGCGGAGAAGCAGACGGGGCAAGGCAGGAAACCAAGGCTATTCGCCCATCGTTACCGGGAACCAGGCATGTTGTTCTATTCCGCCAAGCACATTCCTGAGGTGGACGACCGTGGCTTGACGGAAGCTCTTGACTTGCCTGGTCCGGTGCTCGTTATTGCGCGCAAGAAATACTACGAAGAGATGCCTCAAGAACTCAGGGCGCGGTTTCAAGTGAAGCAAGAATTTGGGGGCTTCTGCGAGAATAAAGGGCCAATGACACTTCTACTCTTAGAGAGCATTGCCCAAAGTGAAATCGATGGAAAATCGTCGACATGACGCTCTGATCTACGGAAGAGGAAGCTCTTTCACACAAATTGCCCGTGTTCGGCGATAACCTTCAACCCCAAAGAGTCCAGCCTCCGGAACAAGCTTCATAGTCAAAAAACCTTATGGGCCAAGGAACAGCGAAGACAGGCATGACCAGTCATGAGCAGTCGCTGCCGGGAAGCGAAACGACTCTTAGGAACCTCTGCGTTCTGGCGTCTATTGTTACGCTCACAGCCTTTGTAGTGCTCTTTTTTGACGACCACATCCGGGTATTTGTGAGAAGAATAGCCCCGGAGCCTCCTGATCGGACCCTTTTGT
>JAQBAU010000290.1:0-2880 GCA_032126655.1 Desulfobacterales bacterium
ATCTTGGATGGAGGAAACTGGACGTCATCCTGGTTACCGGAGACGCCTATATCGATTCGTCCCACATCGGCGTTTCCATCATCGGCAAAGTGCTTCTATATGCCGGATACAAGGTGGGAATCATCGCCCAGCCGGATTGTCATAGTCTCGAGGATATCACCCGGCTAGGAGAACCAGCGCTTTTTTGGGGAGTGACCTCAGGTTGCACCGATTCCATGGTGGCCAACTACACCGCCGTCAGGAAGCCGAGGAAAAGGGATGATCTGACTGCGGGAGGGGTCAATGCCCGTCGCCCGGACAGGGCAGTGATTGTTTACTCGAATCTCATACGCAGGCATTTCAGGAATACCAAACCGATTGTTCTCGGAGGCATCGAGGCCAGTCTTCGCCGAATCTCACATTATGATTACTGGTCCAACACGATAAGGCGATCGATTCTGTTTGATGCCAAAGCCGATATCCTCGTGTACGGGATGGGCGAACAGACGGTTCTCGAACTTGCCGAGACGCTTCGCCGACAGGGGGATACCACAAGTCTCAGAGGAGTCTGTTATATCTCTCCGCATCCTCTGCCGTCCTCAGTGGAACTCCCATCGCACGAAAGAGTTGTTCAGGACAAGAGACAATTCATCGAGATGTTCAACGCCTTCTATAAAAACACGGATCCCTTCACTGCAAAGCCGCTTTGCCAGAAACAGGATACCCGTTACCTGATTCAGAATCCGCCGCAGCTTCCACCCGACACCCCGACCCTCGATTGCATCTATGAATTCCCTTTTGCACGGGACGTGCATCCCTATTACAAGAAATATGGAGAGGTCCGCGCCCTGGCGACAATCCAGTTTTCTCTTACTACACACAGAGGCTGTTACGGGGAATGCCCGTTTTGTGCGATTACAGTCCACCAGGGAAGACAGGTTGTCGAACGGAGCGAGACGTCGATTCTGAGAGAAGCCGAATTGCTGACAACCCATCCCCATTTCAAAGGATATATTCAGCATGTGGGAGGTCCCACCGCAAATATGTATGGCACCGGGTGTAGGAAGATGAAAACCCGAGGGGCATGCAAGGAGAAACGCTGCCTTTTCCCCACACCCTGCAACAAGCTCTCTGTGAACCACAGGCGTCAGATCGGTCTCTTAAAAAGACTCAGGGGGTTGTCCCGAGTCAAAGGAGTTTTCATCGGTTCAGGAATCCGTCACGACCTTGTACTTCATGACAGGGTCTCGGGTCTTCGCTATCTTGAGGAGATCGTCCGGCACCACATCTCGGGACAGCTCAAGATCGCGCCGGAGCATTGTCAGGAAAAAGTGCTCAGTCTCATGGGGAAGCCTGGGGCGGAGACGGTGACACGGTTCAAGAAGGTATTTGACGCTCTTGTCAAGAAGGCCGGCAGAAAGCAGTTCCTGACCTATTATTTCATGGCTGCTCATCCGGGGTGCACCTTTCAGGACATGGTCAGTCTCAAACGATTCGTACGAAGACACCTCCGACTTCGTCCCGAACAGGTCCAGATTTATACCCCGGCCCCCTCCACATATTCTGCTTTGATGTACTACACTGAGAATGATCCTTTTACAGGAACACCTCTATTTGTGGAAAAAGACAACAGAAGAAAGGAAAGACAGAAGAAAGTCATAGTCGATTCCCATTGATTTTGTTAGCCTCCTTCCTTACCGGTCTCTTCTCTCAACGGCCGGTTTTGAAGAACCACGCGGGGGAGTATGCCAAGTCCGGGGTTGTAAACAAGAAAGGCACGGTACCACAGCGGCATTTCACCACAGTGTGTTTGGAAGTTGGCAGTCTGCGCCTCTGGAACCGCGACGACAGTGCCGACCAACAGCAACGGAGCTTGGCCATAAGCCTCTTATCCCGAAACCCAAAACGCCCGGATAGAATCCTTACGAATTAACTCCAACGGATTAACTCCAAAAGCGGTTTCGCTTTCTTTGATAACGGAGTTCAGACGTAAGCCTTTTATCATTCTTACTGGTTCGATGCGGTATGACAAGAACGTCGCTCTAGTACCGGGATGCCTGACAATATGAAAGTCGCACTTATCTATCCGCCTTCCTGCGATCCCACGGCACCATATCTTTCGGTACCCACGTTGACATCCTTTCTGCGGTTTCATGGTGTTAGCGTCGTGGGAATTGACGCAAACATCGAGGCATACAACTATCTATTGACGTCCGACATCATGGAACAAATGGCCAAGCGCGTGAAGACGCGGCTGATGAAGCTTGAACGCAAGAAGCATCTCTCCCATACGGAGCAACTCGCCTCTGGGGCTTTGTGGGAGGCCCACCGTGAAGCCGCCGCCGGCGCTTCAGAGCCTGTTGAAAAAGCGATTTCGGTGTTGCGGGATTCATCAGGAGATTTGTTCTTCGATCCACTGCGGTATCATGCAGCGATGACGGCTGTTGAGAACGCTCTGAGACGGATCAGCGCGGCATATACCCCCCTGGCCTTGGATTTCAAGGCTTGGCGGACTCCATTTTCATTGCTGACAATGAAGGAGATCGAAGCAGAAGCCCCTGATCCGCCGTCTGTCAAGTTTGCCGGAGATTCGCGGCGGTGGGTGCGCCGCCGTACTAAGGTACTTCAAGTGCCCACCAACAAAGAAGATCCGGTGAAATCGGCGGACCCGAAGGGCCATACTGTTTTCAAGGCGTTAGCCGCAAAAAAACGAAGGAAAGAATAGCCTATCAACTAACTCGGCAAGGTGACAGATTTCGACGGCCCTGCTCTGAGATAACCCATTGCAATGGTATTGATTATTGTTGGTCCTTCGTTTTTTTGGCGGTGGATTTGGGGAGCGACGACTGAGGCGTATGAGCAATACTCCGCAGGGAGGAGCGATCGAAGGCAACGCCGCAG
>JAQBAU010000291.1:0-6966 GCA_032126655.1 Desulfobacterales bacterium
AGCCGGGGGGTCGGCCTGATCCAGATCCCCGGCATGAATTGGCCCCGCAAGCGCAAAAACGGCCACAACTGACAATGCCAACATCCAGTTCCGCCGTGTTTTCATCCTTGATTCCTCCTTTGGGTATTGGAAAGAGGTGTGTGTTGTTGAGCACGAGCTGCAATCTGTATCACAATATCTGTGGGGGGTAAAGGCTATCGGAACTCACCCTTGGCGAGGGGCCCGCCTTCGCATAAAGCTTCCGCCTACGCCCTCTTGGGCTACGGCGGACAGGTCGGCGGGACAGTTCGACAAGCTTCCGCCTTCTCCCTTTCGGGCTTCCGCCTTCGCTAGAGCTACGGCGGACAGGTCGGCGGGACAAGCACTGCAGGCAGGCAGGGCAGGCTCAGGACAGGCAGGTTTTAGTTCTATAGTTGGCTGTTTGAGATAGAAGTGGTAACGTTGACGGCGTTCCCTTTCGCACCCCTATTTGTGCAGGTATTTGTTTGACTGAGCTGAACGGGCACTTAGGTGAAAAGGGATTATGACGTTTTCTTGTCCACATTATGACCTTGATGCTGAAGGGTGCAAGAAATTGCGGAGCGAATGTATTCCGACGAGGCGGGGGTGTGTCTTGAGGGGCAAGGTGAAAGTCGGTGAGGATATAGAAAAGCGTCTCAAGGAGCTGGAGAAAAGGACTTCCGGCCCTTCGACTCCGCTCAGGACAGGCAGGAGGCGGACCCGCCGACGCTGAAAGCTATGGTGCGGGACCCTCCTTCGCTAGAAATTCCACCGTCCGTTATTTCTTCCTTGTTCAGCACTCCGTGTGTTTTTCTGTTGTCGCGGTTGCGACTGCTGGGGTTCGGGGTCCTGCTTCGTCTCTTTTCTCACGGCTCTTGAGGAAATACTCCCTTGGGCCTGCGGGGTAGGCTTGTTCTGCGGCGCTATGGTGGATCCTTCCCCATCCCTTTGTGTTTCCCTCTTAACCTGCCTTTGATCTTCTACTTGCACTTCCTGTTGCCTTACGGGAGGGGAGGAGGATTTCCTCTGTGTCTTTTGCACTTGTTCTGCCGTGCGCCCTTGTTTTTCTGCCCGCACCTCTTGCTGTCTCGCTGACTTGACAGGCCTTCCCGTGCGTACAGTCTGCGTCTCCTTTCTTGTGTCCAGTCGAGCTTGTGTTCCCACACTTGGCTTTGTCCCGTGTTCTGTCTCGCGGGATTCTGTTTTTGGCACGCGTTTATCAACGTAATTCGAACGGGCCAAAGTACCCCTGGTTTTTGGCGAGCGTACATCTGACATTTCTACATATCTGCTCCTCCTGGCATCCGGAATATCTTGCCGAACGGTTCTGGTTTTACTGTTCACGGGCTGGCTCGACGCTGTGTGGCGCTGCTGAATCTTATTGGTGAGCGGACGGTCCGGCTTTTGTTGTACATGAGCATCTGTGAAATGACTCCTTTGACTCATGTTCTTGTAGTCCTTGACAACTCTGTTGTCGAGAAGGGGTGCGACACGATAGGTTTTCGCCAGGGTGGCATGATTTATGTTCCCCACTCTCACGTTTCTGTAGTTCTTGGCCGTGTACAGTTGACTCTTGTCGATGACGACGGCATGATTGACGTACGCATATTTGTTGATATTGATATTTGTGATGTTCACGTTTTTGACAACGATCGTGCGCGGTCCCCAGCGGCGGTGACAATAATAGGGCTCATAAGGCGCCAGGGGCACCCAACCGATATGCAGGCCCGAGTATATCCAGGCTACTCTTCCGGGATACCAGGCAAATCCTATGTCAAGGAGCGGAGGTCCGACCCGAACCCTGACGCGGGCCACGGGTGGCGCCCAATACCAAAGGCCCTGTATGAATACCCAGTTTCCGTAATGGTGGGTGACATACCCGAATGGCTCACAAGGTATCCAGACATTCTCTCCGTAACATACCGTCCATCTGCCCATGGTGAATGGTGCCCATCCCACGCTAACGTAGACCGGACGCCAGAAATACGAGTACGCGCCATCATAGTAAACGTTTTCCCATCTGCCGTGCTCTTCCAGGGCGTAAGCTTCGTGATGCAGGCTTGGAGGGAGATATGTTGCTGATTCTTCCCCTAAGCGGCTCCTCGTTGCCCACAGATGCTCTCTGTCCCGGTTCCAGCTGTCCCAAGCAGGGTCCACATCACCTAGTGCAGCAGTCACCTGACGACTGTCTGCAAGGATGGCTGCCTCGCCTGCGATCACTTGAAACCTTGTTTCCGAGGTGTTGTGAAAAAAATCCAGGGTGCCTTTCAAGGCAATCACTTCCACGGAGTCGGGACCAACATACAAGTCAAAGCTGGTTTCCTCTGGCGCCATCACATAGCCAAAGGGTGTTGTGGCTTTAATAACCGCATAGGAACCCTTATTGTGGAATCGCGCCAGTCCAAATGCTACATCAATCTCGGTCAGGTCGTCTTTCAGCACATTGAGCTGAACCTGTGTGTCACCATCTACCCTCAACCAGGTGTTGTTTGGCATGACGAATTCGGCTCTTGCGTCTTCATCGGAATAGAGGAGGTCGGCCGTGTAAAATGGCGCATCCTTGACTGTGGCAACCCACTCTTCTTCCTCGGGCACATATCGTAATAGCTCTCCCTCGACATGCGATATACGACCGACCAAGATGCTTTCCTGGTCGCCTGGATCATCCGGTTGTGGTTTTGCCTGTGGTGACGTAATAGGAATGAATATGAGGAATACAACGAATTGTAGCCAAAACAGCTTTCTTATTGTTTTCATTTTGGTTGGCCCTCCATTTTTGGAAGTCTTGTATATATAGACACCTTTAGACCAAGAAAAGTCTACAAAACCTCTTACCCCCCAGAATCCTTGATAAAATGAACCGAGGTCTGACATAATTTCAAAAGAATAATTAGCCGCAGACCAGTCTTCGCATGAAGCTACGACACGGCAGGCACACGCAGACAAGGAGATATCTCTCACAGAGCTCACAGAGCCCACAGAGAGTTTTTTGAGTTTGTTTCCCGTCTTCACCTGTGCGCCTAACGCCTTGGTTCCCAAGCCGTAAGGCGCAAAGTCAAACACGCATCCCTGCTGGAGGCCTCTACTGTACATCTTATGGGCTGCCAGCTGACACCAATAGCAGGAGGGATGACCATCGTCAGTTCAAAGCTGAAACGAACTTGGATAGTGGCGGGTCAGGCAGGCCATGTGATCGATTAAAATGGCAACCGAGTCGTTCTGTTTATCCCGTTCAACGCAGCCGTTCGACAAGCTCAGGACAAGAGTTGAGGGCGGCTCTTCTTTCTTGTCGCGCCATAGCCTTGGCGGAGGCGGATGCTTCGTTTCCTTTGGCCGAGCAAAGTACTGTTCTCAAGGCGCATGCCGCAAAATGAAGAGGGAAATTGGGTGAATTTCCGCACCGCAAACAGGCCCAGTTCGGAACACCGCGTTACCTCCCAGAATCCTTGACAAAAAACCCGCTTGTTGGTAGTTGTCCTGCAGGTTCCCCACTTGAAAAGGTTAACTTCATTCCATTTCACTCACTCAAAACAACCCTAACCAAGGGTATGCCACGAAAACATTGACCCCATACAGAACTAAACAAAGGAGGAAAAAACTATGAACCCTCTACGACATTGGCGGGAGTTCGCCCTGACACTTACTGTCTTAGTGTTTGCGGGGTGTGCATCGACCGGAGCAATCCACACAACAACGCCCATCAATGCTAAATCGGCCGATTACAAAACAGTGCTGCTTTCTGTTTCGTCTGAAGTTGCTGAATCATCTGGGGAAGCCATGCAACTCGCGAGCTTCATA
The DNA here is from genome assembly GCA_032126655.1 of Desulfobacterales bacterium. Lineage (GTDB taxonomy): Bacteria > Desulfobacterota > Desulfobacteria > Desulfobacterales. The sequence goes on from JAQBAU010000291.1 coordinate 3,799, forward strand.
ACGGCTGAGTTAAGAGACAAGGGCTTGTTTGAGAAAGTTCGTGTAGCATCAGGTTGCCAGGACTGCCCGGAATGCCGATCAGATTTGCAGCTTGATGCAAAAATCGTTGAGTTGACAAAGGAGGATCCTAATGGTGATGCAGGGGTAGTTGTTGATGTGGCATTAACCGATGGGAAGACAGGAAAGGGTGTAGGATCTTTCAAGGCCGAAGGCAAGTCGTCTAGTCGCACTGTGCCTGCAAGCAGAACGAGTGAAGCCGTTGAGCATGCCGCGGAGCAAATAGTGAAGTTTGTGGCAAAGAGTATGTGAACTCAGTGAGTGAGAGAACCTCAGGGACGCTACTTAAGTTGAGTAAGTCTGACGTGAAGATTGTAAGTGTCCGTGGGTGGTAGGCTGAGAGAGGGTGGGCCGTGCAGATAGATGTGCACTACTACGGGGTATACGCCATGGCGCGGCTGGCGGGTTTGAGGTCCCGGGCAGCCAGGACCATTGCCACGGCATCACAGTACGTGGATGATGCGGTTGAGGGGGATATTCAATACCATGAAGAAGGAAATAAGCTTGCTCCAATTGTAACGTCGCACAGCATTATAGAAATCATGGAGAACAGAGATTTGGATGACCAGCCCTTTGTCTGGGTCCCCTTTCACTTCTTCCCTGGAAACGAGGGAGAGGATTTCACTCAACGGGTGGTCTGCCTCAAGGGCAGTGGCTTGCTGAACGAGCTGATCGGCTATTATCTCGAGCTGCATGAACGCCCATTTGCACCGGCACTCATTGGTCTTACGGCTCACGTCTTCGCGGACACTTTTTCTCATTTTGGCTTCTCTGGTGTCGGTTCAAGGCGAAACAAAGTTGATGCAGGCAGCATAAGGCCCATCAATGCCACTGCCCCGACGGCAAAATACCTGGACATTAAGCTGGATAGTTTCTTTCGCAGGTTTGGTTTCCAGGGAGGCCTTTGGACAAACGTGAGAAGGACAATTATGAGCGATGGTGCTGAAATAGCCTCAGGCGCCCTGGGACACGGCGCTGTGGCCACTCTGCCTGACCTTCCTTATCTTGAATGGGATTTTGTGTTCGAACAGTCATCGGCTGTTTCCCGGCGCAACAATACCGAGACCTACCTTGAAGCCTGCGAAAAGCTGCATAATATGTTTCAAACATTCGCATCAGTCGGCAGTGGGTATGACGATGGTACAAGTGGGGTCGACTTCAGCACAGTCAAAGAACGTGTGAGAGATATCCTGTCGTTTCAACACGGAAAAGCAAAGCGGTCTGAGAAATGGCGATCAGCTTTTTTCAGCGGGGAGCTTGGGATACCGGCAGGGGAAGAGATACCTTATTATTCCTCTGCGCCTTGGGATAGGCAAAGGGACAAGTTCCCGGCCATGGACAAACCCAACGAAGTTGCCGCCAGCGAGGTGTATCACTTCTATCAGGCGGCCAGTTTCCACCGGCATTACGTGCTCCGGGAGTTATTGCCTAGACACGGGCTGGTAGTAATTTAGTGGAAGAGAAAAAAACGAATTAGCCGCAGACCAGTCTTCGCATGAAGCTTCCGCCGTCGCATAAAGCTATGGCGCGACAAGACGACACGGCAGGCACACGCAGACGAACACAGACCCGCCTTCGCCAAGGCTTCCGCCTACGTCAAGACTTCGGCGCGACAAGATGGCGCGGCAAGCAAAAACAAATCTCTCACAGACCCGCCTTCGCATGAAGCTACGGCGCGCCAAGGCTCACAGAGAGCACAGAGATACCAAGAGTTTATCCCCCGCCTACGCCAAGACTTCCGCCTACGCTAAAGCTTCGGCGCGACAAGTCGGCGGGACACGCGCCACAGGCAGGCTTTCCCCTTCTCTAAAAGCTTCCACCTGCGTCAAGACTTCCACCTTGATGAATACTGACAGTTCATTTTGTGGCATGTGCCTTGAGAACAGTGCTTTGGCCGTCAAAGAAAATGAAAAAAGTCATTTTACTGCAGGCTCAGTACCTGGACCCTGTCTTCCGTTGCCGAAGATATCCAGACTTTCTTTCCATCCCAGGTAATGCCAGTCGGATTGGGCAGTGTCGTCCTTCCCTGTTCCACTGTCAGGCCATTTGTCGGGTCGATCCTGTAGAACCTCGACCCGACCGAAGAGACCAGAAGCAGATTCTTTCCGTCGTACCCGAGTCCTTCGTTCCTGTCGCCCGGCGATTGAAATTTCAGAAGGACTCTTCCTGTTTCAGGGTACAGCTTATAGATATTTCCGTATGGGGATCCTTCACCATGGGTCCCCACAATGAACAGAGCGCCGTCCACCCAAGCCAGTCCCGACGGCTGATGCGTAGGCGAGGGCAACTTCTTAAGAACCTTTCCCGTTGTATCGAGACGGTAGATTCCATCTTTGCCCCAATCAACGGATAGCCAGAGCGCCTGACCGTCCCAGGTCAGCCCGCGAGGATTTTGCTGTGGTGATGATATCTCAGTCAAGACGTTTCCGGACCAATCTATCTGGCAGATCTTGTCTCCGTCGCTGCAGACCACCCAAAGGTACTTGCCATCAAACGCCATGTCCCGGCTCTTGCCACCCGGTGCTCAGTGGCTGTTCAGCTGATGAAAGCTGAAATAGCACCTAACCGGCCAATAACACGAGAAAGAACAAAATTCATCTCGTACAGGCGGCCAGTATCTTCAATATCCGAAAAGTCAAGATGCCAGATACATATCATAACACTTTGGGGGTGACCAGGACTGGAGATTCTATGGCATTATCTTGAATTTGACCTGATTTTCGATTTGTACCAGAGAGCTTGAGCCCGAAATCATAACTTTGGATTTGAAGATGTTATGACATGATCGTGAAAATGGCTCGTTTTGCGATTAATACCAGAACCGAAAGTCCGGTTGCCTTAAGGGCAATACAATATATGGGAGTGGTTTCTTAGATTTGAGCATCGAAATGATATCCACTTCAAATGCTACTGACCTGCAGATGGACTCGGCACCACCTGCAACCTTCCAGATAGCTGGTAAGCACGTCTCAAGTTGTTCTGCACCTCTATATTGTGAGGATCGATTTGCAGGGCCTTGGAGAAATGAGCAGTCGCCTCTTCGAGCTTTCCCTGTCGTGCCAGAGCAAGCCCTATGTTATTGTGCGCCACCGCACCGTCGGGCTTGATCTG
>JAQBAU010000292.1:0-7485 GCA_032126655.1 Desulfobacterales bacterium
ATTCCCCACAAACCATTGAGATTCTCACAACATATCCGTACCCTGGTAACGTGCGTGAACTGAGGAATATCGTGTAGTACGCATCCAATATAAGTCAGAAAGGAACCATCCAACCAGACCATTTGCCCGAGTACCTGTAAGGAGATACATTTGACTGTCCCACATCCGACCCAGCAGCAGGCTTTGCCGACAAGACGCAAGGGAAAGTGAGACCGCAAGAGAGATTCATACGGGACCTCGCTGACGAGGCGTTGGACTGGAGGCACATGGAGCGGCGAATGATCTCCGAAGCCCTGTTGCAGAGCCGAGGAAATCGCACTAGAGCGGCCGAGCTGCTGGGTTGGGGAAGATCCACGCTGTGGCGCAAAATGAAACAGTATAACCTCATCTGACCATAATTATGCCCCATCTCAGTCAGTCATAACCGATTCGAGACTTCCTACCCCTCGACCTTTTCCCCGCCTGTTTCAAAGTGTATCTTATTGAAACATCCCCTTGGTACCTATATTTCTAATTACTTCTTATCATTACATATTTACTTTGGCACGGCGATTGCTAACCCTATTAGTACATTCCAAACACTTCTCACCTAACGGACGATAAGGCGCATGGAAGAAAAAGTACTCATAACCATATGGCGTAATGACGTTGCCCCTCGGTTTGACCAAACGACAGAGGTGCTCATCGTGTCCGTGGATCATGAAGGGCGTGCAGATCATCGCAAGACAGTGGTTTTGCCGACCGTTTCGGCAGAGGATCTCTGCCACATGATCATTTCGGAAGGGATCAACTGGGTCATCTGTGGCGGCATTGAGGACGAATTCTATCAGTATCTCACTTGGAAGAAGGTTAAGGTCATCGATTCGGTGATTGGACCGTACGAGGAGGCCTTGGAACTGATCCTGGCTGAGCGCCTTGAGTCCGGGGCGAACTTGTTCAAGCCTCCACCCGAATCCGAGGATGCCACATGAAGCGTGTTCATGATCTGTTTCTGCATCTGTTGCTTCCTGACATCAGGAATGCCCGTCAAGACAGCGAGAGCTCCCAGCGCCACAGACCGTCAAGGAGAAACCTGAGCGTCCTCATGTCCGTCATGGCCCTGATTCCTCTTGGAATTTTCAAGGGAAATCAAGGGGTTCTCAGAAAGAAATGAAGAAACTTCATGTGCTTCTGCTTTGTGACAGGGGGGCTCAGTGTCATGACCAACACGCAAGAACAGGTTGATCGCAGGAGACAGAAACGGCTCAACGTCCGGAGCGGTGCTTTTGTTGCGGTCGGCCCTCATTTTGAGAAAGTGGGCCCGATCATTGATGTGAGTATGCGTGGACTTGCCTTTCATTATCTTGCTCTCGGGAAGCAGAAAAACGGGTTATCTGCAGACATATTCTTGACAAATCGTGATTTTTTCATGGGTTACGTGCCATTTGAAATCGTCAGAGATTTTGAAGTACGTAACACACAACCCCCTGGTATTGCGACCATGAGGCGATGTAGCCTCCAGTTTGGGGACCTGACACAAAGCCAGGTGTCTAAGCTCAGGTCTTTCATCAAGATCTGTGCCGAAGATCGCACACCGGGCCTGTATGACGTTGAGCGAGAAAGAGACCACTCTTGCGGTTGGACTTCTAAAGGAAATCAAGGGGTTCTGAGCGAAAAATGAAAAAGCTTTCCGTACTTTTGGTTGATGACAGAGAGGAGTTTGTGACGACACTCGCAGAAAGGTTGATGCTCCACGGTATGGAGGTTGAAACAGCGAACAATGGGGAAGATGCGCTAGGCATCCTTAAAGAAAAAGCAATCGACGTGGCTGTTCTGGATGTGATCATGCCGGGGATGGGAGGTCTTGAAATTCTGGAGCGGATCAAAAACACGCATCCAGATATCCAGGTCATCCTGCTAACCGGTCATGGTTCCACCAAAGAGGGGATTGAAGGGATGCATTTAGGTGCCTTCGACTTCCTGATGAAGCCGGTGGATCTCGAGGAACTGATCGCGAAGATGAAAACAAGTGTACAAGGGACGCACAAGGAGTGAGATTATGAAAGAAACAACCGAAGACGTGATGAGGGCAGAATACCTCGCCTTTGTCGGCCGGGTGTCCGCGAGCCTTTCTCATGAGATTAAGAACACCCTGGCCATCATTGGGGAGACATCGGGGTTGATCGGTGATTTGCTCGAATATTCACCGCCTCCGCCTGACTGGGATACTTTTCCCCGCTTCAAGGAGCTGCTGTCCTCGATCGCAGGACAGGTGAATCGGAGTGTGACGATCGTTACACGGCTGAATCGTTTTGCCCACAGCATGGACGACCCAGTGGTGTCTCTGGAGCTCAATGAGCTCCTGCAGGACATCAACAATCTTGCACAACGATTCGCTAACCTCAAGGAGGTCCGCCTCAAAACCCATCTGTCCAATGGGAGGCTCACCGTTCAAACCGACCCTTTTCGGCTTCAACAGGTCGTGTTTGGATTCATCGATCGAGGACTCCAGACGGCGCCCAAAGACTCCTCTGTGACGATCACATCCGGGCAGACCGATGGCCTTGCCCAAATTGTCATTACAGATGAGGGGCCACCCCAGGCCGAGTCGATCAACAGGCAGGTTTCCGCGCCCCAAGCCACGTTCGAAGAGACCGAGGGAAAAAATGGTGTAGCCCTCTCAGTGTTAGGTCTCATCGCAGCACAGCTTGGAGGTTCCATTGAGGCAGAGGATCTCAAGCCCCGAGGAAACAGGATAACGATCAGAGTTCCTTTGGAAAGCCAGTAGAACGAGGACTTGTCCGTGCCCGTATCTTCCGGGCAGACCCTGCAAGGTTGTCATGGGCCAGTGAAACACAGAAGATGCCCCTGTTGCCCCAAAACAGATCCAATATGAGCCTAAATGAAACGCCCAGCCATGTTTCATTATGCACCATTTTAAAACGCAAGGTGACAGTGGTCAGTGGTCGAATAATTATAAATATTTGATATAATGGGATATTACCTGATTGGCACGATGGTTGCTCTGTATGGTAGACAATTGAAGCTTTCAGCTCTTCTCACATGGTTACACCATTGAACAATGCAAGCAATAGCGGTTAAAAACGGGAGCACGAATATCTTGTTGGTTGGTCAAAACACACCATTTATGGAAACTCTTTACAGCCGTCTGGCCTCTGGCGATTTCACGGTCGATTTTGCCCAAAGCGCTCCGGAGACGAGTGCTATGGTGCAGAGCAAGGACATCGATGTTGTCATTGTCAACATGAATGATCTGGAGGCGGATAGCCTGCAACTACTTAACTCCATAAGGAAAAGCGGGTCCTTTACCGAGGTGATCACACTCAGTGTGCAGGCCACGATCCATTGGTCTATCCAGTGCATGAAGCTTGGTGCATTTGCTGATCTGGTCATTCCTTTCGACAACGAGGACCTCGTTGAAACAATACGGGAGGCTTCAGCGAGAAAGCACACAAGGGAGAAGGAGAAGAAACCGTTGTGGCGAAGATTTGAGGATGCAATGGTCGCGACCACCTTTGCCGAGGTGGGTGAACTCGACGCTGCACGAGAGATTATCAATGGAAGGCGCATATCAAAATCAACTGCGAAGAAGGGGGAAAAGAAAAATGGGGAAGTTTAAAGTATTGCTGGTGGACGACGAGGAAGAATTCGTGCAGTCCCTGGCTGAACGACTAAGTATGCGCGAATTGAGCTCAGACACGGTTTATAACGGCGAGGAAGCCCTGTCCTTTGTTAGCCAGAAGGAGCCTGACGTGATGGTACTAGACCTCAAGATGCCGGGGATCGATGGCATGGAGGTCTTGCGGCAGGTTAAGAAAACATACCCAACCATCCAAGTGATCATGCTCACGGGGCACGGGACCAAACAACATGAGGATGAAGCCCGCAGACTTGGAGCCTTTGACTACATGGAAAAGCCTGTCGATATCGAAATGCTGGTCAGCACTATGAAGGCTGCCTACAGACAGAAAATAGAGACGACCATGACGGCAGTGGCATTTGCAGAAGCCGGTGGGTTTGACACTGCCAAGGACTTGATCAAAGAAGAGTAAGGAGAGGAGCAAGTATGAAAACCAGGGTTTTGTTGGTAGATGACGATGAACTGTTCGTGGAGAATTTGGCTGAACGCTTGGCATTACGCGACTATGTTGTGACCACTTCCTTCAGCGGCGAAGACGCAATTGGGAAGGTGAGGGGTTTCAACTTCGATGTTGTTGTACTGGACGTGAAAATGCCTATCGTAGACGGGGTTGAGGCACTTCGCGAAATAAAAAGCGCCAGACCACTGACGGAAGTAATCATGCTGACCGGTCATGCAACGATGGAGACCGGCATCGAAGGGATGAGACTGGGTGCCTACGACTTCCTCATAAAACCGTGTGAAACGTCGGACCTGGTGGCCAAGATTAACAATGCCCACTCAAGAAAGGTTGAGCACGAAGAGCGAATCCGTGCGGCCAGGGTGGAGCGTATTGTCCATGCACCGATTTCCCACGCCACGGTCATTGGATAGCGTTGTAAAGCAGATATCCGCGAAGGGACAATCTGAGGTGGCTAATCAGGAATTGGTGCACCCTTTACAATCTGTAAAAAATGGCGGCAGCAGCCCCCACGGGAAAATATCGAATGGCAAGAATGTCAGTGAAACTAAGCAATATTGTCAGGATGTTAGGTTGGACGTGGTCCCCCCCGGTGCTGGCACAACACTTGCTGATTCTTCCCCCAATTTCAGGAAACAAGGGCACAGAGTGAAGACGGAACACTGGAAATTCGTGAGACCGTGCCCAGTGTTGCGGGATGAGTGCGTGGAATTGCTGGAGTTGCCCGGCCTGCCAGTATGTGAGTTTGCCGAGGAACGACTGAACGGGGAGTCGTGTCTGCCATCATTGGCCCGGGTCATAAGCCCTTACGGCGTTTGGCACGATCCCTTTCATCGCTTTCGCGGTTTTGACATAACCTGTTCTTTTGTATTGTAATTTAGCCAATTCAGTGGTATGGAAAACCATTACTCATATTGGAAAAGGAGGTGACAGCATGAGCGAGGAAAAATCGATAAAACTGCTCTTGGTCGATGACGAGGTGGACTTCCTGAAGTCCCTCTCCGAGCGGCTTTCCCTCAGAGATTTTGAGGTTACCACGGCCTCTGATGGGAAGCAGGCCATCAAGGCTGCAAAGAAAGGTCATTTTGATGTAGCCATCCTGGATCTGAGGATGCCCGGGATGGACGGTACAGAGGTTCTCAAAGTCCTGAAGGACAAACACAAGTGGCTCGAGGTCGTGATGCTTACGGGCCACGGTTCAGTCGATTCCGCGGTAGAAGCCGGGAAGCTGGGGGCATTCGGCTATCTGGAAAAGCCGTACGAGTTTGATAACCTTGTTGGTATGCTAAAAGATGCCTACACCGCAAGACTCAAGAAGAAGTTCGAACATGACAAGAAACGTATGGAAGACATCGAATTTCTGTCCATGGGATCGAGTCCGATGAGCATTCTGGCTTCTCTGAGGCGTTTGGACGACGAAGAGAAATAGAAGGCAGGTCGACCTAATACCAACGCATTCAGTATTTGGAAATCTTGTTCAAAATAAGAAAGGAGGGAGGAATGCCAGATGAGTAAGTTCCTCAGATCTCCATGGCTCGAAGTAAACGTGATGGTATTTGTACTCATTCTATCCTTTGCAGGTTTGGCATTGATCGGCTGGGGAGCGGAGACACCACCCGGGGGAATGTCTGGGGCAGCTATTTTTGGGTGGCTGTTCGGGTTCTTTTTCCTGAGTTTTGCCATCGCTCTGGTCGCCGTTATTGGCGGGATTGGCGGGGGCGTCTTATTCACCCCCTTTATGCTGGCCTTTACATCCGTTGACAGTCTCATTATCCGGGCAACAGGCCTTATCGTGGCCATGTTCAGCGGTCTGATATCCACGGGACCGTTCACAAAGCGCGGGCTGGCAAATCTCAGGATTTGCATCTTCTGTGCGGCTGCTTACGGGGTCGGCGCCTTTGGGGGCGCAATAGGTGCGATATATGTTGCCAAACACCTTGGGGCAACCGGTGAAGGCGTCGTCAGGCTCGCTCTGGGGCTCATTCTTCTTTCGCTTGCCGTTTATTTCATCGTTGGCGGCAAGAAGATAGAATGGCCTGAGGTGAAGCACGTAGACAATTTTACCAAGAAGTTGAAACTATCCCAGCCTTATTATGAAGAATCCCTGAAAAAAGTCATAGACTATCCGTTAACCAGGGCGAAGTGGGTCCTTTTCGCGATTGTCGGGGTTGGCTTGCTTTCCGGCTTTTTCGGCCTGGGAGCAGGCTGGGCCATCGTCCCTGCACAGAACATGATCATGGCGGTTCCACTCAAAGTGGCGGCTGCCAACAGCGGCGTTCTGCTTGGTATGGGGGATTGTATCGCGGTATGGCCGTATCTGCTCATGGGGGCCATCATTCCCCTGTTTGCTGCCCCGTGGCTGGTCGGCCAGGTCCTTGGGGGCCTGCTGGGAGCCCTGATACTGATTAGAGTCAAGGCCGGATTTGTGAGGTTTTTGCTGATCGGATTCATGTTTTTTGCATGCTTTGGCTTGCTCACGAAAGGACTGGGCATGCTGGGCGTGATCGGCAATGTACCGATGTGGCTCAACGGTGCGGTCTTTCTCGCAATCCTGATATGGTGCACCCGGGCGATCTTAAAACACCGCAAATCCGAATCCTAATAGGAGGCCAGTGAGATGAGTCCTGAAGAAAGACCTACGTTTTCACGTGCACAGATTGTGTACGGACAGATTGTCTACTGGATTACCATCCTCGCCTGTCTCATCTGCACGGTAGGGCCAGTAATCTCCATGGCATCTGTAGAAAACAATGTGGCGAACCCGCATTATCTTTTTGCGTCGATATTTGCGGGTGACGATGCTCAAACCGTCTGGAACAAAGTAGGCGGAGGATTCCCGGGAGGGCACTTCTGGGCCAAGAACTTCACCAAGGGCGACGGGTTTACGCAGTTTGGATTAGCCCTGGGCTGCAGTGTGGCCCTGTGGGGCCTGATAGTGGCGGCCTTTTTGTATATGCGAGAAAAGGTTTATCTCTACGTTGTCCTGTCGCTCTGGGTTGCGACTCTTGTTTTCCTCTCTGCCTCAGGCATGGTGTCTGGCGGGCATTAGAACATCTCGGCATGGGTTAACCTAGACTAGGTCGCTGCTCTGTTGCAACGACCACTGGAACCAAACAAAGGGATGGCCTTATTGCCTTTCTATGGCAATAAGGCCATTTCCGTGTCAGCAAAGAATCTGACACACAGCGCGCTACGGCACGAGGAGGTTAACACATGGATTTCAAGGTGTTTTTCACGACCTTTGCGATGATATTCCTTGCTGAACTGGGAGATAAGACACAACTGGCCACACTCTCTTTTGCGGCAGAGAGCAAGTCAACGGTGGCAGTATTTTTGGGCTCTGCAGCGGCTCTGGTCTTGTCGTCTTTGCTTGCTGTATTGGTTG
>JAQBAU010000293.1:0-11503 GCA_032126655.1 Desulfobacterales bacterium
GCTGGCTACGGCCGAACCATAACGGCTTGAGGTGTGTCGGACAGGGTTCGATGAGGGGTGCGCAACCAGGCACTTCACAGCCTTCAGAGAACCTTCACTGTTTCCAATATGGCATAGGATCCTCAAGGACGATCTCATAAATCCGAAGCACACAAGAAGATACAACGACTTCAACACTTATCTGAGGAACCTTTTTGGATCCAGAGTTCAGAAGATTACGATAGATGCGGGGTTTTCCTGCCCCAACCGTGACGGTACCATTTCCTCTGGGGGGTGCATTTATTGCGATGGTAAGGGCTCTGGGAGCGGAGCATCCCGGCGGGCCGAATCAATCGCGAGGCAGGTGCAGGAAGGAAAGGCTCGACTGGCAGCCCGATACAAGGCAGAGAAATTCATTGCCTACTTCCAGGCTTTTACCAACACCCATGCCCCGTGTGATATTCTCCGTACACGGTACGATGAGGCCATGGCAGATCCTGAGGTCGTGGGGTTGTCTATTGGCACCAGACCGGACTGTATAGATGAGGCACGGCTCAGCCTCATTCAAGAATACACGGGAAACCATATGGTCTGGATTGAGTACGGGCTCCAATCCATGCATAATCGAACCCTCGAGCGCATCAACAGGGGGCACACATTTGAAGATTTTGTTCGCGCCGTACGGATGAGTCAAGGTCGTGACATACTGATTTGTGCCCATGTCATCTTAGGGCTCCCCGGTGAATCCAAGCAAGACATCGTAGAAACAGCAAGAGCAGTAGCAGATCTGGGTATCGACGGCATCAAGATTCACAGCCTGTATGTCCTCAAAGAAACCCCACTCGCCAAGCTTTTTGAGGGGGGTGGCTGTACTGCCTTGGACCAGGAAACCTTTGTGGCCTGGGTCGTAGCTTTTCTGGAGAACCTTCCCCCCACTGTTGTCGTGCAACGCCTCACAGGGGACCCTGACCCTTCAGCCCTTCTTGCCCCGGCCTGGACTCTGAACAAGCAGAAAACGCTTGCGCTCATACAAGAAGAACTTGAGGCCAGTGACACCTGGCAAGGGAAATCCCTTGATCCGGGCGTGTCTGCAAAAATCCTCAATATTTAGGCCGGCTTTCCTTGACAAACCCCCAAGTGGTTCTTATTTTTACTGAAAGTTGTGGTTAGATATGGATAATTACCTAACATCAAAGCAGATTGTATAGATATCGGAGGGGCCCTTGAGCGCAAGGAAGATCAAGCCGCAATCTGGAAAGCCTGAGTTGGCTGAGACTGCGGAAAAGCGAAAGGTACTGTCATCTGAGAAAGGAAAGAAGGGCGCCGCCGAAAACGAGGGGCTTGAGGAGCGGTTGCAGACCGCGGAGACACAGGCCGAAGAAAATCACGACCGGCTTCTCAGGGTGATGGCCGAATTTGAGAATTACAAGAAGCGTATGGATCGGGAGATGAACGATTACAGGAAGTTCGCCAACGAATCGCTTATCAAGGAGATTCTGCCGATCGTTGACAGTCTGGCAAAGGCTCTCGAAGTCTCGGGCGAACAGAACGAAAAGGCCCTTGGCAGTCTGAGAGAGGGTGTCGAGATGACGCTGAAGGGGCTTTTAACCGGGTTGGAGAAGTTTGGTGTTGTTCCTGTTGAATCTTTGGAACAGCCCTTTGACCCGAATTTCCATCAGGCGGTCATGCAGGAGGAATCCGCAGGGCATTCTGACAACACCGTGGTACAGGAACTGCAAAAAGGATATCTGATTGGGGGCCGACTTCTTCGGCCGGCCATGGTTGTGGTTTCAAAGAAGACAAATTCCAAACCAGAGATCAAATCAGAGGATCCTGAAGATGCATATAAGGTTGATGTAACGATTCAATAATATTTTCAAGGGGGAAAGGCAATGAGTAAAGTGATAGGGATTGATCTTGGAACGACCAACTCGTGTGTGGCCATTATGGAAGGAAAAGACCCCAAGGTGATTATCAACCCCGAAGGGGGCCGTACCACGCCATCCATGGTAGCGTGGACGGACAGCGGGGAACGACTTGTGGGCCAAGTGGCCAAACGGCAAGCCGTTACCAATCCGGAAAACACCGTTTTTGCTGTCAAACGGCTTATTGGCAGGAAATATGCGTCTCCTGAGGCACAGCGTGACAAAAAAATCTGTCCTTACCAGATCACCCAAGCTCCTAATGGCGATGTCCAGGTGGAGATCAGGGGGAAGGCTCACAGCCCGGCCGAGATTTCGTCGCATATCCTGCAAAGCATGAGAAAAACCGCCGAGGAATACCTGGGTGAAAAAGTCACCGACGCGGTCATTACAGTCCCGGCTTATTTTGACGACAGCCAGCGTCAGGCAACCAAGGACGCAGGGCGCATCGCCGGCTTGAACGTTTTGAGGATCATCAACGAGCCCACAGCCGCCTCACTCGCCTATGGCCTTGACAAGAAGAAAGACGAAAAGATTGCCGTCTTTGACCTTGGGGGAGGGACCTTTGACATCTCGTTGCTGGAGATCGGCGAAGGTGTTTTTGAGGTAAAGGCGACCAACGGTGACACGCATCTGGGGGGTGAGGATTTTGATCAAAGAGTCATTGACTATATTGCCAGTGAGTTCAAGAAAGACCAGGGAATCGACATCCGTGGGGATAAGATGGCCCTGCAGCGACTGAAGGAGGCGGCAGAGAAGGCAAAGATGGAGCTTTCGACTGCCATGGAGACCGACATCAACCTTCCTTTTATTACGGCAGATGCCAGCGGCCCGAAGCATTTGAACATGAAACTAACCAGGGCCAAGCTGGAGGGCTTGGTGGCGGATCTGTTGGAAAAGGTCGTGGGACCCTGCCAGACGGCAATGAAGGATGCTGGCCTGAGTGTCGGGGATATCAATCAGGTTATTCTTGTGGGTGGCATGACTCGGATGCCGGCGGTTCAGGAGAAGGTCAAGAAAATTTTCGACCAAGAGCCGCACAAAGGCGTAAACGTTGATGAGGTCGTGGCCCTTGGGGCGGCGATTCAGGCCGGGGTGTTGAAAGGTGACGTCGAAGACGTGCTCTTGCTTGATGTTACGCCGCTTTCCCTTGGGATTGAAACGCTTGGCGGAGTCTTCACCAAACTGATTGACAAGAACACGACAATACCGACCAAGAAGAGCCAAATATTCTCGACGGCAGCTGATAATCAGCCTGCAGTGTCGATTCATGTGCTTCAGGGTGAACGCGAGATGGCCGAATACAACAAAACGCTGGGTCGCTTTGAACTCGTTGGCATTCCGCCAGCCCCGAGGGGTCTGCCGCAGATTGAGGTTACCTTTGATATCGATGCCAATGGGATTGTTCACGTCTCGGCGAAAGACCTGGGCACGGGAAAGGAACAATCAATAGAGATCACCGCTTCCAGCGGGCTTTCCGAAGAAGAAATCAAGAGGCTGATAAAAGATGCTGAGACGCACGCCGAAGATGACAAAAAGAAGCGGGCTTTGGTGGACGCCCGTAATCACGCAGACAGTCTCATCTATCAGACCGAGAAGTCCACAACAGAGCTTGGCGACAAGGTAGATGCCAGCCTCAAGTCGAATGTGGACGAGGTGATTGAGCGGCTCAAGAAGGCCATGGAAGGGACGGATACGGATGAGATTACGCGTCTAACTGAGGAATTGACTCGGACGTCCCACAAACTGGCTGAAGCGATGTATGCTAAGGCCTCCGGCGCACAGCAAGCGGGTGAGCAGTCTGGTGGCCGTTCCGAACAGGCTGAACCAGAGGCTGCCAAAGACGACGATGTTGTGGATGCGGATTTTGAGGAGGTCGACGAGAACAAGTAGACCCGTGAAATCAAAACCAGCTGGTGACAGAATCCCGCAGTGCTTAAGTGCTGCGGGATTTTTTCTTTGTCAGGCCGGAAAAGTGTGATAAAAAACATGGATTTATGCAATGAAATAGTATTTACGATAATATACGAGAATGTCGCGCCCCTTGAGGCGCGCATTAATGGCATCCTTATTGATTCCCCTCCCCGGGTGGGTGTACAGACCGGGGTCAAGGGGGAGGAAGCATAAAGATGCGCCGCGGTGCGACTTCGACGAGCCCCCTTCGGTCTGCCTTCGACATGAGCTCAGGCCGAATGTAGCTCAGGGTCGAAGACAGTCGAATCGCCGCGGGGAGGTTCAGTGGAGAGAGAATAAGGAACCCCATGAAACAGTATCTCGTTGATGAGCTTCGGCCCAAAGACTATAAAGACATTAAGGCCTATCTGGATGAAAATTATGGGTCCTCCCACATGGAGGGGATTTATTGGATTCCCCTTGATCCCAATCTCATGGACGAGGTTCAGGCTGCTCATGTCGACTGCCAGCCATTCTGTTTCGCAGTTATTCTTGAGCCGTCAGCCATCTTGTTTGAACATCTGATTCGAACGCGAAACCGGGTTCGATGTGATTGTATCCATTATGCCAACGTGGCACAAAGGGAGGGTATCGTTGCTTTTGCAGAGGCGGTTTTTGAGGGGCTAAAGATACTGACGTAAAGCTGGAGCGGAAGAGGCCCGTTTGGATCCAGCACTGGCAGGCATAGTGGCGAGTAAATGTTGAACTGCAATAGCGAGCGCATTCGCTGTCCCGCTGTGGCGGGACAGAAGGGTTAGCGAGCGAATCCAAGAATGGCAAAATTCCTTACAGTCGAAGGTCCCCTGCAGCGAGCTGCAGGGAGCTTCAATACTGTTTTGGTATCAGTATGGGCCATCGTTAGTACTCTGGTTTGTGCAATATCAGCCATTATTGTCTCATTTCTGACCCGAGGGGGTAACGGCGCTCATTTGGTGGGGAGGTTCTGGGGAAGGTCGATTCTCTGGGTAAGCCGGGCTAAGGTATCTGTTGAAGGAATCGATCATATCGATCCCGGTGCCGCCTACGTGTACATGGCCAACCACCAAAGCATGTACGACATCCTGGCATTGCTCGGATATCTGCCGGTGCAGTTCCGATGGGTGGCTAAGAAGGAACTCTTCCGAATTCCTATCTTTGGGTACTCCATGGCGCGTGTTGGTTACATTAGCATTGACCGCTCTAATCGACAGTCTGCCATTCAAAGCCTTCGGGAAGCTGCTCAAAGGATTGCACAGGGGGTTTCGGTTGTGGTTTTTCCGGAAGGAACACGGAGCTCGGATGGTCAGATTAAACCGTTCAAAAAGGGTGGTTTTTACCTGGCGACTGACTCGGGGCGCCCCGTTGTCCCTGTTGTGATTTGGGGAACCCGTGATGTGATGCCAAAAGGGAAGCTCCGTATAAGACCTGGCCCGATTGTCTTAAGCATCAACAGGCCGATTGAGACTGGCCCATACAAGAAAAATAGGGGGGCCTTGATCGAGGTGGTTGGGTCTACAATGAAAAGAGATTTGGAGCGGATACGAGCAAACCAACAGTGACAGTTCACGTCAAGAGACAGTGAGCAAGCCTTGAGGAGGTATAAGGTAAACGATGCGCAAAGAGATAATTGGAGTCATGCTCACGTTTGCGCTGATTTTCACAGCGGTGAGCCTACTTTCTTATCACCCGTCTGATCCTTCTATCAACCATGCCGGGGCTTCGGGCGAGGTTCATAACCTGTTTGGACCTGTGGGTTCGCACGTGGCTGGCGTCCTGGTGTATCTCTTTGGCGTGGGGGCCTTCTGGATACCTATCGTCCTGCTTATTACGACACTGAACATCCTTAAAGAATACCCCAAAAGTGCAATCTTGCTGACCGTCGTGGGGGGGGTCCTGTTGGTGGTTGCCACGGGAGGCCTCCTTGCCGGTTTTCAAACTCACTACTTACTCTTTGGAAGGCGGTTTTCAAGCGGAGGGATTATCGGCATCCCTTTGGCGGATGTCGTGGGGAAATATGGCGGAAAGACGGGAGGATTCATATTCCTTCTGAGTACTTGGACCATAGCTTTTATTATGACTACCCGACTCTCGCTTATAGCCCTGTTCAAATGGATGAGGGGGGGCTGTGCCGGTGTGTGCGACCGGATAGGAACCGCCTGGATTATCTGGAGGGAGCGCCGCCAGAAGGCCAAGAGACGCGCGGAGGTGAGTCGGAAGCAACCTCCTAAAAGAAAAGCACCCGTAAAAGTAATAGAGCCCACTCCCAAGCGGGGCAAAGAGGTTCCTCGTGTCAGCCAGGAAGTCTTTGAATTTGTGGCTGGTGGCCGGAGATTCAAGCTTCCCCCATTAGACCTCCTGGAGGATGGAGATCCTGATGCCAAGCGAATGGATCACGACAGCCTCCAGATGCAGTCAAAACTTCTTGAGAAGAAACTGAGTGATTTTGATGTGTTAGGCAAAGTGGTGGCGGTTTCTCCCGGGCCGGTGGTCACCATGTACGAATACGAACCCGCACCAGGCGTGAAGATCAACAAGGTGGTGAGCCTGACGGACGATCTGGCCATGGCTCTTCGGGCTACGAGCATTCGTATTGTTGCCCCTATCCCCGGCAAAGCGGTTATCGGCATAGAGGTTGCGAACCTGGAGATAGACAGAGAACCGGTGAGAATCAAAGATATCATTGCCTCGGAAGCGTTCAGCAAAACAAAGTCGAAGTTGACCCTTGCCTTGGGCAAGGACATCCTGGGAAATCCCGTCATGACCGACTTGGCCAAAATGCCTCACCTTTTGATCGCCGGTGCTACGGGATCCGGGAAGAGCGTGGGCCTGAATGCGATGATCTGCAGTATTCTCTACAGGGCAACACCAGATGAGGTGAAACTCGTACTAATCGATCCAAAGCGCATTGAGTTGGCAGCATATGAAGGTATTCCGCACATGATCTCACCGGTGGTTGTGAACGCCAGAAAGGCTACGCAAGCCCTACAATGGGCAGTTCAGGAGATGGAGCGCCGCTACACGGTCATGGCAGAGTACCAGGTGCGAAACATAACCCAGTATCATCGCAAGCTGGCGAAAGAGACGGAATCTGCCGACAAGGGGAAGAAATCCGTGGACGGCTCCGAAGCTGTGGCCGAGAGCAGTCTGGACAGGCTACCCTTTGTGGTTATCGTGATTGACGAACTGGCCGACTTAATGCTGGTATCATCGCGGGACGTGGAGCTGTCCCTGACGCGTTTGGCTCAGATGGCGCGTGCGGCCGGCATTCATCTTCTCCTTGCAACCCAGAGGCCTTCGGTCGATGTCTTGACAGGCATCATCAAGGCCAACTTCCCCACAAGAATCTCTTTTCAGGTCTCGTCCCGAACAGATTCCAGGACGATCCTGGATGCCAACGGTGCGGAGACTCTGCTGGGAAGCGGTGATATGCTTTTCCTCCCTCCGGGGACATCCAAACTGCAGCGCATCCACGGGGCGTATGTTTCCGAGAGTGAGATCCGTCTCATTACAGAGTTCCTAAAGAAGCAACGGGAGCCCACTTATCAGGAAGAAATCCTGGCGGCCCGGGAAAAAGATGAGGATGAGGCGGCCGAAGATGAACACGATGAAAAATACGATGAGGCAGTTGCGCTCGTTACTGAAACCAGGCAGGCCTCGATTTCAATGGTTCAGCGTCGTTTGAGAGTGGGGTATAATCGAGCAGCCCGAATGATCGAGACGATGGAAAGAGAGGGCATCGTCGGGCCCTCTGACGGAAGTAAACCGAGAGATGTATTGGTCAAAGGCTACGATTCTTAAAGAAAGTGCATAGAGTGCCTAAAATGCGCTAAAGTGCCTAAAGTTAAGAAACATGAAAAACCTTAAAAACGTTCTTGGTTTTTTCAATCGTCAATGTCACATGGCGACCGAAGTGCAGTTACGTCACGTCCCACTGTAATAAATTACGATAGAAGCGTGAGGCAATGCTTTTCAACTCTAGACACTTTAGGACATTTTACGGACTTTAGGCACTTATGAGGATGAATATGATACTTCGATGTTCGCTCATTTGTATTTTATGGCTGGGCCTCTTACCTATGACCTGTTTTGGCTTGGAGGCAACTGACATTTTACACCGCGTGCAGCAAAGGTATGCGTCAGGCGATTTCAGGGCTGATTTTGTTCAGGAGTCACATCTGCAGGCGATGGGGATGGTTGATACTGCTAAAGGTCAACTATTGTTCGGAAGTCCCGGAACAATGCGCTGGCATTATCAATCACCTGAGGAGTATTTCATCATAACGGACGGTGATACTGTATGGATATACAGACCCGACGACAACCAAGTCATTCAAGGCCGGGCCATTGACTACTTTGGAGGGAGAAAGGGTTCAGATTTTTTCAGCAATCCCGACGAACTTTCCAAAGACTTCATCGTTTCACTCGCACCAAAGGAGTTTCAGGAAGAAAGCCATCATGTTTTGAAGCTGGTTCCCAGAAGAGAGCAGCCCGATCTGACCGAACTCTATCTGTTTGTGTCGCGGTCGACTTACGATATTGTGCAGACTGTTACTTCCAATGCGTTTGGCGACAAAACCACCATCCGGTTTGACAACTACCGGTTCAAGCAAGGGCACGATTCATCTTTGTTTCTCTTTAAGATTCCTGATGGTGCGGAAGTATTGAACCTTCAGGAGGAACAGGGTTTGTTGCAACCATGACTGATGACATCGCGCGGGAGATCAGGACGCTCCTAAAAGAACGAAATGCCATTTTACTCGCCCACAACTATCAACTGCCGGAGATTCAAGATGTTGCTGACCTGACCGGAGATTCGCTTGATCTGAGCATCAGGGCAGCCAAGACAGATGCGGATGTGATTGTTTTTTGCGGGGTGCACTTTATGGCGGAGACCGCTTCCATTGTGTCCCCGGAGAAGACCATCATCATGCCTCGCCTGGACACGGGATGCCCTATGGCGGACATGATAACAGCGGAAGCGCTGGAAGCCAAGCTGGCCGAGTTGGGAGACATGCCTGTGGTTACGTACGTGAATTCCACAGCATCCGTGAAAGCCCATTCTACCATTTGCTGTACGTCTGCCAATGCGATCGCGGTCGTAAACAGCCTTGCAGAAGATGAAATTCTGATGACCCCGGATCGAAATCTATGTCAGTATGCGGCGTCCAAGAGCACCAAGAAAATCCATTGCTGGGATGGCTATTGTCCAATCCATGATCGATTGACAGTACAAGAAGTCATGGATGCCAAAGCCGCCCATCCAGGGGCTCTTTTCATGGCCCATCCGGAATGCCGCCCAGAAGTGTTAGCCCTTGCCGATGCGGCGTTGAGCACATCCGGCATGATCAATTTTGCCGGGAATTCTGACAAGCAGTCTTTCATCGTCGGAACCGAAGAGGGACTCCTCTATCCGCTTCAGAAGAAAAACCCGAGCAAGTTGTTCTATAAAGCTTCTGAATTCATGGTGTGTGAAGACATGAAAAGAACCAGGCTTGAAGATGTGTTGAGGGCAGTAACCTCCATGGAATACGAGGTGAAGGTGCCGGAAGAGATACGCGTACCAGCTTCCAGGGCGGTGGAACGGATGCTTGAGATAACGCGCAAGTGATGGGTCAGCTGATCGGTTTTGGCAGGCGCTTAGTCAGAAGGAAGTCCTCGTAATCATCGCTCGACATGAGGGTATCCAGGTCAGTCAGGGAATAGAGCTTCGCACGAAGGATCCACCCCTTGTTGTAGGGCGAGAAGTTGATTAATCCGGGGTTGTCTATAACGTCGGGGTTGACTGAAACAACTCGGCCGCAGACGGGCGAGTACAGATCGTTAAAGAGCCTGCTGCACTCCACACTGGCAAAACACTCACAAGAAGCAATTTCGTCACCCTCGTTGGGAAGTTCCAGGTAATTGAGTTTTCCAAGCTGCAACTGGGCAAAATCGGTTAGACCGAGAGTGACAGTATGATTCTCTTCATAGCGGACCCACAAATGGTCCTCAGAGTATCGGAGTTCGTCCAGTACCAGCAAAAGGAACCTCGCTTTCGTACTTGCCCGAAGAATGTCAGCGTTGTGTGGTATATACTAAGCAAATATTGCTTTGCAAGAACTTTTTTTCACAAAATTAAAAAACTTTCAGATAGGGTGGCCAAAACCTATGCCCCGCCTATTTTGTCAAGCGTCTCCTCCGAGATATCAAAATTGGCATAGACCTTCTGGACGTCGTCCGAGTCCTCTAAGCTCTCCATGAGCCGGAGCATTTGCTCGGCGTCCTTGTCTTCCAGCCTAACCATAGTTTTAGGAACCATGGTAACTTCAGCGAGTTCGTACTTCAGGTCCCTATCATCGAGGGCTTTTTTAACTGCCTCGAAATCCTCGGGGGCAGTGGTTACCTCAAACGTGGTTTCCTCATCGCGAATGTCTTCACCTCCGGCATCCAGGATTGCCTCCATAAGCGTTTCTTCGTCCACGTCTTCCTTTTGAAACACAAACAACCCCTTTTTTTCAAACATCCAGGCCACGCAACCCGCTTCGCCCAAGCCGCCTCCGGACTTACTGAAAACATGACGGACATCAGCTACCGTGCGATTCTTGTTGTCAGTAAGGGATTCAACTAAGACGGCTGCCCCGCCCGGGCCGTATCCTTCATAGTAAACTTCTTCGTACAAAACGCCTTCCAACGCGCCGGTGCCCTTCTTTATGGCCCTTTCAATGTTGTCTTTCGGCATATTATCTGTCTTAGCCGCGGCAATAGCGGTGCGCAGGCGGGGGTTGATATTTGGATCGCCTCCCCCCATACGGGCTGCTACCGTGATCTCTTTGATCAACTTGGTGAAGGCCTTGCCTCTTTTTGCGTCAGTAGCACCCTTCTTTCGCTTGATTGTACTCCATTTGGAATGACCGGACATGTTCTCTCCTATCCACTCTATATTGTGTCTCCCTGCTTCCCCATAGCAACTATGTAGATTTCCTTGCTTGCCTTTCTGCTGGATTTTGGTTTGAAGTGGGCTACTCGACGAAAGGATTGCTTGAGCCCGTCTGAAAAAGCTTTGAGGTCAGGTCCCTGAAGCACCTTGCAGACAAAACTCCCGCCCGGCCTTAGGACCCGGTCCGAAATAGCTAACGCCGCTTCGCTCAGTTCCAGCGACCTTTGGGCATCCACAGACTTGTTCCCGGTCGTAGACGGGGCCATGTCGCTCAGGACGGCTTGGAAACTGGTCCCGATGGCTTCCATAAATGATTCCTCCCAGGCAAGTACATCATCCCGGACAAAGCGCGCGTTGGGCGGAACCCGAATGATGAGCGGGTTTATGTCTACACCGACAACGAAGCCTTTTTCTCCCACAGTCTCTGAGGCAAACAGGAGCCAGGAGCCGGGACAACAACCCAGATCGAGCACTCTGCTGTTGCGTTTAAGGATCTTAAATTTCTTTTGGATTTCTTCAAGCTTGTAAACTGATCGTGCCGGGTACCGTTCTTCACGGGCCCGCTTCGCATAGTAGTCATGCCAGGGGTCAGGTTTCACCAGGGGATATATAGCAGCACCGATCATTTTTTCAAGTCAAAAGGTTCTTCTCCAATTTAGTGTCTCTTTCGGGGATGGTGGAAACCCCTCGCCTTTAGGCGAAGCAAAAATCAGGTTGTCGCCAGGCGACTTGTCATTCCGGCGAAAGCCGGGGA
>JAQBAU010000294.1:0-3393 GCA_032126655.1 Desulfobacterales bacterium
GATTTACGGACAGGAGCTTGAATTTCGATGCCCACCCAGACGCTGATCAATCGAGCTGAGATGCGTGATGCCCCGGCAGAGAGAGGCGGACGGAATCGGCCAATGGCTGCCGGAGGTGCGTCAAGTGGCACGGCAAGGAAAGAGCACTGCTGTCCAGGAACTGAGGACCTGATGGAAGCGGTGGTCGAGCGCGAGAACATGCTGAATGCGTTCAAACGGGTGGTAAGCAACAAGGGTGCAGCCGGAGTGGACGCCATGGGCGTTGACGCGCTAAAGCCTTATTTGCAAACCCACTGGGCGCGCATCAAAGAGCAACTGCTGGCAGGCAGCTATGAGCCGCAGCCGGTTCGCCGGGTGGAGATACCCAAGCCCGGCGGCAAGGGAATGCGTAAGCTTGGTGTTCCCACGGTTGTTGATAGGCTGATCCAGCAGGCGCTGCATCAAGTACTGACGCCTTTGTTTGATTCTGACTTTTCAGCTTACAGCTACGGTTTTCGACCGAGGCGCAGCGCCCATCAGGCCCTGTGCCAGGCAAGGGAGCATGTAGCAGGCGGCAGGCGCTGGGTGGTGGATTTGGATCTGGAGCAATTTTTCGATCGCGTTCACCACGATGTGCTGATGAGCCGTGTGGCCAGAAAGGTTGGGGATAAACGGGTGCTGCATCTGATACGCCGTTGTTTGCAGGCCGGCATCATGGAAGGCGGGCTGGTCAGTCAGCCGACGATGGGCACGCCTCAGGGCGGTCCACTTTCACCGCTGTTGTCCAACATACTGCTGGACGATCTGGATAAGGAACTTGAGCGACGTGGGCACCGGTTTTGTCGCTACGCCGATGATGTGAACCTATACATTGGTTCCAGGCGCGCTGGGCAAAGGGTGCTCGATTCGATTGAAAAATTCCTTAACCATCGGTTGCGTCTTCGGATAAACCGCCAAAAGAGCGCGGTGGCTCGTCCGTGGAAGCGGCAATTTTTAGGATACAGCATGACCTGGCACAAGCGGCCCCGATTGAAAGTATCGTCGTCTTCGGTGCACAGACTGAAGATGAAGCTCAAGTCAAGCTTTCGAAAGGGCCGCGGACGCAACCTGACTAATTTTATTGAAGAGCTGACTGTGACGCTTCGCGGATGGATAAACTATTTTCGTCTATCGGAAGTCAAAGGCATTTTCGAAGAATTGGACGGGTGGATACGACGCAGACTGCGTTGCATTATCTGGCGACAATGGAAGCGTGCGTATACAAGGGCAAAAGGCTTGATGAAAAGAGGGCTCGGCGAAAGCCGTGCCTGGGAATCGGCTACGAATGGCAGAGGCCCCTGGTGGAATTGCGGGGCTTCGCACATGAATCAGGCGTTTTCCAAGAAATTCTTTGATCGGCAGGGACTCGTGTCACTGCTTGATTCGGTTCTTATGTTTCAGTGTAATTCATGAACCGCCGTATACGGAACCGTACGTACGGTGGTGTGGGCTTACTATTACCCATAAGTATCATAGCTGATCCGCTAGTTTCAAGCCTTCACTCAGATCTACAAGACGCTTCCACCCTCTCCATAGTGTGATAGTACCAGGAGGCCCATCGCTTTTCCGGGCTAGATAACCTCCGAGTTTTGCAACCCAGATGATTATACTACCAATGGTTGGTGGTTTTTTCGGTATAGGTTTGTTTGTATTTGAATGCAGAAAGAGGACTTTCCACTCCTGATCGGTAAGGAACGTTGAGCAGGGTGTTGCCGGATCGGTACGAGCGATTAAGGTAATCATGAAGAGCCGCCAGGCCACAATGCTCATTACCGTGAGATATTTTGCCAGCCGGTCGGCATGCCCCAGCCGACATGATTCAACCCTAAAACCGGACTTTAAGACTTTGAAGTACATTTCAATTCGCCATCGTAAGCTGTACCACAAAACTTTTTCATAAGCGTCTTCATACGACATGACAGGAAGATTGGTTAGAAGCATCCACTCGATGGCTTTCTCGCCAACTGGCGGATTTTTTTCTAGAACATAGACTGCATGCATTTCAATGTCTGGGAGTTTTTCAGTGTTGTGTCTGATGTTGTTGCGAGGAGGATTGAGAGTAAAAGAATCGAAACGCACAGAGACTATTGCGGTACGCGCTTTCCTTTCTTTGGAGTGCTTTGTCTTAGACCTTTTCGAGATTTCTATTGCGTAGGACCCTGAAACGGGCTGTTTTCGTATATGCTCCCAAAGTTTTTCGACATCTTTCTCAGCGTAACGGGATTTACGGTTTATGGTCCTATCTGCGTTTGCACGAACGAGAACGGGAGCATCGATTTGGTGGCTACGCTTAAAGAAGTCGTACAGATCTGCTTCGCGATCGCAGACTGTGACGATTCGGGTACCGCCCGTTACTTCCTTAGTATTTTCTAATGCCTCAAGCCATCTATAGCTTTCCTTTTCTTCTATCGGTAGGTAATCATGAGGTTTGGTTTTACTGTTATCCTTTTCCCGGAGTTTCCGTGAAAAGATTTTTTGATCCAACAACCCGAGCGGGAGTCCTTTAGTCGTTACGGCCAGGCATGTATGCATTATCAGACCGTTGGAATAGATGTTTTTCACATTCTTACCCTTCTTTAAAGACATCTTTCCGAGACCTTCGGTCTTCGGATGATTCGTGTAAACAAAGTAACTGGTATCTTGGAGTGCAAGAACCGTTTTGTGTTCCTTAGCGCGCTGAGCTGTTTTACATCGGTGGACCGCCAGCATCTCGCCAACCTCAACTTTGTCGTTCTGAAAGAAACGATATGCAGCTTTGGTCTCTGCCCAATCTACGCATGCCTGGTTGATGGGGCTCTCTGGGGCATCCGAGAATCTTTCACACAGTTTAATCAGCCTCGCATCAAGCCTTTTATCTCCGAGTTTGATCTCTGCAAACTCTTCCATTGCCCAACTTGATTTAATTTTTGAGTTCATTGAGTTCCTTCCATTAAAAGTTGACATTCAGTAGTAGACGTAATATATACGTCTACTGCTAATATAGGAAGGTGTCAAGGATGAATCCTGTCAAGAAACGAAATGATCTTTTAAAAAAATTAGCCCAGTTCCCTGAATTTGTTCGTGGGTCGATTACAAGCGTCCGTTCGACATGTAACAGAGCGCGATGCATATGCTCAAAAAAGTCATCCCGTATGGCGTATCGGCTAACCTATAAGGATAGCCAACAGAAAACACGTAGCGTTTATGTGAAAAAAGACCAGTTACCCAGAATGCGAAAAATGATCGCCAATTATGCGCGACTAAGGAAACTAATTGAGCAACTTGTAGAGGTGAACATTGAGGCTTTCAAGGAAGAATCTCGACGATAAATCGTCTAGACTTATGGGTAATAGTAAGCCCACACCACCGTACGTACGGTTCCGTATACGGCGGTTC
>JAQBAU010000295.1:0-9644 GCA_032126655.1 Desulfobacterales bacterium
TGAAGACGAGAACACGGATCATCCGTTTCAAAACACGAGAAAACAACGGGGTAGGGATTTCCGGTTTCGGGCTGATTTCGGGCAACGCCATTTCACTTGAAACACGAAGAGAAAAGTCCGCAACCCTGAGGTTGGTAAAAGTGAGCTTCTTGTGGCCGAATCGGCCTGCTATGACCATGTCCGCCTTGAGATCGTGGATTGCTGCATAGAAACCGTGCTGGCCTGTGCCGGGTTCAAGAATGATGCCCTTTGCCTGGACGCTCAAGGGGCTTATGGAGTAGGACAGATCCCCAATGGTCAGAGACGTGCCGGTGGATGCTGAAACTGATTTTTCGATCAGCGTTTTTAGCGCGGAAGGGTGGTGATGATAATAGAGAATCGTTGCGGTCAGGGATCCTATGACAAGGATGGCGATGACACAAATGGTCAGGAGAATGATTCGTCTGGATGTCAAGGCTATCATTGCAACCCCATGACACAAGTAAGTAAAAACAGGCGCGGGTTGAACGGGCGCTTAGCCCTTCCCCTATGTCAAAACGCAATGATATGCAACAGATATCCCAATAGGATGGATCAGTTGGCCCATGCCCCCGATAATCTGCCACCGCACCTTCCAAGGCATCCTACCATACCCCCCATTTTGAAAATACAGTATTTCTTCGCCACAAATACAGTCTTCACCCCATTGCCCCATCACGTTGAATATGTGTAGAGTGCTCATATACGGGAGAATTCTGGGGCCGGTGGCGACATGTGTACTCACCGCACCTGAACATGACAATAGGATGAGGACACCGACCTCGGCTCCGGTGCTACCGCTTTATTCCGGGCAGTTCGCCTTTCTGGTTTTCGAACACACTTCCAATAATTCCCACACATCATAAGACCCATCACATTTCATACGCTTTGCAATAACGCGCGATCCTTCCTTAGAACACGATGCGGAATCCTCTATATGTTTGGGTGTCCTCTCAACAAGCTGTTGCCCAAAAATGGATTTTGGGATACTGATCGACCAAGAGTCGAAGCAAGATGTGAGTGTGAATTTGTGGCCCGCGAGCCATGAAAGGGTTTGTGGAAGATCCTTCAAAATCCCGCATTCGCCAAGCTTCCTGCGGAGGACAACATTTTGATCCAGTATGAACCCTATCAGGACTGGATTGATGAACAGCATAAAAGGATGTACCAGGTCTTCGTTGCGTTAGCTGACACCAACTCCGGCACCTTCAAAATCCCCGGAATGCCCCTCCCGCTAATCCACGGTAATTCCTAATACACAATATAGGAAGAGGCTTCATTGTAACAGTATGCACGCTGACACCAAAAACACATTTTACAGGCGCTCCCTTCGTTTAAATCTTGCCGTTATTGTATATTTGATTTTGACATACAACGGTTCGCTGATGGCGCAAGATGCAGAGCCTCCTTCTCACACATTAGATCCGGTGGTCGTGACAGCGAGCCGTACCCCGGAGCACCTCTCAAAAATCGGCAAATCCGTTTCAATCATTAGCCGAGAGGATATTGAAGCCTTGCCTGTAAACAGTATTCCAGATCTCCTGGAAACGATCAGCGGTGTGGACGTTCGTCAGCGCGGAGTGCATGGCGTTCAGGCTGATGTATCGATCCGCGGCAGTTCCTTTGAACAGACGCTGATATTGGTCGATGGCGTCAATGTCAATGATGCCCAGACTGGACACCATAACCTGGATTTGCCTGTCAATTTGGAGGACATTGAGCGCATTGAAGTTGTAAAAGGCCCGGCGGCAAGAATTTACGGTCACAATGCCATGGCCGGTGTCATCAACATTATCACCCGTGAGGCGGATCGCAGCACTGTCGGAGGCTATGCAAAATATGGTGACTACGATTACTACGATGTCGGTGCTCACGGGGCCGTGAACACCGGCGCCATTTCAAACCGTGCTTCCGCCTCTCGTCGTTCGTCTAAAGGTCATATTGGAAAAGAAAGCAGCGACTTTGATATCGATACGTTTTCTTATAAAGGCACAGTAAATCGAGAAAACCAGAAAATCACGGTATCACTTGGATATAGCGACAAAGACTTTGGGGCCTATCGGTTCTATAGCGACATCTTCCCCAATCAGCGAGAACAAACAGAAACCCTCCTGGCTTATACGAGCGCTGATTTGAAGATGGCGGATTTGGAGGTCATGCCTAGGATATTCTGGCGCCGCCATGATGATGACTTCAAAATAGAGATCGAAGACAATTGGTACCGAAACGAGCACCAAACCGATGCCTACGGCGCACAACTGGATTTCCGGTTTACATCTGACTTGGGAACAACAGCGGTTAGCGGTGAAATCACTTTTGAAGACCTGGAAAGTTCTAATCTGGGTGATCACAACCGTAGGCGAAGTGGGATATTTCTGGAACACAGGCTTTACCCTCTTGAAGAGTTGGCTTTGGGCATTGGTGTTTCGGCAGTACACCATAGCCATTTGGGCTGGGAGTTGTGGCCCGGCGGTGAATTCAGTGCTGAATTATCAGATGGATTGAACTGGTTCGGTTCCATAGAAAGATCTTTTCGCATTCCTACGTATACCGAGTTGTATTATGACACCCCGGCGAATCAGGGGAACCCCTACCTTAACCCCGAACGGGCCTGGGCTTATGAGACCGGGATTCGCTGGCGCGACAAAGGCCTTGGTGCCAATTTCAGTCTATTTCTCCGTGATGAAAACGATCTGATTGACTGGTCTCGTGCCTCGGAGCAAGACCCTTGGAAAGCGCGCAACATCGCAGAAAACACAACACAGGGGCTTGAAATAGGGTTCGATCTTTATCCAGAGGCTTTTTGGGGCAAAAGATTCGTTTCAGCCGTGAATATGGCTTACACATATCTGGACTCGGACTGGAATTCAGGCGAACTCGAGTCAAAATACGTTTTGGATCACCTGCGCCACCAACTCGTCGGTTCCATTATTCTTGATTGGTTTGGTACCCTGACACAGGCCGTCAATGTTCGGTATGAAGAACGAATGTTCGAGGATTCGCACGTGGTCGTCGATACGCGTCTTGCCTACAAGTCCCACAGGTATGAGGTCTTCCTCGATGTCACCAACCTGTTTGATGAACAATATGTGGAATCCGGGTTTTCGCCTATGCCCGGCCGCTGGATCGTAGGGGGTGTAAAGCTTCACGTGGACTTATAGAAACCATTGCAAAACCCCATCTAACGCCCGATGGCTATGTTGCAGGACGGCTCAAAATGCTCACATACTACCGTGTATGCTCCGCTTTTTCGCCAACCTGCGCCTTGCCCTCGAACGCGATCTGAGGTTTTGCCATGGCTTCCAGTAATGAACCCCAAAAAAGAGGAACCAGACAGGTTAAGATACGACATAGGGTTGGAACATGGGCGTTCCGATCAGGGAAACGACCCTGTGGCCTGTCGCCCTTGACCTAAGCCAAACCGTGCTTAGTTTATGCGGGCGCTGACATGAAACAAGACAGAAGCTATCTCAAAAAAAGGAGTGAAAGACCGTGCAAAAGAAACAAGGAGAACTAACGAGATACCTGCCGGGTGCTGTCCTGATTCTGTCGGGGGTTGTGATTGTGGCCTTTCCAATGCTCCTTGTCGCCTTTGTATCGGCGCTGTTGATCTTGGGCGGTATCGTGGCCATCGCTATTGCTTACAGGGTCAAGCGCTTTCAAGATGAAGCAGGGCGTCTCAATGATTCGGAGCCCTTTGATGGATCTTTTTGGAATCAAGCTGAAAGGGTTATTAATCGGGGTCGGTGGCACTAATCGGGGCAAGAGAGTGCTGCAGATGAACCGACTCCCGAGGACCCCATCAGGTCTGATTTGCAGTCTTCTCTCCAGTGAGGTCTAGAAAACAGCTATGGAGCGAAAAAAGCTACTGATTACCGGATGCGGTCGAAGCGGAACGTTGTATACTACTGAAGTGTGGCGGTCCCTCGGTCTGGATATTCGACATGAAAGGCCGATTCCACTGCATGGCTCCATGGGAAGAGATGGGGCTGCATCGTGGTTCATGGCGGTGGACGATACAAATCCTCCCTTCGGGCCGGGTACCAGAGGGTACAATTTCGATTTTGTCCTCCACGTTGTTCGACATCCCTTGAAAGTGATAGCGAGCGTTGCACAATTCATCCTGCAAAAGGGAGTACCATCCCCAGAATATATTGAAAAACACGCTCCTGAAACGCGACTCACTTTCGAAGAGCGCACTTTGGAACCGAAGCAGCAATTTATTCTGCGTGCAGCTCGATACTGGTATTACTGGAACGAGCTGGCAGAAGGAAAAGCCGATCAGACCCTCCAGGTAGAACAACTGGTTTCGGCGCTGCCGGGCCTGTGCGACCAGTTGGGTGTTGAATACAGGCCGGAGCATGCCGAAAAAATACCCAAGAACACAAATGCCAGGTGGCAGTATGTGAAAGAAGATCCGTGGATCGTGGAATGGGCCGATATAGAGGCTCTCGACCTGACGCTGTCAAATGATATTCTCCACCTTGCCAACTCCTACGGTTACAAAAACGTGGAGTAGTGAACCCCCCAATCATCCCTTTTGTCAAACCCCTCTGCCCCGCAGACTGCATGCTATATCACCCACAAATACAGTGTTTTTTGTCACAAAATACAGTGTTTACCTGATTGACCTTACCCATCACAGTCAGTCATAAGACCTTAAGTGCTCTCTCCGTCAGAAGAACGGACAAATAATATAAAAAAACCATAGTCGCCCCCTCTTTCAGGGCTCTCGTAAAGGAAAGTGGTTAACCCTGTTTATTGCATGTGCGGCCCAGGGCGGACATATTGGGGTGCCCTATATCCCTTGTTTAATTTGGCTTTGGTGGAATTCATATTTCTTAATTCAAGTTTTTTCAGAAATATGCTTGACATCGTCGCTTTGTGACGCTATGTTAGTAAACATCATGAACCATATAGCAGGCCACTCTATCGACGCATTGCTTGACTATCAGACTGTCAGGTTTCAGGAACTCACCGAGGAGATTGTGAGTTGTTGTCAAGAGCGGACCTTATACCTGTCGCGCAAATTCGGTATTCCCGAAGCAGAAGTCCGCTGTCTGATGCTATTCGAAGGGGAAAGGTATCTCACGCCGAAAGGGATCGCCCAGAAACTCGATGTGTCGAAGAGTCGCGTGACCAAACTCATAGAGGGATTGGCAAGAAAGAAGCTGGTCGAGCGTATCGCCGATTTCAAAGATGCGAGGGTCAAGCTTATCAGCCTGACGCCAGAGGGACAAAGAAAATGGGAAGCAATAGTGGCGATTAGTCGGGAGCTTCACGAGAAAGTCCTGCTGGAACTGGAACCTGAACACAGGAAAACTATTCTTTCCTCTATGGAGGAGCTTCGTTCCAGCATGGAAGCTGTCAAAAAGGAACTGGTTTGAAGATCTCTTGATGTTTCTGTTTCACAGGAATATATTTTTATTGCTCTTAATAAGGAGGCTCTCATGAGCGAACAAATGGAACAACTCGAAAAACAAGTCAATGAAATGAAGCAGCAAGTGGAAGGACTGTCTAAAAGGACACCGCAAAATAAAATCTCCATGGTCGTCTTCAGTGGGGACTTGGACAAAGTACTTGCGGCCTTTGTGATTGCCACCGGAGCACGTGCCATGGGCATGGACGTGGTCATGTTCTTCACTTTCTGGGGAACCCCGCTTCTGCGAGACAAGGACAAGAAGGCAGGCGACAAAGATATGATGGGAAAGATGTTTGGCGCCATGCTGCCCAAGGGAACATGTTCCCTTAAGCTTTCCAAGATGAACATGGGGGGCATGGGCACGGCCATGATGAAGTCTCTCATGAAAAAGAAGAATGTGCCGTCGCTCGAAGAGATGCTGGGTTTGGCCGAAGAGATGGGGGTGCAGATCTTCATCTGTGAGATGTCCATGGATCTTATGGGGTTCAACAGGGAAGAAATGATAGACTACCATGAAATGACCTATTGCGGAGTGGCAAAGTTTCTGGAAGAAGCCATGAACAGCAAAGTCCAACTATTTATATAGGGAGGCTGACGATGAGTGAAGCAATTCAAGCTGACAAAGTGATGGATCTGAAAGGTTTGCCTTGTCCTATGCCCGTGGTAAAGGTAAGTCAAGGAATCAAGGAAGTTGAGGTAGGCCAGGTCATCGAGGCCCTTACCACGGACCCCGGTGCGTTGACTGACTTTCCTGCCTGGGCCAGGACCAGCGGCAACGAAATCCTGGGGACTGAACAGGAAGGAGACGTCATTAAGATTTACATTAAGCGAAATGTATAGAGCCTGACTGGCCAACCCCATGTCGTGGGGTCAACAAAAGTCTACTTTCAGAAGGAGGCTCCTGTGTACACCGCGAGTTATATCGTATTGGTACCCATGGTATACTTTGCCTTTGCAGTCTTCTTTGTGGGAACTGGTGTAAGGCTTTTCAAGCTGTTTCGAAAGCCCAAGCAGGTTGCAACCCTGCAGATCTTTCCGGAGAAACGGCCCAAGTGGCTGTGGGCGCTGTATGACACCTTCCTCATGCCATCCGTCCGAAAACACAGTCCTGTTCTGTGGCTCTTTCTCATGCTTTTTCATGCGTCCCTGCTTCTCCTCATCATAGGGCACCTCGAACTGATCCAGGAATTCAAGATTTTTCAGATTATTCAGCATGAAATCTTCCTGGGAAAGGGGTTCATAGGACTGATTCTATGTGTGGCGTTGTTATTCTTTCTGTTTAGACGATTTATATCCCCGTACAGGGATCTGTCGGTGCCGGAAGATTACTACCTTCTCATTTTGCTGTTTCTGACAATGCTTTTTGGCAGTGAGATGGATTGGGCCAGAAGATGGTATGACTACACTGAGCTGGGGGTGGAAGACTATAGGATGTATCTTTCAAGTCTCCTCCATCTGAAGCCGATCATGCCTTCCCTGACGGGACACTCATTCATGTTGGTTTTGCACGTCTTCTTTGCAAACCTGTTTCTCATATTCTTTCCTTTCAGCAAAATCATGCATTCCTTTTTGTCCTTGCCAATGAACAAGTTACGAAGGGGTTAATGATGGACGAAAAAACACGAGACGAGTTGCTGAGGCTCTTTCAGACTAAACTGAACCATGCCATGAGATTCTACCTGGAGACATGCTCCAGGTGTGGCGTCTGCACTGAGGCCTGTCACGTCTATGCGTCAATGCCTCATGTGAAATACATTGCTGCCTACAGGGCCGAAATCGTACGCCGAATCTACAAAAGATATTTCAAAGGGCAGGGTAAAGTATGGTCGTCACTGGGGGAGTCAAAAGAGCTAACCGATATGGCACTCGAAGAGCTTTATGAGGCCGCCTATTCTTGCACCGGATGCAGGCGTTGCATGGTATTTTGCCCATTTGGTATTGATACCCAGATGATCATGTCCATTGCCAAACTGCTTCTGGTGGGTGCTAATGCTGCACCAGAAATACTCACGATGCTTGCGGACATGTCCATCGAGAAGGGGAAATCAATAGACCTTTTCAAGGCGGGTTTTGTTGAGGGTATCAAGAACCTGGAAGCTCAAGTTGTCAAAAAGTGGAGAATGGAAGCAGGCGAGGCGGCCATACCAATTGATGTTGAAGGCGCTGATCTTTTGTACGTGGCATTGGCTGGTGCCCATTCTATCATTCCGGCTGCAGCCGTGTTCAATGCAGCGGGGGAGAATTGGACATTGAGCTTCTTCGAGGCTGTGAATTTCGGCGCCTTTGTCGGAGACCCCTCGCGAACTGCACTTATTTTGGATCGGATCATTAATGAAGCAAATCGGCTCAAAGTAAAAGAGGTTTGTATTTGTGAGTGCGGAACGGCATTTCGAGTCATGAAGCAATTGTCCGGGAAACAGCCGTTCAAGGTGACAGCTATCACCGAAACGCACGCCCGGTATATCAGGGAAGGACGAATTAAGATAGACAAGTCAAAGTTCCAGGGTCCAGTTACCTACCATGACCCGTGTCAGATAGCCAGAAATGGTGGCGTGATAGATGAACCGCGCTATATCCTGGAACATCTTACCGATGATTTCCGTGACATGACATCAGATGTCAGGTACAATTGGTGTTGTGGAGGAGGTGGTGGATTGGTCGCCCTTGGTGATGAAACGCTAGACTTCAGGATGAAGTCATCAAAGGTAAAAGCTGATCAAGTGAAAGAAACGGGAGCGAAAATCCTTGCTACAGCTTGTGAGAATTGTCATACTCAACTGAGCAACCTGAATGACCATTACAAATTGGGCGTAGATGTTCAGTTCCTGAGTTCAATGATCGCGGACGCCCTTGTTCAAGAGTAGAACCGTTTCGGATGATACATGGTAGCGAACCACAAGAGCGGAAAGGAGGTGGGAAACGTTTCTGTTGGTAGGTTAGTAGTAGTAAAGACCTTGAACTAAACCAAGGGAGGAGTAAGTCATGAAGAACACTTTCAGGATCGTGTTGATCATATCCTTTGTTGTGACGTTGTCATCGCCTGCCTTTGCGACAAACGGTGACAATCTTATTGGTATTGGGCCCATTTCAAGGTCCATGGGCGGCGTCGGGATTGCAGCCCCCCAAGACGCCATAAGCGCGGTCTTTGCTAACCCGGCCGCCATGTGTTTTGCGCCGTACTGTCCTTCTTCACAATTTGATTTTGCTGGCACCTTATTTATGCCCAAGGTGGATGCCAAAGTGATCCGGGGAGGCACCACTATCGAGGCCAAAAGTGACGAGAAAGTATATATGATTCCTGCCATAGGCATATCGGCACCTCTGGGAAAGGGGCCCCGCGCCTGGAGATTCGGCATAGCAGCCTATGGGGTAACCGGTCTCGGTGTGGATTACAGGGGTACCAATTTGGACCAGTCCATGTATGCGCCTTATGGTGGCTATCCGCTCATTCAGGGGGAGTTCACGCAATTACAGATTATGAAATTTGCCCCGGCTATTTCTTTTCAGGCCAGCGACACGATTTCCCTCGGTGTTGCCGCCCACATTGACTACTCAAGCCTTGACCTGAGAAGCGGCTCTTCGTTCAACTACGGGTTCGGTGGTCAGGCCGGCCTGATATGGAAACCGATGGATATGCTGTCCCTGGGCCTTAACTACGTATCGGCCCAAAATGTCAATCATAAAAACGTCATCGATTTTGACCCACCGGCTGGAAACGGACTGGATGATCTTGAACTGGAAGCCCCACAACAGGCTGGCCTTGGACTGGCATTCCATCTCGCCGACGGTAGACTCCTGCTCGAGGCTGATGGAAAGTGGCTGAACTGGGCAGATGCGAAAGGTTACAAAGACTTTGATTGGAAGGACCAGTGGGTTTTCGGTATCGGTGCACAGTTTGAAGCGACGCCCAATCTCTTTCTGAGAGCGGGGTATAATTATGGGGAGAACCCTGTGGAAGACCACAGCGGTTTTGTTGGAACAGGTGGCAGCACTGTTCAGGGCCACGTTCTACCCACGTACTATTACGAAACGTTTAGGTGGATCGGGTTCCCCGCTGTCGTAGAAAGTCACATCACCGTTGGACTTGGTTATCGGTTTTCAGAGAAGTTCCAAATGGACCTTGGCTTTGTGTATGCCCCGGAAAACACGGTCCGAGAAAACGGAACAGACCTCACCGGTCAGCCAGTAACGCTCGAATCCACCC
>JAQBAU010000296.1:0-2992 GCA_032126655.1 Desulfobacterales bacterium
TGGGTTTCCTGGATACGGGGCGTGTCCTGAGAATCCACAACCAGGGCGAGGTCGGAACAATCAGCCAGTTCGCCGCCGCCGCATCCGGTCAGCCCCAGCGTGTAAAGGCCCATATCACGGGCCGTTTTCATGGCGACAATGACATTCCTGGAGCTGCCGCTTGTACTGATCCCCATGGCAATATCGTCTTTTCTCCCCAGGGCCATGATCTGCTTGGAAAAGACTTCATCAAAAGAGTAATCATTGGCGATACTAGTCAAGATGGAGGTGTCCGTGCTCAAGGCAATTGCGGGCAGCGGTTTGCGCTCTATAGCAAACCGGTTTACGAACTCTGCTGCAATGTGCTGGGCATCCGCAGCACTGCCTCCGTTGCCAAAAAGGAGAAGTTTGTGGTTCGCTGCAAAACAGGTCGCCAGACGTTGCGCAGCCGTCACAAGAACATCGGCGTTCTCTTTGGCAAACTGCTCCTTTACGCGAGTACTCTGTTCAAATGCTTGTAAGACAATATCCTTCATTAAGCTCGGTTCCGTAGTTTGTGAGTTATGATATCAGCGTTTCTCGTGGCAGAGAGTATTCCCGTGAATTGGTCTATCTAAATTCGATATTCGTATTTCTCAGTTTATCCCGTCTCCGCCTGTTCGGTATCAGCCTCTTCGTTCATAAGGACTTCCGTGTCACGGATCAAATCAGCGCAATCCTCACCCAGATCTGCTGCTATCTTAAGCTCCTTTACGGCATTCTCATAATCCTGGTTTTGCTGGTAAAGCTTGCCCAATCGGTATCGGTAGAGACTGTTGTCCGGGTCAATCTTGGTGCTTTCCCGGGAAAGGACAATGGCGATTTCGAGATTCTCACCGATAACCCCATAGAGGTAACCCAGCGTACTCAGACTCTTCGCATCGGTTGGGTTGAGTTTGATGACCTTCTCATAGGCCTTGGCTGCTTTCAGATGCATCTCCTTTTCCAGGTAACACTCTCCCAGGGTCCGGAACACGTGGGCTCCCTTGGGGGAGTTGGCTGCGGCTTTTTCGAGATACTCAATGGCCGGATCGGTTTCACCCTTTTCCTGGTGGCACACGCCTATCTGATAGGCTACCTCCGGGTTGTCTTCGTCGAGTTCGTGGGCGTGAAGAAACAGCTCCAGTGCTTTTTCCTGGTCGCCCTGCTTGATGTGAGCAAGCCCAAGATTGAACGTGGCCATCACATCAGTTGGATCAAACCGGATTGCTGTCTCAAAGGCATCAATAGCCAGGTCCGACTCCCCTTGTACGCCATAACAGACCCCAAGGCTGTTATGGACGTTCACGTTTTCGGGATCTACAGCGAGGGCCTTCTTGAATTCCTCGATGGCTCCCTCTATATCCCCATATTGATACAGCTTGTCTGCGCTGATGTTGAGGCTCACAGCATCAAAAGGCGTAACCGTGTTCGGTCCGAAGAAGGCAGCGTGGTCCAGCGCCTTCTGAGCATTGTCCAGAACAGTGGTCTTGTCGAAAGGCCAAAAGGGGTAGACTGCCAGGCCGACAGATACGGTCTCTTCCCCTGCCAGTTGAACCCGGTTCCTTATCTCTTCCGCCAGTTCAAGGCCCTTGGCTTCATCCACATCTTGGCAAAGACAAACGAATTCCTCATGGCGAAGCCGTCCCCATGTCATGTTTAACGTTCTGCTCATGCTTTCCATGATACGTCCTACCTTGACGAGAAGATTCGCAGTGATATTCTCTCCAAGGCGTTCAAAAGTCGTAACAAAATCGTCGATACGAACCACCAGTACAGCAAACCGGTTGTTCTTTTCCGCAAACGATTCAAAGACCCCGGGGAACCGCTCAGGCGTTGGTAGGTCCGGAAATTCCTCTCTCAGAGCATTTGCTCCAACCAATTCGTCTTCCACTCAGCCCTCCGTGAGAATCGTTTTGAATGCCGATGCAATGATCGCAATCTCTTCATCCTGTATGGTGCGAACGTCCATGATAAACAAGTCGTTTTCAATATGCCCGATGATCGGTGGCGCAGAATTGCGCATGAGGCGCTCTATGGCATTGGCTGAGAGCCCCTCTATCATGACGCCCACGCACTTTGTGGGAAGCTCCTGAAGGGGTAGGGCACCCCCACCCACTTTAGACGAGGAAGTGATGATAACCGCCTTCAGCCGGTTGTTTCCCAACTCGTTTAATCGCTTCCGGAGTCGTCTGGCCTTGTTGGCAATAACCCTGGGAGAGAGGGTGAGCATACGCAGCGTGGGAATAGCCGATATAGCCTCAGCTTCATCCCGATAGAGGTGAAGCGTGGCTTCAAGTGCCGCCAGCGTCAGTTTGTCAATTCGAAGCGCCCGGTTGATCGGGTTCTTCTTGATGCGCTCTACCACATCCTTTCGGCCCACAATGATTCCCGCCTGGGGCCCTCCCAGCATCTTGTCACCGCTGAAGGTGACTACATCGACACCGGTTGCCACGGTCTCCTGAACTGTGGTTTCCTTCATGAGGCCGTATTTGGAAAAATCGACAAAGTTGCCGCTGCCTAGGTCCTTCATGACGGGAATATGGTATTTGGCGCCAAGGGCGACCAGGTCGTCCAGATGGACGTCAGCAGTAAAACCGAGCATGCTGAAATTGCTGGTGTGGACCTTGAGGAGTAATGCCGTCTCGTCACGGATTGCGCTTTCATAGTCCGGCAGGTGTGTTCGGTTCGTCGTGCCGACCTCGACCAACCCGGCTCCGCTGCGGGCCATAACGTCCGGAATCCGGAACGAGCCCCCGATTTCGACCAACTCACCCCTGGAAACGATGACTTCTCTACCTCTGGCCAGCGTCTCCAAGGACAGGAAGACAGCCCCGGCATTGTTGTTCACGACCATAGCCGCTTCCGCACCACTTAACTCGCACAGAATATCTTCTACACAGCTGTATCTTGAGCCACGAACTCCTCTCTCCAGGTCGAACTCCAGATTCGAATAACGGCTGGAAACCTCAACCATAAGTTTTACTGCGCTTTC
>JAQBAU010000297.1:0-4013 GCA_032126655.1 Desulfobacterales bacterium
GGTCTTAGAATCTGCCAGGTTCAGGATTTGCTAATTTATCATAAGTCAGGGCAGATTCTGGATCATGTCATATTATCCAGAAAATCCAGGCTTCCAGATTCTTTTCGATCTGCAAACCCTATCTTGACCCGTACCTGTGAAAGGGCCTCGGGTTTGAAACTGCTTTTGATTTCACCTGCACATCTTCAGCGAAACCATCGAATGGCCGAGTGTTGATGCTGGCAAGATATGATGAATTTTCGGATATCAAGACCACCACAAGATCTGGGGGGCTGTTTGATTAGGCAAAAAGGGATCTGTGTTAATCTTGTCCGACGGGTTGCCTATATGTTAGTCTCCACCACTCTGTCTGCGATGAGGGTGTTAAAGAAACCATTGACTCCAAAGAACATGGGGAATCTGATGAATAGGGTACCAAAATGGATCGTCCTTATGATCGCTTTCTTTCTGCTTACCAATGGCCCTTCACCATATGATGTTCTGGCTGATCGCGATGAGCACGAAGAAAAGCGGTGGCATCAAAAGATCTTCGACTGGGATGACGATGACGATGATGATCATCATTCAGAGCGCAAGGACTCGAAGCATCATAACGAAGATTATCTTAATCCGGTAGACAACACGGCGTACAAAGAGGAGTGCGGGGTTTGCCATTTCCCCTATCAGCCCGGGTTGCTGTCTGCCGATTCATGGGAAAAGATTCTGGCTGGACCTGAGGACCATTTTGGGGAGGTGCTAGAGATTGATCCAGAGTCGAAGAAGGTCATTGCTGAATACCTCAAAGCGAACGCTGCGGAGCATTCCTCTGCGAAACGAGCGGTCAAGATCATGAGAAGCTTGGGAAGCCGGACACCGCTCAGAATCACGGAAATTCCGTATATTCAGCAAAAGCACCATGAGGTTTCTGCCGATGTATTGAAGCGGAAATCTATTGGTTCACTCTCCAACTGCTCGGCATGCCATACCACCGCGGAAAAAGGAATCTACGACGATGACAACGTTGTGATCCCCAAATAACTGTGGCAAGAGTTTATGATTGGCATGAGAAGGTCTGAGCAAGGTCTCAAGATTCTCAGGTGCCCCTGAGAGCGATCCTAATATTGAGAGGAAGAAAGCATGACAAAAATTCAGTTGATTACATTCAAAGGATGCCAGACCACTATTGAATTGCGCAGTCAGCTTGAAACCCTGACCAAGACAGGAGAGATCGATGCGCAGGTCGAGACAATTGTGGTTGCATCGCCAAACGAAGCCGAAAAAACAGGTTTATTTGGGTCGCCTACGATGCTTGTCAACGGGGTCGAATACCAGCAGGACCGGCGAGGTCCAGCAGGTTTCTACTGAAGAGCATACTTAACGGCGGAAGGTTTTCGCCCATATCCCCTGACTTCTGAAATACGGGCCTTGGTGGAAGGCAAGTCCATTACACCACCAAAAATAGAGGGCGGGCCTATTCAGAGCTATCCAGTGTTGTTAACCGCAGAGTGGTGTCCTTTCACTTTAGCAGCAGCCAGTTTTTGGGATATAGCGGCATCGGCTGTCGGGCTAAAACTGAGGGTGCTGGAGGCCGAGACCCGGGAAGCAGCACAAGTCATGGTTGCGACTGGGATTGCTGGTGTTCCGTGCCTTATATCATATCCAGGTTGTCTACGTTACGGGCTTGGACTTGGCCTTGCTGATGCTATATCCTTGTTACAACCCTCAGTATCTGGGCCCGATGGAGAAGTGATGACATGAAAGGCGCATGGCGCACCTTTTAGAGATGATAAACTACCACGCTGATACCTTTGCTCGCATTCCTCTCACAAAGGTGCAGGACGTTGGAAAGATAGGTGTTTCCCTGGTTTCTTCTGTCTTGGACTACCAAGTAGTCATGGTTCTGATCACGGGTGACAGCAAAGAACCTGAATTATTGGCCAGCCAGGGGATCGGTAACAATATTGGTGGTGTTCGGACTGACCTGGAGGGCGTCGCGAGGCATTTGTGGAGTGTTGTCCACAGTGCATCGATCATTGCGTGCGATACACTAGAAGCAGTGACTGGAGAATCCGCGCGTCGATTAGGTTCGGGCGAAATGTGTGTGGCTGTTCCTCTTAAGGCTTTTCTGGAACACGGAGAAGATCGGGTTGGCTTGATCGTTGCAGCTCAGCCCGGTGGCGATTACGACCCGATTGTTGATATTATGGCCCTTGAGATAATTGCTGGTATTTTGAGCGGAGCCATAAAGAACTGCGTTGTAGCGGGAAACCTCCGTGAGGCTAACGAAGCAATGAATACGGAAATTGAGAGCCGCAAGCGGATAGAGAAGGCGCTCCAGGAGAATGAAAAACACTATCGTGAAACCATCGATGCCATGACTGACTGGATACTCGTCGTTGACCAGGATTTGAGAATTTTACTATTCAATGAAGCCTTTATGCATACGAACAAGGAGTTGGGTCTGACTACGGACGTGATTGGCCTAACCCCAATGGAAATTTTTCCCTTCTTGCCTGATACGCTTCTTGATGAATACCGCTGGGTATTTGAAAATAAAGCGGTTCTTATTACTGAAGAGACTACAAAAATCGCAGGCAGGGAATTTATCACTGAATCCCGCAAGATCCCTTTGATAGAAGACGGGAGAATCGTCAGGGTAGTCTCGGTTGTCCGTGACACCACCGAACAGAAGCGTCTTGAAGCCCACTTCCAACATGCTCAGAAGATGGAAGCGATAGGGACTCTAGCTTCTGGCATCGCCC
The DNA here is from genome assembly GCA_032126655.1 of Desulfobacterales bacterium. Classification (GTDB taxonomy): domain Bacteria; phylum Desulfobacterota; class Desulfobacteria; order Desulfobacterales. The sequence goes on from JAQBAU010000297.1 coordinate 2,742, forward strand.
ACAACTTCAATAACCTACTCATGGGTATCCTGGGGCATGTTTCTCTGATCTTGTTGGATACTGGCTTTGACCATCCGCATCTTAAACATCTTAGGGGAATAGAACAGGCAGTCGAACAGGGGGCAGTTCTCAACAAACAACTCCTGGGTTTTGCCAGGGGGGGCAAATATAAGGTCGAAGTGACGAATCTAAACGAGCTCATTCAGATAAGTTCTGAGATGTTTGGCCTAACTAAGAAAGAGATAAAAATCCATACGAAATATCAGAAAGATCTCTGGCCGGTGGAAGTGGATCAAATGCAGATTGAGCAGGTGCTGCTCAACCTTTACGTCAATGCTTGGCAGGCCATGCCGCATGGGGGAGAATGCCATATTGAGACCAGTAATGTCGAACTCGACATAAAGCACACTAAGTCTTTCGATATAGAGCCCGGGAACTACGTGAAGATATCTGTAACCGACACAGGCGTGGGTATGGACAAAGAGACCCAGCAAAGGGTATTTGACCCTTTCTTCACCACCAAAACGGAGAGCCGTGGAACGGGCTTGGGACTTTCATCTGCCTACGGAATTATTAGGAACCATGGTGGCGTCATCAATGTTTACAGTGAAAAAGACAGAGGAGCCACCTTTAATATCTATTTGCCATCCTCAGAAAAGGAGGTTCCAATCAGAGAAAGGATAGCGGCCGATGAGATCTTGAAGGGGACAGAGACAGTTCTCCTTGTAGATGATGAGGCTATGGTTCTCGACGTTGGCGAGGAGATGCTCAAGAAAATGGGCTACATGGTATTGCTGGCCAAAAGTGGGAAAGAAGCGCTGAGACTTTACAATAAACGCAAGGACGAGATTGATCTGGTTCTTCTCGATATGATCATGCCGGATATGAGCGGTGGACAGGTCTATACCAAAATGAAAGAGCTAAATCCAAGAATCAAGACACTTCTGTCAAGCGGCTATGCCATGGACGGCCAAGCCGCCGAGATCCTAGAGTGCGGTTGTGACGCCTTTATTCAAAAACCATTCAGCATGAAAGAGTTGTCTATAAAGATACGAGAGCTATTGGACAGGCAATAGCTTATGGAAGACCTCAACTTGTTCTGTTTTAGCCGATTGCGCAATTGGTCATGACTCCCCATTATCCGAGAGGTCCTCTCGATAGAGGTTTCATATTTTGAAACCTGGAGATACGTTTGCACCAAACGAATCTCACCTTATGATTACAAGAAATAATCCATAGAATAGCCAAATTCAAGATACTGCCATACAAGAT
>JAQBAU010000298.1:0-6395 GCA_032126655.1 Desulfobacterales bacterium
CACGAGAAATGGTACGAAAAAGCCATCCTGGAATACCAGAAGGTGATTGAGAACTACCCGAAGGCGGACAAGACTCCGAACGCTTTGCTCAAGCAAGGATTTGCCTTTTTCAGTCTTGGCGACGACGCGAATGCGGGGCTCATCTTGAAGGAATTGATTCGGAAGTTTCCGGATTCCGATGAGGCCAACATCGCGAAGAACAAACTAAAAACGGTGAAATAATAAACAGGGCCGAAACCTGGGTTTGAAGAAAACACTAAAGGTTGTCGGGATAGATCCAGGGTTAGCTGAGACCGGGTTTGGGGTTGTCCACGGGTCTGCTTCCCGGATCAGAGACTATACCTTCGGCACGATTCGAACCTCAAAGGCCGAAACTTTGCCTGACAGGCTTCACCACATCTTCTCTGAGCTTTGTTCCATTCTTGATTCCCAGAAACCCAATCTGATGGTCATTGAAGACGTCTTTTCCCTCAAGCAATATCCAAAGTCAGGGATTGCCCTTGGAAAGGTTTGCGGGGTCATTCTGCTTGCATGTTCTCAGTACGGCGTTCAGGCGATGGATGTCCCCGTGCGGGAAGTCAAGCGCATATTGACAGGAAGCGGAAGCGCTTCCAAGAGCCAGATGGAAAGGGCGGTCAGACACTTGTTGAAAAGGGACAAACCCATAACGCCGTTACACGCATCCGATGCCATAGCCCTGGCACTGGTGGGGGTATTCAGGAACGGATAATAGAGGAAACAGATGATCGGGTATCTGGAAGGCAAGCTGCTAAAAAAGGATGAAGACCGGATATTGCTGTTGAATAACCAGGTCGGCTACGAAATACTCCTTCCCGCTTTTGTCAGAAAAACCTTTCATTCTAAGGAAATTGGAGATGATGTTGCCCTGTTCATTTACTACCATCAAACTGAGCGGCAGCCAAAACCGACCCTGATTGGTTTCAACCTGGAGGTGGAGCGGGAGTTCTTCCGTTATTTCATATCCGTTGAAGATATTGGACCCATGAAGGCTGTTCAGGCGCTGACAGTTTCGGTTCGGGACATTGCCAGGGCCATAGAGTCGAGGGATTCAGCGTATCTTATACGGCTGAAAGGGATCGGAAACAGGACAGCGCAGAAGATATTGGCCACGCTGGAAGGGAAGGTGGCTAAGTTTGCCCTGATCCGGCAGGTCGAAAAAGCCGCAAAGGAGACACCGCCGGAAGATTTCATAGAGCAGGTCCAAGAGGTCCTTTCAAAACAACTTGGCCACACGGTGAGAGAGGCCAAGGAGTTGATCGGCGCAGCCTTGAGAAGGAATAAGAATATCACTACACCGGAGGAGCTGTTTGAAGAGGTCTATCGAGGGGAAGCGTCAGGGACTGGATAGATTAGGAAAAGAAAAGATTATCACGCCTCTTCTCAAGGCGCATGCCGCAACACACGAAAAGAACGAAAACAGGAAAGGTATTTCTAAAAGGCTGATGCCAGATATAGACTCTGAAAAGAACATAGATTTAGGTGAGAAGTCGGAATTCATTAGCCTGAGGCCGAAGCACCTAGAGGAATACGTTGGTCAGGCCAAGGTGGTGGAGACTCTCCAGATTGCCATTGAGGCGGCGCTTAAACGGAATGAGCCACTGGATCACGTCTTATTTCACGCTCCTCCCGGTCTGGGGAAAACGACTCTTGCTCACATCATTGCTGAGGAGATGGGTGTCAGGATTACTGTTACATCCGGGCCCGCTTTGGAGAAAGGGGGCGATCTTCTGGGTATTCTCACCCATCTAGAAGAAGGAGATGTCCTCTTCATCGACGAGATGCACCGCCTTCCGAGGGTGATTGAGGAGTTTCTCTATCCTGCGATGGAAGACTTTGCGGTTGATTTCATCTTTGACAAAGGGATACATGCGAGGAGTCATCGTTATCGGCTCGAACGGTTCGTTTTGGTTGGGGCCACGACTCGAGCAGGATCTCTATCGCCCCCTCTACGTGAGCGGTTTGGAATATTCAGGACTCTTGATTTCTATGCTGAGGAGGACTTGACTCGCATTGCGAAGCGATCAGCGGCCCTGTTGGATGTAACCATCGACGATGATGGTGCCCAAGAGATCGCCTGCCGTTCAAGAGGCACCCCTCGAATCGTAAACCGGCTCTTGAAACGGGTACGAGACTTCGCCCAGGTGAGGGGCGATGGAGTCATCCATAAGGGGACCGTCCAGGAGGCATTGGCACTGGAAGGGGTAGATAAAAGGGGGCTGACCACCCTGGACAGAAAGTTTTTGAGAAGCATCATAGACTTCTATAAGGGGGGTCCTGTGGGAATCGAGGCCATTGCCGCTACTCTACAAGAAGAGTCTGACACGCTTGTTGACGTGGTAGAGCCCTATCTGCTGCAAATCGGATTCCTGACGCGCACCTCTTCCGGCCGAAAGGTCTCGGAAGACGCATACAAGCATTTTGGGCTGCCGGTCCACCAAGGACTATTTAAACAGTAGAAGAACGGAAGACTGGAATAATGGAATGATGGAAGACTGGAATGGTGGAGCAGTAACAAGCCGGAGTAATGGAGTAACAACAAGCTGGAGTAATGGAGTAATGGAGTGATGGAGTAGTGGTTAAGAAAAAAAGACAAAGGTGTTTTCGCTTCTTGTTCCAGTACTCCAATACCCCAGTACTCCAACACTCCAAGGGCAGCTTATTTCCCTCATGAGAACATCTCCGGTCATTACGCTTCTCACTGACTTCGGTCTTCAGGATGAGTACGTGGGCGTGATGAAGGGGGTTATCCTGTCCATAAACCCCAGGGTTCAACTGGTCGATATCACCCACAACATAAGCAGGCACGATATTGGACAGGCAGCGCTCGCACTCAATGCCTCCTTCCGGTTCTTTCCGAAAGGTTCCATCCACATGGTTGTCGTTGATCCCGGGGTCGGCGGAGAGAGAAAGACCGTCTGCCTTAAACAGGAAGGGCATGTCTTTATCGCGCCGGACAATGGCGTCCTGACAATGGTCATCCAGGACAAGAAAGTCCGGAAAATCTGTGCTGTAACAAGACAGAGATATTTTCTTAAGCCGGTGAGTGACACCTTTCACGGCCGTGATATAATCGCCCCTGTGGCAGCCCATTTGTCAAAGGGATTGGACATGCTGAGCCTGGGGAAAGAGCTCGGGCTCAAGGACCTGACTACCCTAGAGATTCCCGTGCCCTTTGTCTCTGCCAAACATGAGCTGGTTGGCGCGGTCATTGCGATTGATCGTTTCGGAAGCCTCGTGACGAATATCAGCGAGCGAACCCTAAAGAAGTTTCAAGATGATGAGGGATCACAACGGGTTGAAGTCAGGCTGGGAAGGTTTAAGATAAAAGGCGTAGCCAAGTCTTATGACAGTGTGAAGGTGGGTGCGCCAATGGCCATCGTCGGAAGCCGCAACCTCCTTGAGATCTCTTTGAACCAGGGAGATGCCCGCGAGCATTTCAAGGCGAGGATTGGTCAGACGGTGAGAATAAGGGAAAAATAGGGACGCCTTTCAGTCTTCCAGTTTTCCGAAGACCATTTGCATTAACTTAGTCTTTATGTCTCAAGATTGATTTCAAACATCTGCTCGGTCAGATTTCTCCCCCACTGATCAACATCATGCTTCTCGCGAAGTTGAAACCCTGCACGTTCGTATAGAAAGCGGGCTGCGTCCAGACCCTCAAACGTCCACAGATATATCTTCTTGTAACCAGCGCTTCTACAGAATTCGATAGCTTCTTTGAGCACAAGCCGTCCTATGCCGCGTCCCTGGAACGCTGGATCAACTATAAGCCACCGGAGCCGAGCTCCGTGTTCCTCTGCCTGTCGCCCATCTATGGCAATGGAGCCCGCGAACTCTCCGCCTACAGTGGCCACCCAGAATCCGTCCCGGTTCTTCTGAAATTCGCCGATGAACTCTGACAGTTCCCTCCCCACCTGGATTTCAAAAGAGACATCTAGGTCCCAGTTCTCATGGTAGTATGTGGCATGGAGTTCGGTTATCTTTCCTATGGCACCCGGAAAATACCCGGTCAATTGCACATCACTCAACTGAAAACCCTCATCTATCACGCGCAAAGGCAGGCGCCTATCACCTGTCTTCGGTCTCTGCCTTCGCGAGGCTTGTGGCCGGTACGGCCATCAACGTGACCATGGCCTTGGAGACGAGTTTTTCGTATCCGTCTGATACGCTGAATACCTCAGACTCTGAAACGATGATCTTCTTCCCTCGGTTGATGACCTTTGAACGGCAGACAATGGTCTCCTCCGTAGCTGGCCTGAAGTAATTTATCTTGAATTCGATCGTCAGAATACGGAATTCTGCCGAGACTGTCGTGTAAGCCGCATATCCAGCCGTGTGATCGGCCATGGTGGCAATCACCCCTGCGTGGACGAATCCATCCTGCTGTCTATGATCGGGACGGATCTCAAGGCTGGTGTGAAACTCGCCGTCTTCGACGAGATCGACTGCATATCCGCAGTACGCGGGAAACCCCTGGATAAAATCCTTTTGTAAGAATTCAGCCCATGCCTTGTCCATTGATGCCCCCCTATTGATCCCTTGTCAATGAGGCCGCCCCGTGAGGTTTGTGAGGCTGCACGCCTTCGGATGCTGAGACTGTGTTTTTACTTTTTCTCTTGCCTGTCTTCATGAAGTAAGAAGAAATTACTCGTGAAGTATTTTCCTGTTGTCTTGCACTGAAAGACGTTGAACGTGCGTGCAGATGACTCCCTATATAGAGTCGCACAGGAATCGTCAAGACCAAACGCCACCTTTTGTCGGTGCAGCCCCACTGCCTTTCCCCCCGCGTTTTGCCAGCAATAAAGGAGCGTTGCAATTCAAGATACATGTGGCATCGTGACCGACATGCTCCCCGCCCGGACTGTCCGGAAAGGCGGGGGGGCTTGACTACCATCCAAAGGTATCTTCTGCTGTTGGTCGTCCTGAGGATCATTCCACGATGTCTCACAAAGCGGGGAGTTGGCTGGAGGGTAAAAGGAAAAGGAGAACTGAAAAAAGGAGGCTCACAATGAAACATTGTAGACAGGTAGTCGCGTTATGCTTAGTGATAGGGTTGGTTGTGGCCCTATCCCTCCCGTTATGGGCTGAGGAAACACAGCAGGTCAACATCAACACAGCTTCTGCTGAGGAGCTTACTCAACTGAAGGGGATAGGAACGAAATACGCCGAGCGTATCGTTCAGTACCGCGAAGAACACGGACCCTTTAGCAGCGCCGAGGATATGACAAAGGTACCAGGAATAGGTCCGAAGACCTGTGAGGTAAACAAAGATCGAATAACTGTGGAATAGTCTTTCAAAAAAGCCCCCCCTTTTCCGGACAAAAAGAGTTAGGCAGACCGAGAGGAAGCATTTCTTCTGTTTTATGTTAACCTAAGACAAGTGGGTTCAATTGTCAGGGCGTAACCTGCAAATCCGCAACCTCAAATCCGAAATTCCACAGACCTACCACAAGTCCCAACCCGTTATTTAGAATCGTGTCCTGGCATCCATTTCTTTGTTGATTCTTGTCGAAAAATGTGGTTATGTTCTGGGCGTTCAAAATTTGAACACTTGCCAATTTCCGGCAATTGATTTAATCATTCATTCTGAACTTGGCAATCCAGCTGTCACAACAAAAAATTATACATATCAGTCGTTTATGAAAGGCGCCCCAGCGTAATCGACCGGGCGGAGCTGTGGCGCGGTCTCCATGCCTGACCCAACCTCCTCTCCAAAGCTAACTTCCCAAATCCTCCAGCCCATTGCACGTCTTCCCATGATGTAAAACGGTTACGTTCAGCGGGAGTGGAGTATGGTGGGATCGAACATCTTTCAGCACGGTGACGGGTGTCTGGGACTTTGCCAGCCAAGACGCGTGAACTGACCCGGGGAAGCATCCTTTCCCGCGGAATGGGCTGATAAAATAGGCCCTTATCGCCTTGCGTAATTTACGGAACTGTTAACAAGCCGTATTTATGGTATGTCGGCTTACATGACCGAATAGAGAGTGCCGTTAATTTGCCATAGGATTGGTTAGCATGGTTTTTAAAGATGAAGTAGAACAGCGTTACCGTGGAGAAGCTGGAAAGGCCTATCACCAAACAACACATTCCGTCCCTGAATTGTCCTATTCGTGGGTTGCCCAGCTTCGGGCGAGCAAAATCAGTCCTTATGTGCATAGGAAGGATACGGTACTTGAATACGGTGTGGGGATCGGCTGGAACCTTGCACGGTTAGAATGCGAAAGAAGACTCGGTTTTGATCTATCCGAGAGCGTAGAACCTGTTATTCAGAGTCATGGTATTGAATTCGTGAGAGATGTCAGTAACATTGCCGACAAATCCATAGACACAGTTGTCTGCCACCATGTGCTTGAGCACACCAGCCATCCGCC
>JAQBAU010000299.1:0-5328 GCA_032126655.1 Desulfobacterales bacterium
GGCCGTTAACGACTCTGAAAAAGTGGCCGTGCAGGTGCATGGGGTGGTGCATCATCGTTCGGTTGACCATGATAAAGCGCACTACCTCGCCTTCCCGGATGCGAATAGAATCGCTTGCTGAAAGGGGCTTCTTGTTGAGAAACCAGACGTAGCGTTCCATATCACCGTCCAGGGTAAGGCGGATCTCACGCACCGGTTTGTCCACAGAGAAGACTGTAGGTCTGATAGAGCGCAACTTGTCGTACGGGGGCCAAGGGCGCCGTGGGTCCATGCCGTCAACCGCAAGGTCTTTAGAGCTGGAAACGTCGGCAGCAAGGATGCCAAAATCCGTACCATATGTTTTCCCGATCCGAGAAGCTTGAGGCAACATTGGCACGGGGTGACCGCCGTGTTGAATGCCTTCGGTCGAAGAAGAATGTTCCTCCATCCCCGCACTGTGATTGTGTGTTTTGTGGGCTGCATTTTCACTCGACGAATGATCCATGGCGTCCATTTTCATTTTGGAATGGTCCGAGCCATGGGGCATGGTTCCCATACCCATCATGCCAGGACGGTCGAATGCGCCGGCCTCCACCTTAGCATCGGACATGCCCATGACACCTGCCGGGGTGAGTGCAAAAATCCGACTCAGGCTGAGGTCTCCCATAGAGTGATAGAGGTTCGGCCTGGGAACGTAGGGGGCTGAATGGGGTTTGCCGGAACCAATCCACACCGATGCATACCCCGAACCGTCATGGGCAGTAGCCCGGAGTTCATAGGCACCAGCGGCCGGGATTTGAACAAGAACATCATATGTCTCAGCGACGCCAATAAGAAAACGTCTCTGTTCGACCGGTTCTACATCCAAACCATCCGCGCCGATGATCTGCATCGGACCGCCAGCGAACTCAAGATGGAAGTAGGTAGTAGCGGAGCCGTCTATGATGCGTAATCGCACAGTTTCACCGGGCTGGGCAAGGAGAGAAGATTCCGGTTTGCCATTAGCGAGAAACCGATCGTAGGCGACGTCTGCAATGTCCATTGGTGGCATGCGCTGCAATTCCCGTTTCAAATAATCACCGAGCATTCCCAGGCGGGCGGCGCCTAAGATGCTTTGCCCGCTGCCTTTCTCAATCGCATACCACTCACTGCCGCGCTTTAGGGTGCGCAGCACCCCGTGTGGGTTTTCGTCTGTCCAGTCTGACAGGAGAACAACGTAGTCACGATCGGCATGAAGGCACTTCTGACGTGGCTCAATAACGATGCATCCATAAATACCACGCTGTTCCTGTAGGCTGGTATGGGAGTGATACCAGTACGTTCCACTCTGACGGATCGGAAATTGATATGTGAAGCTGGTGCCAGGCTTTATGGGCGGGAAGCTGATGTATGGAACGCCGTCCATGTCGGGAGGGACGAGAATGCCATGCCAGTGAATGGAGGTGTCCACGTCCATGTTGTTATGGACGTGAATGAGAGCGGTATCGCCTTCTGTAAACCGCAAAGTTGGACCAGGAACGGAGCCATTGACAGTCATGGCTTGGACGTCTCGGCCAGTGAAATTAACCGTCTTGTAATCAATGACTAATTTATATTCCCGCACGTCAGCAAAAGATACTGAGGAAAAGGCAAGGGAAACCCAAACCAGAAAGACGCCGACTCGGCATATGTTCCGTTTCACCATCGAACCCTCAAAATCCGCGGCCAAGGAGTCAGTCACACTGTCTTGTATTCGTGGTTGGTAGTTACCCATGACAGGCACAAGGATCAGGGATTCAGACTCTGGATATAGTTGGTTACATCCCATATCTCATTTGCATTCAATTTGTTTTTCCATCCCGGCATGGAATCCCGACCATTAGCTATTATCAAGGCAATGTCACTATCTGAATCATGACCTGCCGTCTTCGTAAGGTCTGCTGGAGGATGTTTGAGATTCCCGGCGGCCTGGCCATCACCCTGCGCGGAGGTACCATGACAAACGGCGCACAGTTTCATGAACGTTTCCCTGCCCCGACCAACAGATTCCTTTGTAGCAGAGATTGGGTTGCGGCCTTTCATAGCTTCAGGAGAAGCCATCCCGTGACTTCCGTGGTGTTCCTCCTCCCCCATATGGGAGAAGTGTTCTTCATTACTGCAACCAATATTGAGAAAGCTCACAAAAACTAGTATTAGAAAAACTGCTGAGCATACTGTAAATATGTACCTTGCTTCTTTATTCATCGTCTACCCTCCCTTGGTAATCACAATTTGATCTGGCAAGTTGCTTTCTTGTCTATTTGCCTATTTGACCGTCACGGACCGCCCAAACAAAGAAATCAGAGCGTGGTTTGTGCCCCACTCCCACTGCCCCGTCAACGATGTATAGTACCCACGCATACCGGGAGTCGTAGGTACTGGTTGTAGAGGACCAGTACCATGCTTGTACCTCTTGAAAAGGATGGCGAATGGGCAAAGCGGGTGTGTGCTGTCCCATGCCTGTCAGGCTTTCCAACTCTCGGATGTTGGGCAGACGCCAGTCCTGATATCCATAAGCCTTTTCACCATTCATTGTCCTTACGGCCTCCAAGGCTGATTGCCAATTCACAGTTTCCTTCGCACAATTGGCGTTCCTGGTCCACACGAGACCAGTGAGATTATCAACGACTGTATCCCGATTGTGGATGAACCGTTGCCCTGGCCATGTGGCTCCGGCCTGCAAAGCACCATCTTGGCCGGTGTTCTCACATGGGACGGCCTGACCGGATTCATCGAAACAGAGCTGCTGCCCGGAGCGGGGCAGTTTGACTAAACCTCCTACCCGGCCTCGAACTGGCCAGACTACATACGATCCGTGTTTCATGCCTTTGAAGACTCTTCCACCCCCAAAGTGTATGTACCATGCTTGCCGAGATAGCCGGATGCACGTTGTGGATGTCCAATAGTAACCTGGGAAGACATTCGTAAAAGGGTGATCTGCAGGGAGAGCAGGATTGATTTGCACGTGACTTACAAGGCTGAAGAGCTCTTTTCTGTTAGGCAGTCTCCAATCCGCATGTCCGAAAACTTGCTTATGGTTCATCTGCTTGACATAGGCAAGAGCCTCCTCCCACATGAGTGGAAACTCAGCGAGGTTAGCATTCCCTGTCCACATCAGACCGGTGAGATTATCGATCACTGTGTCTTCATCGGGAGAAAATCGTGGTTCAGGCCATGTGACACCAGTCTGAAGAGCGCCATCCTGACCCGTATGCAAGCAGGGTATCACTTCTCCCGTCGAGCTGTAACATTCAGTTTGATCAGTCCTGAAAAGGCTTGTATACACAACCGGTATGCTTCAAGTGATATGGTGTTGTAACAATCGGCGAAACCTTACGATTCTCCATTCATATCGAACGGGAACCAGCAACTCAATGAAAAACGGGATTGGGTGAGCTCCCAAGGATTGATTACTTTACAATATCCAGCGCATCGGAAGCTGAAAATACCTCAAGCTTTTTAGCCAAACCTTCAGATATTTGAAGCCGAGAGTTTTCCAAGATAACTTCCCATTACCTCTATTTCGGGAAATGTCAAGATATGAAAACCATATTGAAACCGGATTGGGAACAAAAAACAGGCTTTTTCAGGGTGTCTGCCGACTCTTGGTTGCTTTACAAAGTCTTAAGAATTGGGATTCCGAAATAACCCAAGGTTTGCCCGGGGAAATCTTTCATTTGCTGAGAAGTATGATAGTTTCTTGTTATCATGAATTGATGCAGGCTTGGTTTCAGGGAACCCTCGAAACTGAAAGTGTGATGGCAAAGTCAGAGGATATCTGAGGAACTCTGAATGCTTCATTATATGACAGTATCGTAAACTTGGCCCGAATTGCGATATTAGCAGTTATTGAAAGGTAGCGTTAAGCTCAGCGAAATTGATTGAGAGCATCCGCCCGGACGATTTGTCATGTTTTCCCTTTTTGGAGCTTCAATTTGACCAAGCACTTGCCATGAATGAAGCCAATGAAAGAAAAAAGAGTGTCGCCCGCTTTTGAGACATATTTGTGGTCGGTTCTAATCGCTTGGTTCACTTTCTCATATCCAGTTTTGTTGCAATAGGTCTCATTGGTGATCGCTTTATTGTGGACTATGATGTTCCTCCTATAGTTCATTTCCCTGACCTGGTCCCACTTGTCGAATTTCCTCAAATCGATCTTGAATCTCCCGAGGAAGTATTTCTGAACATCATCAATGCTGCCATAGCCGAGACTGTCTATTTCTTTCTGAGCCACAAAACCCACCAAGGACTTCATTGACGTGTGGCCCAGTACCTCCTCGTAGGTCACAGTTGTGCCGCTCTTCAACATGTTCTTGAGATGCACCAGTATTTGGTAAACATAGTCTTTCACAAAGGCTTCTTGGTACGAGATTAGGTATGAAAGCGACATCTCTGCAAGGAATTTCTTCTGTGCTAAAGGTATCACGGCTTTAAAAAGGAATGCTCTGACTTCAGGCGATGTCGGAATGAAGACTTCCTTCTCAGACTGAATTGACGTAAGAAATCCCTCAACGACCGTTTTCAGTTCCCCAGAAAGTTTCTTCGACGCCTTCATGGTTTTTTGGTGTTTCTTGGTAAGCGACTGGTCAGCAAAGGCAACAAACCCACCGATGTTGCGTATTTCACTCAGGTAGTTGAAGGCTATGGAATCCAGTTTGTCTTTGAGGGCCATGACAGCCTCCTGTATCAAATCGTTATATACGGCAATGAAACATAGTCCATCCATCTGAAGAGCGACCACCGGCTTTCAAGACAACTTTCCAAAGTCTTAAGTGTCCAGGGCCATGAATTTTGCGAAATATCTTCCCATTATTGTCACTTTCGGAAATGTTACGATATGGATACCATATCAAACACCCACCTCTCTTCACGAGAAACGGGGTCTATTTCGGGGCAAGGATTCCAAACAACGTACACATTATCCGGTTATGGGGTACTGACAAGTCAGAAGGCAAATACCCCACAAGACAGTAACACCGCTTTAACTCCTCTACCTCCCCAAGCTTGGGGTGTATGCAGCCCACCTCGTCCAACTCTGTGTACCTTGGCGGCTTTGGCTCCGGGATCGGAAGCACCGTGCGATCCAAAGGGGCCTGCGCGCCGGCGTTTGTCACGCAGGCTGCGCCTAATGCAAGGCTGAATAAACTAAAAGTTTTTTTCATTTTCTGACTCCTCTCATGATTGTTTTGAGAAATAGGGTCTTCATTCTATTTTGGGAACAAGAACGTTAACTGCGCCCTGAAGCCCCAGCCATCCGGGCCGTTATCCGGTGATTCGACCCAGTACTTCGCGCCTACGCCGAACTGGAGGATCTGTGGTCCGATCTTGAAC
>JAQBAU010000300.1:0-11831 GCA_032126655.1 Desulfobacterales bacterium
ATGGGCGATTTCATGTCCCATCACGACCGCCAGGCCGGCTTCATTTCCGACAATCGGCAAAATTCCCGTGTAGACTACAACTTTTCCTCCTGGCATACAGAATGCGTTCACTTGGTCATTCTCTACCAGATTGAATTCCCAGGCATAATCTTGAAGTTTGTCAGACGTTCCTTTCTCCGCAAAGAACTCCTCCACCGCTCTCTGAATCCGTGCGCCAACCTGTCGGACAGTTTGGGCCTGATCCTGGTTTGTGCTGAGTTTGTTGGACTTCAGGAATTCATCGTACTGTTGAAAACTCATCGGGAAAAGGGTTGAATCCGGAATCAGGTGCAGCTGCGTCCTGCCTGTAACCGGAACCGTGCTGCAGGATAGCACCAGGGCCAGAATGACCAAGAATGGGATGATAAAAAGCTTGTTTGGCCTCATCATTACTTCTCCTTTTGAAACGGGGTTGTTCTTCTTTGGCTCCGAAGATACTTCAATGTAGGCGATCAGAGTCGGTCAGAACGTATGTTGCCTATTTCGTCGTCAAGATCATCGTCCATCGCGTCCATATAATCCTCCAAACGGAATTGTGCCCCGCACGACGTGCAGGCCAAATAGACCTTGCGTCAAGATCGACGAATCGCCAGCCGGTCACCACATTCTGAGCAAAGCATCAGATACCTGTCTCCCCGTCGCCTTTCCCTGCCCTATTGTCATGATTCACGTCATCTGTCAGACAGACAGTGTCCATAGTAGCTATCAACGCTCCCCCCTAAGGTATTCAACCAACATTCGAGGGTCGTTCGTTCCGATACCGTCTACGCCCATGTGAACATAAGGCTGCAGAAGATGTTGTTCGTCAATATTCCAAATAAAAACCTTAAGCCCGTCCTCATGAGCCATTTCGACAAATCGTTCATTAACAAAGTTGTACCTCATAACCAGGGCATCCGCAGACACATGGGTCGCGACGCAAGAATCTACAGGACATCCCACAAAGAGTACACCCGTCCTGATACGGCCATTGGTGTTCTTTGCAGCCTTCACAAGTTCATGCCAAAACGAGATAACGTAAACGTTCTCCTCGAGCTTATTCTTCTCAATCAGCTCCACTACTGATTGCTCTGTACCTTCTTCCTTTAGCTCGACGACAAGCGTCGCTTTACCATCGATCACATCGATGACTTCCTGAAGCGTAGGTATTGCCTCACCTTTGCCTGCATCTAGTTCCTTTATCTCTTTGAGTTCATAGCTACTGACGGGTCCGGTCCCATTAGTGGTCCTGTCCACAGTAGCATCGTGTATGACGACGAGCGTCCTGTCTTTAGTCAGGCGCACATCGATCTCCACCGCATCCACCCCTATCTCTATAGCGCGGCTAATCGAAAGCAGAGTATTCTCAGGCTCCACGGCAGCAGCCCCGCGATGTCCCATAATCATCATGCTATTCGTCTTCGACTTCTCTCCTCCTATGTTCGCCCCCTTCTCTTCTGGAAGTATCTCTTTCTCTCCTGGACGTATCCCTTTCCGTCCTGGGCGTGTCCCCTTCTCTCGTGTGCCTGTCTCTTTCCCACCAACGCTTCTCTTCTTCCGCCTTGGGCTTCTCTTCTTCTGCTTTGGGCTTTTCCTCTTCTGCCTTGGGCTTGTCCTCTTCTGCCTTGGGCTTGTCCTCTTCTACTTTTTTGTCAACTTCATCTGTGTCATTCTTGTCCGTTTCCTGTACCTCCCCTTCTGTGACACCCTCTTTTTTTCCTTTTCCAGACGCTTCTTCTTCGCCCTCTTTCTTCTTGCTCTTCCCACTCTTCCCTGCAGCCTGCCCGTCTTCACCCTTCTTCTCAAGGCCCGGAGGGGCGTCGCTCTGCCACCCTGTCTTTTTCCCCTTGTCCCAACCGGGGGGTCTATCGTCGGTATTTCCCTTGCCCTTACCTTTAGCCACGGCCAGTGAAGTTGCCGACAACAAGAAAAGGCATGCCAAAAGAACTATACATTTTTTTGTCATGGTTTCTCTCCTTTTGCTGTACAATTTACAGAAAAGCTATCATCGCGCCCCAATGAGGGTCAAGGATATTCACAAGCCCGCCTCTCTTATCAACTCAAAGTAGCGAACGACTTGTCTTAGAAGGGCCAGAGACAGCCGCATCCTCTGCGTCTCTGGAATTCACTTTCACATCTGGCCAGGTGTTTTTCATAGGTTTTTGCCCTGCTTTGGACCTTACTGGCAACCTTCTGCAACCATGCTTTTTTTCGATAGGTTTTTCGGTTAAATCCCCCCTGCCCTTCGTGGTAGGCAAGATACATACTGTATGCGTCACTCTTGGTGATCCCGCACTGTTTGTGACTCACATTGCAGTACCATCCAATGAAGTCTATGGAGTCACCAAAGTCATCCCGGTCAGCCCCTCGGTTCCCTGTGGATTGCTTGTATTTCTCCCATGTGCTGTCCAATGCCTGTGAGTAGCCAAAAGCCGAAGACGGACGAGGTCCGGGAAGGATGCACAGGCAAGTGGTTCGCGGGGGTTTTGCCTTAGCTTCATATTTGGATTCCTGATGCATGATTGCCATCATGACCGGGATAGGCACACCCCACTTCTTGCGGGATTCGTAGGCACTCTCGTACCAGCCTCGATTGTCACGGAAGATTTCACATACGTCATTCGGATACCTGGGAACATCCGGCGTGCTGGCACAGCCGTAGAGGTGCATAGAGAGGACAAAGAAAACCCCAACAAATAGTCGTCTCCTCAGGTTCGACATGTTCACCTGTCACCGGGTCCGGTTGTGGATGCCTGTAAGCGTCAAACCTTCTTTACTACGCTGTTTAGCCATTCAAGATAGTCATCACTTCCGCAAACAATCGGCACAGCGATAATCTCCGGGGTCTCATAGGGGTGAATGCTTTTGATAGCTTTCTCCAGTTCATCATAGAGACTTTTGTGCGTCTTCACGTAACACAGCCATTCTTCGGCGGTCTCGATAGTCCCCTTCCACCAATAGGTGCTTGTGATAGGGCCAACAAGTTGGGCGCAGGCAGCCAATCTCTTTTCCACCAGCGCCTTGCCAATCTTCTCTGCGTCTTCCTTGTGCTCGGTTGTGGTAACTACCTGAAGATGTTTTTCCATGACAGACCTACCTCCCACTAAAGAGTTCTGAAATCACTTCCACTCAGGAAACCGCTTTCTTTGCTCTTAGTTTCGCATCAATAAGCTGCTTGTGGTTTAGACGAAGGAGTTTGGCTAATTTGTGAACCAGATAGTCTTCATGCTTGTCCAACTTTCCATCTGTGTATCCAATCCTCCAGATGGTTTCAATGATCTGGAGCTTCTCCTCCACGGAGTAATTCTGATTGATGAGATTTGTAAATTGCCACAAATCAATGCTTTCCTTCAACTCCCCATGTGCAGCTTCAAGTAGTGCAGCAGCATGCTCATCGGATAAGCCGAAGTCCCTCCTAAGGATGGAGACAACATAGTCTCTTTCCGACTCATTGAACTCGCCGTCTATATGAGACATCTCCAGAAAAAGGGCACAGGTAGCAATACGGATGTCATGAGACCCTGACTCTTCTTTGGCCGTGGCCCCATCTCTGGGGACCTGACTGAAGAACCTCTTCACCAGATCGATCATTTCTTAGCCCTCTGTTCTGTGGTTTGTTGTTCCTTAGAGCATGGACTCAAGCGGTGTGTATTCGAGGCCAAGGGCCTCTGCCACCGCCTCGTAAGTGACCTTTCCTTGATAGACATTTACACCCTTTGCCAGGGCAGGATCATTTCGGAAAGCGCTTGGGATTCCTTCTTCCGCCAACTGCATCAAATACGGAAGAGTGGCGTTTGACAGCGCATAGGTGCTCGTTCGAGGGACGGCTCCGGGCATGTTGGAAACGCCGTAATGAAGAACGCCATCCACGACGTTTATGGGATCCGAATGCGTACTGGGACGCGTTGTTTCAACACATCCACCCTGATCCACTGCCACGTCCACTATAACACTGCCGGGCTTCATGGTTTTGACCATGCTTGCCGTGACCAGGCGAGGAGCCCTGGCACCTCTTACCAGAACCGCACCGATTAACAGATCCGCCTTGCGCACTGCTTCGGCGATATTCACAGGGTTTGCCCGCAACGTGGTAAGCCGACCATGCAATACCTGATCCAGGTAACGGATGCGGTCAGCGTCCACGTCCAACAGAATCACGTGCGCCCCCATGCCGAGGGCAATCTGGGCCGCATTCGTCCCTACCACACCGGCGCCGAGAATGCTCACATCTGCAGGACGCACCCCTGGGACTCCTCCCAGGAGCTTGCCCCGTCCTCCCCGTGTCTTTTCCAGCAACTGGGCTCCTACCTGAACCGCCATGCGTCCAGCCACTTCGCTCATAGGAACCAGCAATGGCAAGCTTCCGTCCGGACACTCTACCGTCTCATACGCAATGGCTGTCACACGGCGTTTCAGCAACTCGGGGGCCAATTCTTTTTCAGCGGCCAGATGAAGATAGGTGAACAAAACCAAGTCAGGACGCATGAAGTCATACTCAACGGGCTGGGGTTCCTTGACCTTGATGACCAGGTCCACATCCCATGCCTCCTGGGGAGTAGGAACCAGGCGAGCCCCGGCCCTCTGATATTCATCGTCCCTAAAACCGCTTCCTTGCCCCGCTCCCGACTCCACAAGGACCTCGTGTCCGCTTTCTACAATCTGCTGAACTCCGCCCGGCATCATTGCCACACGGTACTCATCATCTTTTACCTCTTTGGGCAACCCGATGATCATGTTCAATCCTCCAGAATCAAGTTTGGATCAATCGCAACACACTTTGTTGCCTGCCAATTCCCGCGTTGCTCGGGACTAACGGCTGTCCCCTTATTTCCCAGTCATTCCCTTTTGTCAAGAATTGAGCAAGCACCGGGACATTCTTTCAAGGCTTCATCCGGGTTGTCTCTGAAATACTCCCAAAAAGGAAAGGTTCTGCACTGTATGGGTCTCACATCGTAGATGGAACATCGTCTGTTTTTCTCATCAAAGAACAGACAATGAAAGCTGCCTTTAATTTTGACCTCTTTTAAGCAAAACCGACTGCCGATTCTCACCAGATAAAGACTGACGAAACGGTCAATATCTTGGCCCATTAAATCCGCAATCTTTGACACCTCTTCCATGGTTACCCAGGTATAGCCGGATTCGCCTGTGCAACAATAGCCATCGCAATTTTCACAGGCTATGGGATCAAAGCTGAAATCAAATCCTTCTTCTCTCATGATATTGAAGATCCCTCCAGCAAGCTGGAGCGAATGTTCTGCCTTACGGCAGTGCTTCACAGCGACCGTAAGGAACACTGCCATTTTCTGATTCGCTCGCTAACCCCGCAGCAAGCTGCGGGGATTGCGCTCGCTATTGCGGTTCAAGGTGGGCTCTTGCGACCTCGCCGGAGGTTACAATGTGACCTAACCTTTTGACACCACAAGAAAAAAGGCATGGTTCAGTCCTGGCCCTGCCTTTGGAAGAGGACTATTCCCCTTGCCCCTGGCATATGACTTATTTGACTGGAGCGATACTCTACATCTCCTCCATCTTTTTCAACTGCATTTCCAGGGGTTCCACTTCTTTTTCCCGTCCCATCTTTTCCATCAGTTCCCGGAGTTTTTCTATCTCTTCCTTGAGCTGGGGCAGCACTTCCTTCTCCAGTTTTTCCTTGGCCGAGCCGGTTGATTTTGACATCTGTTTCCCAAGACTCTCCAATTCCTCTTGAAGGCCTTTGAACTCCTTGCTCTCGGGAATAGTGCTCAAGCCCTCGAAGACCTCCTCAAGCTGCTCTTTGAAGCCTTCAAGCCCTTTTTCCAGGGCCTCAGGCAGATCACCGAACGGCATCGAGGATTTGGCAGACCCTTCCACAATCGCGCCATTTTTCAACGGTGTCCCTCCTGTCTTGGTTTGGGTCACCTCAATCGCTTTTTTGCCTTCGTTTTTGGAGTCGTCTATGATGAAGAACTTGGAATCCTCTGTGGCAGCATTTGCAAAGCTTTTCTTGATCGCGACTTCGGCCAGGTAGTCACCATCAGCTGTATAGGACACGCCGGTCACTGCACCGATATGATTCTCTTCAAAGACGACTCTATCCCCTTTTTCCAACCCCTTAATCTGGTCATACCGGACCTTGATCTTGAGAACATCTTTGCATCCCCACAAGACCACAGGCAGCAGCAACAGTATCAAGAATCTCCTTGTCATATTCTACCTCCACTTGTTTTCGTCTTGGTACTTTTCCTTTTCTTTCCATCACTTGATAGGACTCACATGGTTTGAAAGAACCCTAGTGTGTCATTGCTACACCACTTAACCTTGAGACACAGCCGGAGTCAATGAGAAGATAATTTGGTCTTGGTTGCACTTTCTGGACCTCAAAGCGCAGGAATTCTCCATGGGGTATAATTACCAGAAAGAGAAGGATACTTGACACGGCATCCACCGGCCCCTATCCTGCCCCGATCGGAAAGCACTCCAGAGAATCCTTGATAGGGTCAACAATATGTACCGAGCCCAACTTCGCTGGCAACCGATCGCCATCCTCCTCGTGCTTGCTCTGATTTGGGGGGCAAACATGGCCATCATCAAAATCGGGGCGCGGGAACTACCCCCCTTGCTCATGGCCGCTCTGCGTTCCGCAGTGGCCAGTGCCTGTCTTTTCGTCTGGATAAAATCGAAGAAGATCTCTCTTTTTCCTTCCGTCAATATCCTTGTTCACGGAATCGTGGTCGGGTTGCTTTTTGGTTCTGAGTTTGCTTTCATCTACGTGGGGCTTCAGTACACGCTCGTCTCTCGAACCTACGTCCTTCTTTATACCACGCCCTTCTTTGTAGCAGTAGGAGCCCACTTCCTCCTTGAAGGGGACCGCCTCAATCCCTGGAAAGCAGCAGGTCTCGTCTTTGCCTTTGCCGGCGTAGTAACGCTGTTTATGAAAGACCTGGGCTCCCTTTCCCTAAATACCCTGCCCGGTGATCTCATGATCGTGACCGGAGGCATCCTCTGGGCATCAACGACGATCTACCTGAAGAAATACCTGGCCCACCGCACCGTTCCCCTTCAGACCCTTTTCTACCAGGTCTTCTTTTCGACTCCCCTGCTGTTGCTGATGAGTCTCGCTTTCGAAGATCCGGTTGTATCCGGCCTTTCCTGGGTTGGGGCTTTTTCGGTGTTTTACCAGTGCATCATTGTTGCCTTCCTTAGCTATCTTGTCTGGTTCGAATTGATTCATCGCTACCCCGTAAGTCTGCTTCACGGCTTTTCCTTTTTCACGCCGGTCTTTGGTGTGTTCTTGAGCGGCGCCTTGATCATGGGTGAAGAGATCACCCCCAGTCTTCTTATGGCACTGGCTTTGGTCACCTTGGGAATGATTTTGGTCAATCGCCGACCCAGAACGGGATAGGCCTGACGGAAGACCAGGCTTATAGGTATTAAACCTTGCTTAGAAGTGAAGACGCGGCCGGCAATGGTGAACACGCATGCCGAAGTGGGTTACCAGGGATAAACGGGGCTGATCACTCAGAGGCTTGAGGCTGCAGGTCGACTTCATGTGTCAGGTCTGGTGCTGCTACCTCTTCTGCTTCCTTGGGGAGGGTTCTGATAAACCAAGACCTGAGAATAGCCTGAACGAGAGTGGCCAATGGAATGGCGAAGAAAACACCCCAGAAGCCGAACATGCCACCGAACACAAGCACCGCGACAATGATTGCGACCGGGTGCAGGTTTACGACTTCAGAAAAAAGCAGCGCAACCAGCACATTCCCATCCAGGATCTGAATAATGATGTAGGCGCCCACTACGTAGCCGAACTGGGAACTCCATCCCCACTGAAAGTAGGCCATAGATGCCACGGGCAAAGTCATAACTGTAGCACCAATGTAGGGTATAAGAACCGAAAGCCCAACGAAGAAACCCAGCAGCATGGCATATTGCAAACCTAAAACCACGAAAGTTGCGTAGCTTACCACCCACACGATAATAATCTCAAGGGCTTTGCCACGTATATAATTTCCGATTTGCAGGTTCACTTCCAGCCATACCTCTGTAACCATTGCTCTGTCTTTCGGCAAGAAACCCGCCGCCCAGCCCAGCAGGGCCTCCTTATCCTTCAGTAGAAAGAACACTAGTAGTGGCACCAGGAAGATGTACACCATGAACATAATGAGAACACGAACAGATGCCAGGGAGAGAGACAAAACCCGTTGTCCCAGCTTCGTAACCTCAGAGCGCAACACATCTATGATGTCTATGACCTGCTTTTCGGAGATGAAATCCGGATACCGTTCAGGTAGGCGCAACAGCGTTTCTTGGCTCCAGGCGACCATAGAAGGCAATTGATCATACAACTGCTCTACCTGCTGCCATAGAAGGGGGAGCAATCCTAATGTCAGCAGGAGCAGGAAAACGACGAAGCTGACAAAGACCAATACAACAGCAACCAGACGCGGAATCCTGCGCCGCTCCATGGCTCCAACCGGTCCCTGAAGCAGATACGCAATCACCACGCTGGCCAGGAGTGGGGCAAGCATCTTGCCAAAGAAAATGATCACCGCGGAAATGATGACGAGCACGACCACGAGAATGACGACTTGAGGGTCGGAAAGGTGGCGGCGGAACCAGTTAGTAATCAGATTCATCGTGTTTTCCTCTCAGCAGCGCGAAGTATATTAACATCTATTGAACGGAATTGGAACAGTTAAATGGAAGAGTTACAGGACAATACGCATAGGACACACTCTATCTCCAGACGACTGTGTGGGCCGGAGTTTGAAGTTCCAAGCCACATTGACTTTCGCCGAGACCTGGCTTAGTATGCCGCGACAATAACGGGTGTGAGATTGGATGTCGCAACAGATTCAGGCACGTGATGTGTGAGAGAACAGCGGGCTCGGAGGCATCTTGCCACTCTTTGCTTGATTCGCGAGGCGCAGAAGGAACAAGGGTTGAAATGATAACTGCTATTGAGGAACAAGATCTTCACAACTACTTTGAGCTCTTTGAACAGTACCAGCGAACCGAAGATCCGGTGCTGGTGAGTGAATTCGACAAAAGACTCTCCCAATATAAAGACCGGTTTCATCAGAATCCGGAAGCTGTTCTGAAACTACTGTCAGAAAAGAAGGACAGTTTCATGGATCGGTTTGAGACCTCATACAACGATTTGCTCTTTGACATCCAGTTGCACGCCCAGAGTATGGAAGACATAAGGCGCACCCACACCTATGATGCCAAACGCGAGATGTGGGTGCCAAAGGGGAAGCAAAAAGGATAGAGGGTGGGGTTTGTTATGAACGACACAAGAGTATTTATTCACGGGCTCCTGGGCCACAGTCAGGGGACAAAAGCAACCTTTCTCCGAGAAAGATACCCTGACATGATTATCGAGGATTTTCGGGGGACCCTGGAAGAGCGCATGGACAAGCTGAACAGCGTCCTGGCTGGGAAGGAGTCCATAGTTATGGTCGGATCCAGTCTTGGGGGATTGATGGCCGCAATGTTTGCCTTAGATAACCAGGAGAGGGTCAAGAGGCTCATCCTTTTGGCACCTGCCCTCGCTACTGAGGAATTCGTGCTGAACCTGGAAAGAAGGACTGACACGCCTGTAACTATCTATCACGGGAAAGATGACGATGTCGTTCCTTTGGCACCCGTTCAGGACATCGCCCACAGGGTCTTCAATAATCTTACCTTCAACACGGTCGACGATGACCACGTCCTCAGCAAGACCTTCACAGTGATCGATTGGGACACTCTGCTTTGAAGCCGGTTGGCATGTATGCAGAATGATTAGGCAGAGAATAGACTCATTGCAGGTTTGGCTCTTTGAAAACCTCCTGAGGTACGAAGGGGTCGGTCACTTTGTGTCCACACGTGTCGGAGGTCACAGTACTTCACCGTATGACTCTCTAAATCTGAGCTTCAATGCTGGAGATGATCCGGAAGATGTACGCAAGAACCGTGAACGACTTGTGGAAGCGTTTGGTGTTCCGCTGAGCAGCGTGACAACTGCCAAGCAAATTCACGACGATTGTGTCAAGGTCGTGTCAAAAGAAATGAGAGGCAGAGGTTCCGTTGATTACGATGGGGCCATTAATGCCACGGATGCGATGGTGACCAATGTTCCAAACACTTGTCTAATGATTCTCACAGCTGACTGCGTGCCCCTTCTTTTCTATGATCCCTCGAAGGAAGTGATTGGGGTAGCCCATGCAGGCTGGAAGGGCACAATTCGGCTGATTGCTCAAGCCACGACAAGAGCCCTGCAGGAGCACTTCGGTTGCTCGACACAGAATATTGTTGTGGGCATTGGGCCGTCTGTCGGGCCGTGCTGCTATCAAGTCGGCCAGGAAGTCGTCTCTCAGGTCGAGCAAGTCTTTGGGACCAGACAACACTTTGTCAGAAATCGTTCTGCAGACGGGAAGGGATATCTTGATCTCTGGGAGGCCAACCTAAAACAGCTTCTTGATGCCGGTATCCCTGAAGAAAACATAGAAATAGCCAGGACATGTACTTGTCATCACCCCAATGTGTTCTTTTCTTACCGACATGAGAAAGGAAAGACAGGGAGGTTCGGTGCAGGCATTTTCATTCGATAGATTCTCGTGAGCCTCTTGAGCCATACCATTCAATCTGCCGACATATCCCTCGAATCATCTTAACATCCCGCGCCCGCATGTCCACGCGAGAGAAAAACCGCCGGACATGCTGTATCCAATAGTCAGGATTCTCATCATTGATGAAATTGATATTTACAAGAGTTTCTTCCAATTGCTCATACATCCCCTCAAGTTCATGGCGGGTAGCCAATCGGGGTGCGAATCCGCGACCATTCTCCTGGCTTGCGAGAAGAATTTCGTAGCAGAGGATGATGACCGCCTGAGCCACATTCAGAGAAGCAAACTCTGCCGTGGGAATCGTGACCAGGGCATGACACAGTCTCAGTTCGGCATTTGTGAGGCCCCAGTTCTCAGGGCCAAAGACAATGGCGACAAGGTTCTCCTGGGATATGGGGATCAACGACTCGGCCACTTTCCTGGGATCGGAGTCAGTCGGACGCTGGCTCCCCACACGCGCGGTCATCCCCAAGACGTATTGAAAAGGAGCAAGGGCCGTTTCCAAATCTTCAAATACCTCCATCCCCTCCACAATGTCTGCTGCAAAGTGCGTGGCTGTCTTAAGTATCCGCGTCAGATCGCAATCGCGAGGGTCCACCACTATGAAGCGACCAATCCCCATATTGCAGACCGCACGCGCTGCCGAGCCGATGTTTTCAGGATATCTGGGGCGATGCAGGACTACAGCAATGTTGTCGAGATTCACCTGCACAGACATGGGCTTGATCCTATCAGGCAAATATCTCCGAGGCGTTGAAGAAGTAGTCAATTTCAAATGCTGCGGTCTCCGGACTATCAGAGCCGTGAATCACATTTCTTCGACCGTCTGTGGCAAACTCTTGGCGTATTGTCCCCTCAGCAGCATCTTTGGGATTGGTGGCACCCATGAGCTTTCGGCTCTTTGTAATGACCTCTTCACCTTCAAGGATCATCACGATGGAAGGACCCGAACACATAAAGGCAGTGAAGCCCTCGAAGAAATCAGTTCCTCTGTGCACCGCATAGAACTCTTCTGCCTGCTCCTTGGTCATGTGAACCATTCTCATGGCGATGATCTTAAAATCTGCCCGCTCAAATCGTTTGATGACCTCGCCAATGAGACTTCGCGCAACAGCATCCGGTTTAATGATCGACAGCGTTCTTTCCTTCATTAGGATCAACCTTCCTCGGATTCTTTTGTGAAGACGGGTGGTTCCGTAACAAAAAGGTGGGGATAAA
>JAQBAU010000301.1:0-4145 GCA_032126655.1 Desulfobacterales bacterium
GTTGAATGGGACCATCACATCATCATTTTCTTCGCTGAGTCCGAACAAGCGACTCAGGATTTTTTGCCAAACCTTTGGATATTCGAAGCCGGCAATATTTCAGGATTTCTTCCAAGTATCACAACCGGGCTTTTCGGAGAAGCTCCTGAAGATGCCTTGCCACGATCAACACTCGCCATTCCACGATTCTATTGAAGATATGTAACTGAAATCACAAGAAGTGTCAAACTTCGGACCCTTTCACAGGCATGGGTCACGATAGGTTATGCAAATCGAAAGGAATTTGGAGGCCCCGATTTCCTGGATTCTATGACATGATCCAGAATCTACCCTGACTTATGATAAATTAGCAAATCCTGAACCTGGCAGATTCTAAGACCTTTTCTTGCTATGTTGAAATCGCGGAAATGTGATCCAAAGAAGTGTCAATAGCTCAAGCTTTGGAGCGCTGATCTTAAGTTATCAGTGCCGATGCATGTCCCAGCTGGAACTAACCATGTATACAACTTGTAGTGTCACCTAGTGGGGTGTAGGCGGTCTAGGCATGGTAAAATAGAAAGTCGCCCCTTTTCCTTTTTCAGACTCCAGCCAGATTCTTCCTCCGTGGTTACGCACGATCCTCTCAACAATCGTGAGACCTAAACCTGTTCCTTGTTCAGCCTCATTTTCATTCAAACGGTGGAACATCTCAAATACTTTCCTATGGTATTTAGGATCGATCCCGATACCATTGTCCCTCACATAAAATTGATAATATTCTCCCTTATCCTCATATCCGATTTCGACCTGAGGCTTCTTGGCACTGCCTGAAAACTTTATAGCATTTATGAGTAGGTTCTCGAAAACTTGGCATATTCTTGGTCCATCACCGTAGATGGTAGGAGGATCGCCCGCCACGACAAGGTCTATCCCTTTCTCTTTCAGTCTGTCTTCGAGTATGGATACGACACTTCTTATTACCTCAAGTGAGGAAACGTGCTCAAATCTAGAAACCACTCGGCCGATTCTTGACAACTCCAAAAGGTCCGAAACGAATAGTTCCATTCGACGGGCGCTGGCCATTATCTGCTCAACGTATTTCCCACCCTCTTTCCCTAATTGTTTCTCACACTTTTTAAGTAGCCGGGCGGAAAACCCTTGGATGGAAATGATCGGGGTTTTCAGGTCATGCGACACGATGTTGACAAAGTTATTAAGTTCTTGGTTTATGGTTCTGCACTCTTTCTCTGCCAATTCTCGCTCTGCAATCTCTTTCTTTAGAAGTGTGTTCGATCTTGAAAGCTCCGCAGTTCGCTCTTCAACCCTAATCTCCAGTTCATCCCGGGCTCTTTTCAGCGCTTCCTCCGCCTGCCTGCGCTCTGCGATCTCTTTGGAGACACCGGAAATCATCTGGTTTGTTAATCTTTTTAACAATTCCAATAGCTCCACCTCGGAAATCCCGGATATTCGAGCCGTTAAATCGCCTTCTGCCACCCTGTGTAGTGTATCAAAATGTTCAGCAAGACCTATGGCAAACTCATGGGAAAGATGAACAATTTCTCCAAGGCTTTCCGCGGTTAGGTTTACCATCTGCTTCAATTTGCTTATCAACTCGAGTCCCGAAGCCTCGTGAATTCTTACTTCAGGGTTACCTGAAGAAATCTTTCTCAATGCGTCAAAAACCTCGGACAAACCCAGGGCCAACTCCATGCTCACGGCTTTCGACTGTCTCTCTTCCTCATCAATCATTTTCCTAAATTCTATGAACTGCTCATTCACTACCTTTAGCGTTCGTTCAATTGAATCGAGATCTATGTTCTCCTGGAAGGCATCACACTCAAGGCACATCTCCATCTTTTCGAGGAATTTTCCCTGGATCTCATTTCGACAGTGCGTCCCTGGGACAAGCCAACATTTTGGTTCCCTTGATTTGTATACCGGGCAGTCCTGTTCGTTACAGTCAAAAAGTTCCCAGCATTTCATCTTTTCCCTCACTTCTATTGTTGCCATTATCATGGGGCAGACCATGACATGGGCTTCTGGTAGCGTCTTGCCATGAGCACAAATAGGCGCAATTTCACAACATAGAACTTTAATATAGACTGCCCGTGAAATTCAACCCAAAATGGGCTTCTTAAGGGTATGTCCCGAGGCTTGATGTTTACATGACGCAGAAACACGGGGTGTTGCGGAACCTTGAGAAATCAAGATCCCAAAAGGTTGCCATACGTGGACCAAACCAAAACCGTCGGCTGATCCTACCGAACCAGGGTTTCAAGGATAGGTCGGCGAATCCTTAGTGCCCAGAATCTGGCGGCATAGGCCAAGGTCGGCAATTATCTTAAAGAATCGGTGGCCTGAAAAGGGGCGCATACTTTCTTGGTATATTGCATTGATGCAGGCTTGGTTTCAGGGAACCCTCGAAACTGAAAGTGTGATGGCAAAGTCAGAGGATATCTGAGGAACTCTGAATGCTTCATTATATGACACTATCGTGAATTTGGCCTGACTTGCGATATTACCGGAGAGCTTGAGTCGTAGACAGTGCCTTCGAATTTCAAGATTCTATGGCATTACCTTAGAACTGGTAGAGCCTAAAACATCCCCCCTCCAGCCCCATGATGGTGACAAATCCCATTATTATAACAATCCGTAGTCGGCCCCCATGGGGCAGTATGCTGGTTCACAGTATGGCACGCTGTACAGAAATCCATCCACTGATTGGGCCCCGGTACGCTAACGTCTTTTCCGTTGACGGTTGTCCGCAGTAGCCATTCGTTTTGAGACCCGTGGGGTTCATGGCAGTCAGTGCAGGAAAGGACATAATTGAAGCTATGATTGGTGTAAGGGGCTATGCACGCACCACAAGAGGTCCCGCCGTTATGTAGCGTGCCGTGTTGGTCATTTTCCACTTTAGGCACTCGTAGGTTTGCGCCGCCCCGTTCCGTACTGGGGACAGGATATTTGTGGCAATCGAGACAAAATGAAATGACCTCCGGCAAATTGCTACCGTCCGAGGTGTTATCACCTGCAGGCTCGTAATTAGAACCTCCCTTGTAGTAAGGCGCCTGATAGGTAAATCCATACGCCTCAAAGAACTCGTTTGTCAGTTCGTAACGACCCGAGGTAGCAAAGTCCTCGTCTCCCCACAGGTCGGCAGCCAAGCTCTCATGGTCGATTACCCGTCTGATGGCGGACCCAACGCCACCCACTCCACTGAGGGTTACCGGGTAATTCTGTTGGGCAGCATGGTAATTGTGACAGACGACACACGCGTTTGTTTCAGTAGTAAAGCCATAGTAACCTGCCACAAAATTTTGAATATCAGCAAGGTTATGAGATGAACGGGTGGCTCCGATTGTTGGATTAAAGGCATCATAGATCGTGGTAAAGGCAATGTTCCCACCGCCAAAGTTTTTGCTGTAAGTATAGTTGGTCACTTGTTGAGCAGCACCGTCACTCTTATGGCACTGAAAGCAGAAGTTGGCGGTTTGACTGTCAGGATCATCTACCTCGAACAGCATAAGCGGATTGACACCGCAGATAGAGTCGTCAAAGGTGTCATGGCAATTGGCACAGTCCCCTATATCATGCCCTGCCCCCGAGCGATTGACCCCTTCTGAGTTATCACCATGGGCCGAATCAGTATACGTGGCAGCGGCCCATGCAATGGCATAATGTGCCATCAATACCCACACCAACACCCCGACAACGATCAAAATTGTCGTGTGCAAGTATTGTGTCTTGAACCTTGTAATCTGCATAGTCTGCCCCCTGATTGTTGCGTCGGCTATCAGCTCAGGAACAATTACAACAAACTATGTAAAAAATAAGCAAGAACCATGCCCCAAGAGAGGTTGAGCGTTTTTGTATGGTTTTCATGCAGTTAACCCCTGATGCACAAAAACCGGACTTGGAATATTGGGCATTCAAGGTTGTAGTCTGTCAAGAAACTGGCACTGGTCAGCAATCAAAGGAACTGCAAAGGTGAGGCGGAATAGACTGGTATGAGAGAAAAAACTGCTGGAGGCACTCGGTCTTATTGCCTCCACTGTTCAACGCTAAACGTACAATATGTTGGGGAGGATTACACGGGAGGAAAATTCGAGATTGCTTGCCAAATCAACAAATATCCGGAGTCTTGAGTTTTTCAAGATAACTTCCAA
>JAQBAU010000302.1:0-3122 GCA_032126655.1 Desulfobacterales bacterium
GCTGTCGCTGCCCTTTGTACCGACCATTGTAGCACGTGTGTAGCCCTGGACATAAAGGCCATGAGGACTTGACGTCATCCCCACCATCCTCCGATTTGACATCGGCGGTCCCCCTAGAGTGCCCGGCCGAACCGCTGGCAACTAAGGGCAAGGGTTGCGCTCGTTGCGGGACTTAACCCAACATCTCACGACACGAGCTGACGACAGCCATGCAGCACCTGTCTCCAAGTTCCCCGAGGGGCACATCCCTCTTTCAAGGGACTTCTCGGGATGTCAAGCCCAGGTAAGGTTCTTCGCGTTGCGTCGAATTAAACCACATGCTCCACCGCTTGTGCGGGCCCCCGTCAATTCCTTTGAGTTTTAGCCTTGCGACCGTAGTCCCCAGGCGGAACACTTAATGCGTTAGCTACGGCACAGCAGGGGTCAATACCCGCTACACCTAGTGTTCATCGTTTACAGCGTGGACTACCAGGGTCTCTAATCCTGTTTGCTCCCCACGCTTTCGCGCCTCAGCGTCAGTATCGGTCCAGGAAGCCGCCTTCGCCACCGGTGTTCCTCCTGATATCTACGAATTTCACCTCTACACCAGGAATTCCACTTCCCTCTCCCGTACTCAAGCTCTTCAGTATCAAACGCACTTCCAGGGTTAAGCCCCGGGCTTTCACGCCTGACTTAAAGAGCCGCCTACGCGCCCTTTACGCCCAGTAATTCCGAATAACGCTTGCACCCTCCGTCTTACCGCGGCTGCTGGCACGGAGTTAGCCGGTGCTTCCTCCAGTGGTACCGTCAGTGCCTGATGGTATTAGCATCAGGCAGGTTCTTCCCACTTGACAGAGCTTTACGACCCGAAAGCCTTCATCACTCACGCGGCGTTGCTGCGTCAGGGTTTCCCCCATTGCGCAAGATTCCTCACTGCTGCCTCCCGTAGGAGTCTGGACCGTGTCTCAGTTCCAGTGTGGCTGATCATCCTCTCAGACCAGCTAGCCATCGTCGCCTTGGTGAGCCGTTACCTCACCAACAAGCTAATGGCACGCGGGCTCATCTCCAAACAGTAGCTTACATGTAGAGGCCACCTTTAATCCCGACAACCGAAGTCGCGAGATGCTATCCGGCATTAGCATCGCTTTCGCAATGTTATCCCAGATTTGAAGGAAGATTACCCACGCGTTACTCACCCGTTCGCCACTTTACTCTCTCCTGCAAGCAGGAGATTTCTCGTACGACTTGCATGTGTTAGGCACGCCGCCGGCGTTCATTCTGAGCCAGGATCAAACTCTCCAATTGAACATGTAAAACAATTCACGAAGATCCCGATTCATCACAAGCACGCTATTCAGTTTTCAAAGATCAAACAGATTTGACAGTGGCGCTCACCTTTGTGGATGGGAGTTCCGACTTGTCAAACCCCGTCAAGAACTTGTTCGGACGGTAACCGTACTTAATAAACGCAATAATCAAGCTTGTCAATAGGTTTTTTTGATTTTTTTTCACACCATCGAAGCTTGACCGTTCATCTGGATTTGACCCTGATCCTATGATACCGCTTCTTCCCGGCCCTCAGCAGAATTTCTCCTTGTTTCAGGTCCTTATCCAGAATCAATGTGTCAAATGTTTCAATCCGCCTACCGCCCACATACGCCCCACCCTGCTTGATAAGTCGTCTCGCCGCTCCCCGGGTGCCGGACAGGTTCACCTCGTCAAACAACTCAAATGCCGGAATACCCTTTCGCAGCCGATCCGCCTCTATGGTGGTTGTTGGAATCGATTCCAATTCACTTGCGCTGTCCTCCCTGGGTATCGTACTGGACGGGAGGATCTGGGGATCAATCTGACGTCCTCCAAAAGCACCGTACGACGCTTTGAGGGCCTTGTCTGCAGCTTCCTGGCCATGAACAAGTTTCGTGGCCTCAAAAGCGAGTATCGTCTTGGCAGCATTCAGACCAGATCCTGCGAGAGAACGCGCTTTGTCGATTTCAGCCATGGACAGAAACGTAAAAAAGGACAGGAATCGAATCACGTCTGCGTCGGTGGTGTTGATCCAGAACTGATAGTAATCATAGGGTGAGGTCCGTTTGGGATCCAGCCAAACAGCCCCCTGCGCAGTCTTGCCCATTTTGTCCCCGGAACTGGTTGTTATAAGGGGAAAAGTGATGCCGTGGGCTGAGCCTTGTTCCACACGCCTGATGAGGTCAATGCCTGCAACAATGTTGCCCCATTGATCTGACCCCCCCATTTGCAGGAGGCACTTTTCCGTGCTGTACAAATGCAGAAAATCATATGCCTGCAAGAGGGAATAGCTGAATTCGAGAAAGCTCAGACCCGTTTCAAGGCGTAGCCGACAGGACTCACTGGCCAGCATACGGTTCACGCTGAAATGCCGCCCATAGTCTCTCAGAAAAGGGATGTATTTTAGACGCTTAAGCCATGTGGCGTTATTCACAAGGGCTGCCTGATCGTTTTCAAAGGTCACAAACCGGGCCAGTTGGCGCTTCAGGCCCTTGACATTTTGATTTACCTGCCCCGGCGTCAGCATCTCTCGCATCTCGGTCTTGCCGCTGGGGTCTCCAATAAGACCGGTACCACCGCCAACCAGTGCAATAGGGCGATGTCCAAGTCGTTGCATATGAGCCAGCGCCATGATCGGAACCAGACTCCCCACATGAAAACTGGGGGCTGTGGGGTCAAAACCGATGTAGCAGGTTGTAGGCTTTTCAAGCAGACGAAAGACTGCCTCATCACCCGTGGTTTGTTCAACGAAACCCCGCTCTCTCAACACATCCAGCACGTTCATGGCGTATCTGCTTTCCCGAAAACTATCATAAGAACAAGAAAGGAACTCATTTGACAAAAGGAATGATGGAATATTGGGCACGAAGTGTGATGTTCTCAAGCCGTCAGGCGCAACCTTTAGCGCTATATTGGAATACTGGGTTCAAAGCAACGAAAACAACAGACGAGGAATTTCTTGGCGTTCTTTTTGCCATTCTTCCATTCTTCCATTATTCCATCATTCCAGGCTTCGATTCTTCCACTCTTCCATTATTCCATCATTCCAGTCCGGTTTCTCTGAAACCGGACTACTTGGCGTACTCGACCGCACGGGTTTCTCGAATTACCGTGAC
>JAQBAU010000303.1:0-8606 GCA_032126655.1 Desulfobacterales bacterium
TGAGTCGTCTTTTCTATCCAAAGAACCCGGGCTCACAGAAGGGGGCAACCGGATTGTTACGAAAGACCCTGACACGTTGGCTACCCCCCCTTGCCGGTGTCTTTGCGGGCGGTGATGCAGTTACCGGCCCGGCCACCGCTATCAAGGCTATAGCCGCGGGGAAACGCGTAGCCGGCTCCATAGATCTTTATCTGAAAGGGGAGGACAAATCCGTACCTGCAGCTATTGAAGGCAGGGAATCGCCGAAGATAGCCTCGAGTGTCGTTGAAAAGACCGGGATGTTTTCGAGGTGTCCGGATACGAGCCTTCCAATTGACACTCGGCTCAAGAGTTTTGACGAAGTTGTCTCCGTTCTTTCTGAAGATCTGGCGACCCAGGAAGCCCTCAGGTGCCTGCATTGTTATCTGGGCGCGAGGATTGACCAGGACAAATGCATTTCGTGCCTTACCTGTGTCAGGGTGTGTCCCCTATCAATACCACAGACCGGGAAAATGGGAGAAATCAACATTGATCCATTTTACTGTCAGGCTTGCGGCATCTGCGCCCTTGAGTGTCCGGTCCGTGCAATCGACATTGATCTCCATTCCCATAGAGATATTATGGAAAAGACAGAAAGGGCGATGAACCAGTCACCGCACCCCACGTCGGTGATCGTTGGCTTCTTCGACCTCCACGGAAACTTTACTGCAAAGGATATGGAAAGTCTGACGAAGGACTACCCGGGCATTGTGCCGGTCCCAGTCTTTGGACTGAGGAGGCTTGACACGTTGCATGTCTTGAAGGCTTTTGAGTTCGGCGCAGACGCGGTTTTGTTCGCAACATGCCCACAGGAACGGGACCCCTTTCCGGAAACCAGAGCCAAAGTTGAACAGTGTATCATGCATGCCAGGGCTGTAGCTGGGGCTTTGGGGCTGGAAAGCGAACGCCTTGTCTTGTGCGAAATGCCAGAGCAGGGGCTCATTCAGCCTGCAGTGATCGATGAACTGATTCAAAAAATAAAGGAGATGGGCCCAAATCCGCTCCAAGTATAAGGAAGATATTACGTGATAACTGTAGAGCAGAAAAAATTGGAAGAGATTGCTGAGATGACCAAGGGACACAGTCGCCTTTTGATCTTGGGGTGTGAAACCTGTGCCGCCATGTCTTTGGCGGGAGGGAAAAGGCAGGCCGAAGAGGTTGCGGGTGCAATCCGTATCGCCAGAAAAATGTCCGGCGAGAATGGCAAGATTGTCGAAGATGCTATCGCCAGGCAGTGTGAGCCCGAATTCGTGGATCTTGTTGAGGAAGGCGTCGCCCAGTGCGATGCGGTACTCTCCCTGGCTTGCGGGGCGGGAGTTCAACTCCTGGCGGAGCGTTACCCGGACAAGGTCATCCTGCCGGGTTGCAACACATCCTTTCTGGGAATCACCGAAGGATTGGGGATTTGGTCAGAACGTTGTGCCGGTTGCGGCAACTGTATTTTGGATAAAACAGGGGGACTTTGCCCGATTGCCAGGTGTGCCAAGCAGCTCCTCAATGGTCCTTGCGGGGGTTCCATGAACGGGAAATGTGAGATTAGCAAAAAAGTTGACTGTGTGTGGCAATTGATCATTGACCGACTCACCAGGCTTGGTCGACTGGAAGTGTTGGAAGAGATCTTTCCTGTAAAGGACTGGTCACCCGCCGGACATGGCGGACCTAGGAAGGTGATAAGGGAGGATCTTACATCATGAAGTCAGGGAGCAATTTGGAAAAGATTCTGGAAAGCGGGCAGTTCGCTGTCACTGCCGAATGCGGGCCTCCGAAAGGGACTTCTCCCAAGGTGATCCAGAAAAAGGGAGAACCGCTCAAGTCTTGCTGTGATGCATTGAATGTCACGGACAACCAGACCGCTATCGTGCGCATGTCTAGCCTTAGCGGGTGCGTGCTCCTCAAAGAAGTCGGTGTCGAACCGGTCCTCCAGATGGTGGTCAGGGACAGAAATCGTCTCGCCCTGCAGGCTGATCTCCTCGGTGCGGCTGCCTTGGGTATCCGTAATGTCCTCTGCCTTTCCGGCGATCATCAGCGGTTTGGTAATCACCCAACCGCCAAGGGAGTATATGACATCGACTCGATCCAGTTCCTTCAGATGGTCAAGAATATGCGGGATGAGCACCGCTTTATCAATGGAGAAGAGATCTCTGGTGACGTGCCCCTGTATATCGGAGCAGCAGCCAATCCCTTTGCCGATCCTTTCGAGTTCCGGGTCATCCGTTTGGCCAAGAAGATAGCGGCAGGTGCGGACTTTATCCAGACCCAGGGCATCTTTGACATGGCCAAATTTATTGAGTGGATGAAGATGGTTCGAGACAGGGGTCTGGATGAGAAAACGCATATCCTGGCCGGGCTGATTCCGATCAAGTCGGTTGGTATGGCCCGCTACATGGCGAACAATGTATCGGGGCTGAGTCTTCCAAAAGAACTTGTTGACCGGATGGCCGATGCGCAAGAGCCCAAGGAAGAGGGCATCAAGATCTGTTTGGAGCTGATTGAGCAACTCAAAGAGGTTGAGGGGGTGCACGGCGTCCATGTCATGGCAGTGGCGTGGGAAGATATCGTACCCCGGATAGTGGAAGAGGCGGGTTTGATGCCCAGGCCGGTCATGTAGGAGACAACGGTGAAGCGGGAATCGGTTATGCTGCTCGTTACGGTAACCGTCCAACGTAAGACGTAACAAGCCGCTGTTGACGCCTGACGCTTCCCGAAGGACGAAACAAAAGGGGGGATGCACCATGGGAACAAGTGCCAAGATTCTGGTAGTCGATGACGATCCTGACATGCGGGAAGCTTTACAGATGATACTGGAATCTGGAGGGTATACGGTGGTCACGGCGGAGGATGGAGAAGAGTGTCTGGTTAAGTTGAAAGAAGAGCACCCTGATTTACTCATTCTGGATTTGCTTATGCCGAGGATGGACGGTTTTGAAGTGTGCAAAGCACTGAAGGATCCTCGCCACTCTAAGCATGCCGGTATGCCGATTATCATCTTGAGCTCCATACAGATGGGGGTTAGCCAGCGTCGCTACGAATTAGAAACGGGCATACAGCTCGACGTTGATGATTACGTCGAAAAACCTGTTGAAGCAAAAATACTTCTGGAGAGGGTCGGGAAAATTATGAAAAGGATCTCCAAGGAGTAACAAGAATCACGGGGGTCGTTATGAAAAAAGTCTTGTTAGTCGACGATGACGTAGAGTTTTGTGAGGCAACAAAACTCCTTCTGGAGAGCAAAGCCTATGAAGTGATTGTGGCCCATGACGGCAAGGAAGGCCTGGCAAAAGTGCGGGCCGAAAAACCGGATGTCGTCATACTGGATGTGATGATGCCGGAAATGAGCGGGTACGACGTCTGTGTCGTCATTAAGGAGGATTCAGAGTTGAAGGGCATTCCGGTCATCCTCCTCACAGCCGTTGACCAGGCTATGTTTCAGACAACTTACACCAAGGTGATGGGTCTTATGACCGAGGCTGATGACTACATTGCCAAACCGGTTGAACCGGAAGTGTTGGTGAAGCAGGTACAAGGCTTGGTGAGCGACAAATAGATAGACGATGCTAGTCCAACCGACCATAAATATACTGGTGGTAGAAAACGATATCACCATTATGCAGAGATGCCGGGAGCTTCTTCTAGATCAAGGCCATAAAATCCGCACAGCCGAGTCTGCTGAAGAGGCTCTGCAAATCGTCCAGAAACACCCTGGAGACGTGGACATCATGCTCCTTTCCCTGGAGCTGCCCGGATGGGGTGCCATGACCCTCATCGAGACGCTACAAAGGGCCAGGCGCGAAATCCTCATTATGACCTTGTCGGCCAACTGTGGCGAGGAGGGCATTGAGGCCATGCAGGCCGGTGCCTATGACTGCATCCGCAAGAGCTTTACCAGTGATCGGTTCTGGACGAAAATGAATCGGGCGATAGAAGCCTTCAGACTCAGGCGTCGGGTCGAGATCCTCAAGCGGCAAGAGAAGGCCGCCTTGACCAGAGTGGAACACGACGCCCTTTCTCTCCTGGCCGTCCTGAACAGCTTTACCGATGCCCTTGTGGTCACTGATTGGCAAACAAACGTGGTGCTATTCAACGATAAGGCCGGGCGCCTGTTTGGTCTGACCGAGGATAATGTGCTTGGTCGTCCAATTTCTGACTGCATGAAGTCGGATGAGCTGTTGTCGTTCTTTATGCGGGCCACGAAATTAGACAGTACCCTTGCTACGTTGATGGAGGGTGAAGAACCCATCATCAAAACCAGAGAAAAGATGGTCAGGGTTCATGTGGATCCCGTAAAGAATCAGGCCGGAGCTGTTATAGGCGCAATGGGCGTGTTTCATGATGTCACCAAAGTGGATGCCATGGACAAACTCAGATCCGATTTCCTCTCCATGGTTTCCCACGAGCTCAAAGCCCCGTTGAGCTCGCTCCTGATGCAGCTTTCGGTCGTTCTCGACGGACTGGCGGGCGAACTCAGCCCCAAGCAGGCGGATCTGCTCGCTAAAGCCAAGGAAAAAACCAAAGGGATGATTGCGCTGGTCAATGACATTCTTGATTACCGACGTCTTCAGGAAGGCAAATCGATCCAGAAAATTGAAAGTCTGGATTTGGCAGAAATTCTACAAAGAACCGCAGAGATCATGCGTCTGTCAGCCGAAGAAAAAGGGGTCAGTATCACATGTGAAATCGCCCAAGGACTGCCAACGTTTAGCGGGGATAGAGGCGGGATGGAAGCCGCCTTCGTCAACCTCATCAGTAATGCCATCAAGTACACCCCTAGGGATGGGAAAGT
Organism: Desulfobacterales bacterium; assembly: GCA_032126655.1. Taxonomy (GTDB): domain Bacteria; phylum Desulfobacterota; class Desulfobacteria; order Desulfobacterales. Next base: position 4,799 of record JAQBAU010000303.1, read on the forward strand.
TAACGTGTCTCTGAACAAAGAGGGCAAGGGCATACGACTGATGGTCGCGGATACCGGCATAGGGATCCCGGAAGATGATATTGAACGGATTTTTGAGAAATTCTATCGCATCAAGACTGAACAGACCAGAAGCATAGCGGGGTCAGGGCTCGGTTTGTCGATTGTCAAAGGGATCGTGGACGCACACGGCGGTAAAATCCACGTGGAAAGCGAAGAAGGAAGCGGAACTACCTTTATTGTGGCCCTGCCCGGGGAAAGATAGGATTCCGAACTCCATGAAACCGGAGTGATGGAGTACTGGAGTACTGGAAAAAGAAAGAGACATCCCTTTACTGTTTTTCTTAACCATTACTCCACTACTCCATTACTCCATTACTCCAACGACGCAATGACATAAGGAAAGATAGTTTCAACAATGGCTGACAAGACCCATATAGAGAACAAAGACTTTCCCCCTTGCAAGTTGGTATGTCCTATCCTAACGGATGTGCGAGAGTATGTTCAGCTCATTGCTGAAAGAAGGTTTAAAGAAGCATTCGCTGCCATAAGGAAGCAGAATCCTTTGCCCGGCGTATGCGGACGCATCTGCACACACCCTTGCGAGTCGGCGTGCAAGCGAGGACAAGTGGACGAGCCCTTAGCTATAGCAGCGCTGAAACGCTTTGCCTCAGACGGTCCCTGGGCGGCCGAGTACAAAGCCGCCTTAGCCGAGAAATCATCTGAAGAGAAGGTCGCTATCGTTGGCTCCGGACCTGCCGGTCTTGCCGTAGCGCATGATCTGGCCCTGCTCGGCTACCAGGTCACAATCTTTGAGGCCCTGCCGGTCCTGGGAGGGATGTTGAGGGTGGGCGTGCCAGAATATCGCCTCCCAAAAGATGTGTTGGAAAAGGAGATCGAGGCGATTCTTGGCCTGGGCATCGAAGTCAAGACGGGGGTTCGGATCGGTGAAGACATGAAGCTCGCTGATCTCTTTGATCAGGGATACAAGGCCGTATTTGTGGCAGTGGGCGCCCATGAAGACCGCAAACTCGGGATTGTTGGTGAGGATGCGCTTGAGGGAGTCGTCTCCGCGGTTTCATTCTTGGGCCAAGTCAACCAGCGGCAAGACCCCAACGTCGAAACTAAGGTAGCTGTGGTCGGCGGAGGCAACACGGCTGTTGATTCTGCCCGTTCGGCCCTCCGGTTGGGGGCTAAGGAAGTTCATATGGTCTACAGGCGGTCGCAAGAAGAGATGCCGGCCGCCAGGGAGGAGATTGAAGAGGCCATCCATGAAGGCGTTCAAATGGCCTATCTCACCTCACCTGTCGAAATCCTCGGAGAAGGCGGGAAGGTCTCCGCTCTGAAATGCATTCGAAACGAGCTGGGTGAACCCGATGCCAGTGGGCGAAGAAGCCCGACGCCTGTGCACGGGTCCGAGTTCACGCTCGACGTGAATATGGTTATTGCTGCAATCGGACAGGCCCCTGAGTCGTCTTTTCTATCCAAAGAACCCGGGCTCACAGAAGGGGGCAACCGGATTGTTACGAAAGACCCTGACACGTTGGCTACCCCCCTTGCCGGTGTCTTTGCGGGCGGTGATGCAGTTACCGGCCCGGCCACCGCTATCAAGGCTATAGCCGCGGGGAAACAGGCCGCTGTTTCCATGGATTTGTTTTTGCGGGGGGAGACCCTGCCGGATGCAGCACCATCAACGGAAGGCGAAACAGAAAAGCTCCCGGCAGGCATCCTGGAAAGAACCACGACATTTTCAAGGTGTCAGATCCAAGCCCTGCCTTTGAAACAGAGATTGAGCGGCTTGGATGAAGTGGCCTCGGTGTTGACCGAACAGGAGGCTGTCCGAGAAGCACACCGCTGCCTGCATTGCAATCTGGGGGCCCGTCTGGACCAGGAGAAATGCATAAGTTGTGGTGCGTGTGTTGAAGCCTGTCCTCTCGAGATTCCGTCTAGTGACGCGGACGGCAAAGTCGCTATTGACATCTTTCAATGCCAGGCATGCGGGGTATGTGCAGCCGAATGTCCGGTCCAAGCCATCAATGTGAGTCTTTGTCCTCTTGGACACGTTGTCTCACAAGTAGAGAACGCCCTTGAGCAATCTGAGGGGGCAGATCCGCGCATCATTGGGCTTTTTAGTGAATATGGCAACTTCACGAGGGATCATCTGGATGCGCTTGGCCGGGACTTTCCCCAGATCGTGCCGTCCATGGTCCATGGCCTTGAAAGGATCAGCGTGTCAGACGTTTTGAGAATATTTCAACTAGGGGCTGACGGGGTCTTCATGATTGGAGCCCATGCGGAGAACCAGCAATTTCCAAAGGCACAGCCCCTGGTGGAGAAACGGGTCGCCACAGCCCAAGAGGTGCTTGATCTTTTGGGATTCGGCGGGGACCGTTTGATCCTGTATACCATGCCACAAGAGGGGCTCCTTGAAGGGTCTTGGATTGGTGAAATGATCGGGAGGGTCGAGGCGTTGGGGCCGAATCCTCTTGGAAAAGAGGCTTTAGCCGCATGAGCATTCAGGACCTCATCGAAAAGACCAAGGTATCATTTTGCCAGGACTGCGGTGTGTGCACCGGAAGCTGTCCGGTCTCCAGGGTACTGCCGGGGTTCTCACCCCAGCAGATGGTCAGCAAGTACGTCCTGAGCTCTGACCTTGGTCTTGAGGATGAGATCTTTGGCGACGAGGACCTGTGGTCATGCCTCACCTGTGCCCTTTGCCTCGAAAGGTGCCCATCCAAAGTGGAGTACCTCGATTTTGTCAGGGCAGTACGTGAAGAGGCATTTAAGGCCGGCAGCAGAAGAACTTTTGCCCATGACGGGGTGATGCAGACCATCATCGAGATGCAAAGGAAGGGCCTGCATCAGAACAAGACGGCCTGGGCCCGTGAAGCAGGCCGTGTTGCAGAGGAAGGCGAATACTATCTCTTTGTGGGGTGTCTCACCTACTTTGATGCCATCTTCAAAGATATGGGTGTCTCTCCGCTCAGCTCCGCCAGCAATATGCTGAAGATGCTCAACAAGCTCGGCATCGAGCCGGTGGTCAGTGACGAGGAACGCTGTTGTGGTCACGACATGCTGTGGAGCGGCAATGTGGATGCCTTTAAAGAGTTGGCCAGCTTCAACATTGAATTGATCAAACGCCTTGGTTGCAAGAAAGTCATATTTAGTTGCCCGGAAGGCTATGTAACATTCAAGACGGCCTATCCGCTCTATTTCGGAGAATTGGACTTTGAAGTCATTCATTTCTATGACCTGGCAGGAAAGCAGCTCAACGAGGGGGGTTTTGAGCTGGCTCCCGTGGAGCATACGGTGACATATCAAGATCCGTGCAGGCTGGGAAGAATGGCCGGTATCTATGAAGCACCAAGGGAAATCATCGAGAGTATTCCTGGAATGAACCTGGTGGAAATGGAGCATAACCGGGAAAATGCTGTTTGCTGCGGAGTCAGTTGTTGGAGTAATTGCTCCAGTTATTCCAAGCAAATCCAGATGGACCGGCTGAAGGAAGCCCAAGCTACAGGAGCAGATACGCTGGTCACTACGTGTCCGAAGTGCAGCATTCATTTAGCCTGCGCATTGTCTTCAAGCGGTATGGAAATGAAAGTAAAGGAATTGACTAACCTCATGGCTGAAGCCATGGGAGTCTGACAGTCCAGCAAGTTTTTGGGCTGCAGAACATATGGTTCTCTATGGGGACGGATACACAACGAATGAGATCACCATGGAATGATGGAAGGTTGGAATATTGGAATAGTGAAGACCCATCATTCCATTATTCCAACATTCCAATTGCGGAGCGAAGCGGAGCTAA
>JAQBAU010000304.1:0-4112 GCA_032126655.1 Desulfobacterales bacterium
TGTTGGTGAAAGGGGGCGTTGAACCGAGCGTGGTAAAAGATCACGGCATGGAAATAGAAGATGCTGAGGTGATTGTGGTCCTTGCCGCATGTCTGCACGATATTGGCATTTCCGCCCATAGAGACGACCATGAAAGATACAGCCTCTTTCTTGCCTATCCAAAGACGCGGGAGTTGTTAAATGGCATATACGAAGAACCGGCCCTGACGACTATGGCGTCTGAGGTTATGCACGCCATCATTTCACACAATGCAGCGGAGACGTGCCTGACGATTGAAGCCGGGGTCATAAAGGTAGCTGACGCACTGGATATGACGGAAGGCCGATCACGCATTCCCTTTGAAACAGGGAAGGTCAATATTCATTCGGTTTCGGCAAAGGCCGTAGAGTCCATTGACATCGAGAAGGGGGACGACCGGCCAGTCAAGTTACTAATAACGCTGGCAAACTCGGCAGGTATATTTCAGGTCGATGAGCTGCTTCGCCACAAACTCATGAACTCCACGATTGAAGACTACGTTGAAGTCGTGGCCAAAATCGAGGGAGAGACAGAACGCAAACTCATTGAGATCTACAAGCTGTAGGTTTGGTAGAAAAGGCCGTTTTCTGATTGACATTATGTGCGCTCAGGCATATATGTCGGGGACTGCATAAAGAGTGGCGAACTCCCTTATCTTGGGGAACATTCTGCTCAAAGGAGAAAGCAAGTTGGGAGGGTTGTTTGTTGCACTGCTGGCGATATCAACCCTGTTGTTCGTGCCAGTTCTGAGTTCCGGAGCAGATGAAGTCATCAAGATGTCTACCACGACCAGCACACAGTCATCAGGCCTTCTGGATGTACTACTCCCTGCATTCACAAACGATACCGGAATAAAGGTCAAGGTTGTTGCCAAGGGGACAGGCGCAGCCATCAGGGACGGCATGGATGGAAACGTGGACGTCATATTCGTGCACGCAAAGGCTCGAGAAGAGAACTTCATAGCTGACGGCTACGGCACGAAGCGATATGCGGTGATGCACAACGACTTCGTTATTCTTGGGCCGCCTGAGGATCCTGCCGGCATCAAGGGGATGCAGAATGCTGCAGACGCCCTGAAGAAAATCGCTACTACTGGCGCCAAGTTCATATCCCGCGGTGACGACAGCGGCACTCACACCAAGGAGCAGGAGCTCTGGGCGGCGACTGGACTCCCACTGGAAGTCGAAGCTATATCCGTAGTGAAAAAGGGCAGGAAGGGAGAGTTGACTTTCACCCACCCGGCGGGATTGGGCCGATGGTATCTATCCATCGGGCAAGGCATGGGGAAGATCATAGTCTATGCAGATGAAAAAAGGGCCTATACACTTTCGGATAGGGGTACGTACATCAAGTACAAATATGGACGAAATGAAGTCCTGGACCTGGTAGTTGTTTGTGAGGGGGATCCGGCGTTGCATAATTCGTATGGTGTGATTCCGGTGAATCCCAGAAAACACCCTCATGTGAAATTTAAACTGGCGGACGAATTTGCCAGATGGTTGGTATCGGGCGAAGCTCAGGACCTCATTGCAGGCTATCGGGTTCTTGGCAAGCAACTCTTCTATCCTGACGCAATTGCTGACAAAAAATAGTGTGCTGTTATGCCGTCAACCCTTTTTTGGTAACCGTCACGAATAAAAGCAGAAAACTATCTAGTGCCCATCCATGAATCAGTCTCTTGGTGATGGGTACTGAGGTGAGTTTCCAATCCAGTCCCGCCGAAGCGGGATTCGCAAGGTCAAGGAAGTCAAGGGATTGCGCGGAGGAGTACATTTGGTACGTCGCACAAGCGATCCCGCAGACTTGTCAGCCTCCGGCTGATTGACACTGAGATTGCGGAAAAGAGCCATTTATGTATGGAAACTATCTCATTGACTGACGCCGCCCCATGGATCTCCTCCTAGATAGCTTTATCTCGGCCATCCTTCTGCTGAAGTCCTTGAATGCTGAGGTCCTCACCATTGTATTGGTTTCTCTGAAAATAAGCTCTTCCTCCACCTTGATTGCGAGTGTCGTCGGCATCCCGATCGGTTTTGCAATCGCTTTCAACGAATTTCCGGGCAAGAGGATCACGGTTACCGTCCTTAACACTCTCCTGGCCCTTCCCACAGTTGCCGTCGGTCTTTTTGTCTATGCGTTCATCTCAAGGCGGGGGATCTTTGGACCCCTGGATCTCCTCTACACCCAGAAGGGGATGATTATCGGTCAGGTCATTCTTATCATACCGATTGTCACAACCCTCACCATTGCAGCCATCAGTCGCATTGACGATCGCTACAGAAAAAGCGCCATGACGCTCGGAGCCACCACAGTGCAAACAGCCGTGGTGGTCTTTCGGGAGGCGAGATTTGCCATCATGGCTGCCGTGATAGCAGCGTTTGGACGCGTGATTGCAGAGGTGGGAATCAGTATGATGTTAGGCGGCAATGCCAAAGGGTTTACCCGAACGATGACAACCGCCATGGCCCTTGAATATGACAAAGGAGAGTTTGTTTTAGCTGTTGCTCTAGGGCTGATCCTCCTGACGATAAGCTTCACAGTAAACCTGTTTTTCAACTATCTGCAGGGGAGAGCAAGACTCTGATGGTTTTTGAGGTAGAGAATCTCACCAAGGTCTATGGAGACCGTAAGGTTTTGGACATCCCAGAACTCCGGATAGACAAGGGCAAGGTATATGGTCTCCTTGGCCCGAACGGATCCGGCAAGACGACCCTGCTGGAAATTCTGAGTTTCCTGATGCAGCCGACCACGGGAGAGATTGCCTATAACGCAAAGAAAGTTGATTTCTCCAGAACTTATCTTCAGGGGTTGAGAAGAGAAGTAGCCATGGTCGAGCAGCAGCCTATTCTTTTTACTACCAGCGTATACAAAAATGTGGAGTTTGGCCTCCGGATCCGAAAAGTTGCGAAAGAGCGCAGGAAGCAAACAGTCTTCGAGGTGCTAGATCTGGTAGGAATGCGTGACTTTGCCCAGGCCAGCGCTCACAAGCTTTCAGGAGGAGAAACCCAGCGAGTTGCGATTGCACGAGCCCTTGCCTGCTCACCCAAAGTGATCCTATTTGACGAACCAACATCCAACGTGGATATTGAGAATCAGATAATCATTGAGGGGATACTGCGGGACATCAATAGACAAAAAGGGATTTCTGTCATCTTTACGACCCACAACAGAATGCAGGCAACAAAGCTCTCAGATCACATCGTCTTTCTCTTTCAGGGAAAGCCGGCTTCTTCGGTTTATGAGAATATCTTCAGCGGATCGATCAGGAGAGATGATCTTGGTGGTATGTATTGCCTTATTCACGACAAGATTATGCTGCCGGTTCAGACCGCCAAGACCGGGCAAGTTACAATATCAATCGATCCAAGGACGGCAAAGGTATTGCCTGCCCAGGACTCCCCTCCGGGTGACAATGGATTTGTTGGCCGGGTAGTGCAGCTGACTGACGAAGGGGGTGACGTGAGAGCCCTCATAGATATCGGGATTCCTATTAGCGTCCTTCTTGGAAGAGAGGCATACAAAGAGGCACCTGTTCTTACCGGAGACCAAGTCCTCGTGATTTGCCCTCCCAAAAGCATAGAAATCGTATAGAACCTATCTCAAAAACAATCTGAGTGCCCATTGGTCCCGCCTGCGGCGGGATTGCGGAACGGTTCAAAATCTCTAAGCTCATCCCGCTTACAGCGGGACTCCGCTTTTTCACACTTCCGCGCCCCCGACGACAATCTCGGGATTTTCAACTTGCCCTGGACCCTGATCTTATTCTTGAGATAGGTTCTAGTGTAGCTTTTTCACCTCCCTCGATCGAAATCTGTAGAGCCTCCCAAACATTGACAAAATGTCGGGTGCAGTGTTACACGGTTAGCGCAATGTTTACACTGAAGTTATCCGGCATAGGCAAGCATTACGGAGAAACCCTGCTGTTCAAAGACATCTCCTTTGAGTTGGAGCAAGGGGACGTGCTGGCCATTACCGGGTGGAATGGGTCAGGCAAAAGCACGCTAGTCCGTATCATTGCCGGTCTTGTCAGGCCATCTGCTGGTGAGGTTGGAATGTTTGATAACGGCGAACCGATAGCCAAGGAATCGAGACG
>JAQBAU010000305.1:0-4111 GCA_032126655.1 Desulfobacterales bacterium
ATTCTGGATGCCGGATCGAGTCCGGCATGACGTCCACGGCAGGTCCGGCTTGGAAAATTGTTGATTTTAATCAATCCCATTGTTGAACCCCTCGTCTTATAGACGAGGGTTGTTCAGTTGGAGAAGAGGGTCCAAGGATTCAAGGGTTTATTCTCTAAAGACCTTATCAGCGCCGTTAACATTCTTTCGATTTCCGCGATGTTTTTTTGTGCCCAATTCACTTTTTTAAATGAAGCCCAAATCTCCTGCCAACAAAATCTGGGGGCCCTTTCTTGAATATTTCTTTGCTTTTCGCTCGAATCCTTGGACCCTCGACCCCTTGGATCCTTCAGCAGGTTTCAAAGCATTCCACTCGAACCCTTGGATCCTTGACCCCTTGACCCCTCTGGGATCACACCTGCTCAAGTGGAGATGACACACTAATTTTACCGTAATTAACTGCAACTAATCGGGAGATGATCCAATCAAAATAACGTGTCCAGCAGTTCTGAGATTGTATGCACGCCGACTATCTCCATGTCAGCAAGCCCTTTGAGATGCTTCAGATTGTCTCCTGGAAGGAGACAGCGCTTAAAGCCCATCTTGTACGCCTCGTGGACTCTATGTTCGGCTTGACTAACCCCGCGAATTTCTCCAGTGAGCCCGATCTCTCCCAAAACCACTGTGGAATCCTTTACAGACTTGTCAACATGGCTCGAGGCAATAGCTGAAACAATCGCCAGATCTACGGCAGGTTCATACACCTTTACGCCACCGGTCACATTCACGAAGATGTCTTGACTCATCAGCTGGAGACCCAGTTTCTTTTCCATGACTGCGACAAGGAGTGAAACCCTGTTGTAGTCCACCCCGAGCACCGTCCGGCGCGGTGTTCCAAAACTGGCTCGTCCAACAAGGGCCTGGAGTTCAAGTAATATCGGCCTGGAGCCTTCAATGCTTGCTGTTACCACAGAGCCCGGAACATCAGACGGGCGTTGAGACAGAAATACTGCAGAAGGATTAGTAACCTCACACAGTCCGTTATCTCTCATCTCAAATACGCCTATCTCATTGGTAGAACCAAACCTGTTTTTGACTGCACGAAGTATTCGAAAGATGTTATTCTGTTCGCCCTCAAAGTAGAGGACCGTATCTACCATATGCTCAAGGAGCCTGGGACCTGCAATAGCCCCCTCTTTGGTAACGTGACCAATCAAGAAAATGGGGATACCCGTCCTTTTGGCCAGATGCATCAGGTGTAACGTTGCCTCACGGACCTGGCTCACACTTCCGGGGGCAGAAGTCAAATCATGGGTAAACACGGTTTGAATTGAATCCACAACCATCGCATGTGGATTCATTTGATCGGCGACAGCGGTGATTTTCTCGAGCCCGACTTCAGACAACACCCACAGGCCTTTCGAAGCAACACCCAGGCGTTCACTGCGAAGCTTCATTTGTTCAAGGGATTCCTCGCCGGAGATGTAGAGAACCTGATGTTGGGCGTCGGCAAGCCGGTGCAGAACCTGTAACATAAGAGTCGACTTGCCAATGCCGGGATCTCCTCCAACCAGGACAAGAGATCCGGGTACCAATCCGCCCCCGAGGACCCTATCGAATTCCTGCATACCGGTTGTCATGCGGCTTTGTTGACTCATTTCCACTGAGTCGAGCGGGACTGGCTGAGATGAACGGGAAGGGCTTGTTGTGTTGGAGGGAAGGGCAGGGCTGAGCTTTTCCTCTACCAGGCTGTCCCACTCGCTGCATTCGGGGCATTTACCTAACCATTTAGGTGAGTGATAGCCGCAACTTTGACATACAAAGATGGTTTTGGCGGGCTTGTTGCTTTTCAAGACGGCTTCTCCCTTCTGTTGATGAGAGATACCATCATGAGTAGCCTAAATCAAGACAGGCTTCATAAAGCCATCTCACAAACCCGTCTAAGGTCCGATGGCGGTGTTACAGGCCGACTCAAAATCCTCACATACTACCCGTGTATGCTCCGCTTTTTTGCGCGTCCCGCCATAGCTTTCTGAGCGACGGCGGATCGACCTGTGCCTTGCCCTCGAACCTGATCCGAGATTTTGAGATGGCTTTATGTCTTTTTTGTGCACCCTGCGTCACAAGTCGGGGAGGTATGTTTTGTTTGACAATTTTCTACAAAAAACGTAGCCTGAGCGCGAAATTAGAGAAACATGTTTCTGTTCAGAGGTGGGAAGGGGAGAACCGCTTTGACGAGAATTTGTGTTGTTGGAATGGGTTATGTGGGTATTCCGGTCGCCGCGCTCCTGGCAGACCAAAGGAACTTCGATGTAACGGGCATCCAGAGACGTTCTCAGCGGTCAGGATGGAAGATAGACGTTCTGAATGCAGGGAAGTCCCCGTTTAAAGGGGATGAGCCGGGACTCGACGACTTGATTAGGAGGGTTGTGAAAAAAGGTTCCTTCCGCGTGACCGACGATTTCTCGGTAATCAAGGATATGAACATTGTGTTGATTGATGTCCAAACCCCCACGGACGGCGCTGAGCACAACCCAAGATACCTTTCCCTTAAAGAAGTTTCAAGGCAGGTAGGGACTTACATGAAGAAAGGGAGTCTCGTTGTCATTGAGTCAACCGTGGCCCCCGGCACCACTCAGTTTGTTGTGCAGCCCATCCTGGAACGGAAATCTGGCCTTAAAGCCGGGGAGGGGTTTTGCCTGGCCTATTCTTATGAGCGGGTCATGCCCGGGCGGCTCCTTGACTATATCGCAAATCTTCCCCGAATTGTGGGGGGCGTTGACAAGAAGAGCCGAAACAGGGCTGTTGCGCTGTACAAGAAAATCGTTAAGGCAAAGATCTTCTCCACCGACATCCTAACGGCTGAAACTTCCAAGACGATCGAAAACGCTTATCGAGACGTGAACATAGCCTTTGCAAACGAAATGGCTATGGCATGCGAGAGTTTGGGTGTTAATGTATTCGAGGTTCTTGAGTTGATCAATTCGCGCGCCGAACGGCATATGCACGTGCCAGGCATCGGGGTAGGCGGTCACTGTCTTCCCAAAGACACCTGGCTTCTGGACTACGGGGTCAGAAAGTACGGCAAACCTTCCATGAATCCTGAGTTCGTGCGCCTCGCCAGGAAGATAAACAACTTCATGCCAACGCATGCCACACAGATGATCAGAGAGGCTTTGGCGGCCGAGAAAATTGCTCTCAGAGACGCCAAGGTTGCGTTGCTGGGCGTGGCATATCTTGAAGACTCAGACGATGTGAGAAACACCCCTGCCTATGACCTGATCCGGGACCTTGAAACATACGGTGCCGAGGTTGTGGCGCACGATCCGTATGTGAGGAGCTTTCCTGAAGCAGAACTGGGCCGCAGCTTGAACCGCGTGGTCGAAGGCTCGGACTGTGTCGTGATTGTCACCAAACACAAGCCTTATTTCAGGCTTAAGTTGAGCAAGCTGAAATCACTAATGCGCACCCCTATCATTGTTGATGGCCGAAATGTTATAGACCGGGCCAAGGCTGAAAGGGCCGGGTTTATTTACAAAGGAATCGGCAAAGGATAGCTATAACCCATCTCAAAAACAATCTAAGTGTCCATGACGGCGTTGCGAAACGGTTCAAAGTGTTCACATACTACCGTGTATGCTCCGAGTTTTCACCGTTCCGTGCCTTGCCCTGAACCCTAATCTTATTGAGATAGGTTATAGTATCGTGTCTCAGAAGTCATTTATTCAATAACCAAAACAGACTTGAGCCTTTCCGCCTTAAGGCGACAGAACAGTTTGGAATTTTGGTCATTGTTATTTGTTTGCGGCTTACGCCTTGGCACGAAGTGCCTCTTTTCAAGCCGTCAGGCGCAACCATAGCGCAAAACAGTAGTTATTTGGGATTTGGTGCTTACAGTTCTTGGTTCCTATCCGATCTTAGAAATTGTGTAGATTAATCACGGGACGCAACAATTAGGCTCACCACTTATGGATGCACTGGACGCTATTCTGAAACGGGTCGAGGAGAAAAATGAGGATTATGCCACCTATGGTTTTGAAAAGCTTGAAATGGCGGCATTGAATACCTTTTTTGATTTGGCTCAGGAATATGATGGTCTGGAAAATCTGTACAATATAAGCGTTGCTGTGCC
>JAQBAU010000306.1:0-2731 GCA_032126655.1 Desulfobacterales bacterium
GTATGGTGCCTCAAAAGAAGATGCTCTGCTCAAACTCGAGCATGACCTCTACTATATCAAGCATCAATCACTTTGGCTTGATATAGAGATCCTGCTAAGAACCATAGTGGACACACTCACCCTAAAAGGAAGATAAATCCAAACCACTTGTTTCCCTAATGGAACGTCGAATTATGTTCGCTATGATCTCCTCTACATCCGCAAACAATCATTTTGGCTTGACCTCTCGCGCTTTCCTTTTGGATCAGCTGGCGGGGAAAGTGGGAATCCCGCCAGAAAAAGCTATAGAAGAATGATTAGCCACAGACGGGGCGCGTTGCGCCAGCTCACAGCTGATAGCTCACAGCAAAAAAGGCCTTAGACAGGATTGACCCCGGTGAAAGCAGAAAAGAAGTTTCACCCCAGTACGATAGTACCTACCTACGGGGCAGGCGCAGACAGACGCAGACATACAATACGAAGAATAGCTATTTGATGACAAATGTATCAGGAGTTATGCAAAGGTCTCATAGTTTGCCGCAGATTGTCGCAGACATTTCTTTGGTTGACAATATGATAACATAACCCTAAATTGTGTCCCCATAGGACACATTATGAGCCTTAAATATAACACCAAAACCAAAACGTTGGGGCCCCAGGCAGCCCGCCTGATCACGACGCTCTATGACCAGAACAGAGTGATCTTCCGCCTGAAGGACATTCAGAAGATCCTTGGTGTGGGTCATGCAAACGCCAGAAGCTTCGCCAGAAAGCTTGTGGGCAGGGGCGTTGTAACCCGGCTCAAGCCAGGGCTGTTCATACTGGTGCCTTTTGAACTGGGAAAAGAGGGGGAGTATACGGGAAATCCCCTTGTCCTGGCCCGGGAGCTGGTAAACGACGGGGATTACTATCTGTCCCATGGTACGGCTATGGAAATCCACGGGATGACCACCCAGCCCCAGTTGGTGGTTCACGTTTCCACACCGCAAAAGACCCGCTCCATCCATGTCATGGGCACGGAATTCCGATTTATTTCCTGTAAAAGGGGATGGTTTTTTGGCCTGACGCACCATTGGGTTACCAAGCAGGAAAAGGTTACCGTGAGCGACCTCGAACGGACCATGATCGACGGCCTCAGGCAGCCGGTGCATTGCGGTGGACTCAGCGAGGTGGCCAAGGGCATTTGGATGCGGCGTGAGGCCATCCATGTGAATAAATTGATTGAATATGCGCTTAAGGTCGATGTGGGTGCCGTCATCCGACGGCTGGGTTATATCATGGAACTCTATGAGATCGGGGCTCAGGAGGATATAAACATGCTTCTGGGTCACCTTACGGATACATACGTGAGATTGGATCCAGTGCTGCCGGCGGAGGGAAAATATTTCCGGAAATGGAGACTGCGATTGAATGTATCTGCCGATGAACTCTTGACCGTTGTCAGGACCTGATGATCCCCCAGCGGAACCTGTCCCTGTTGTCGAACCGTCTTGCCCGAAGGGGCGGTCGTCGAATTCCGGAAGCAGTCCTGGAACGGGACTACTGTCTATCCTGGTTTCTGGTAGGCTTATCCACAACGGTTCTTCGAGAAACCCTGGCCTTCAAGGGGGGAACGGCCATCAAGAAGTGCTACATCCCGGACTATCGTTTCTCGGAAGACCTCGATTTCACCCTTCGCAATGATGTTTTGTTTGAGCATATTCAGGAGGAATTTGACCAGGCTTTTGCGTATGTGGAGCAGGCCTCGGGGATCAGACTCACCATCAGCCGCATTGACCGGCACCCCCACCAAAACAGCCATTCTTTTTTCATTGCGTACGAAGGTCCCCTGCCCGGCGCCACGGGCAAGGAGGCCAAGGTGGATATCACGATTCGGGAGCAACTCGTCTTCCCCATTGAAACGAGGCCGGTCCTGAAAACTTACGAAGAATATACGGATTTGCCGGATGATGCTATCATTGGTGTTTACACCCTGCATGAGATCGGTGCCGAAAAGATTGTCGCCATTTTTGACCCTGCCCGAAATGAACCCCGCGACCTTTATGATCTCTGGTTCCTGCTATCCCATGATTGCTTAAAAGTGGGAGAGTTGATAAATGCGGTCGGGCAGAAGATGGATTTTCGCGGCAAAGATTTGACGAGAGTTCGCGAAATCTTCATCAGGAAAAACACCCGATTGAAAAAGCTCTGGGAAACGCGGCTTGCTTCCCAAATGGCGGAACTTCCCGAATTTGACCACGTGCATCGCCGCGTGCTGCGGGAGTTTCGGCAGGCGGGATTCTGGGGCGATATGTAAAGGTGACAAGGTTTACTACTACGAAGACTGGTCAGAGGTTTCTTTTCGCTTTGCACTATGCCCTATCCGCTCTGGAAAAACCTGCTTGTCCTGAACGTGTCGACTGGTCAGTGTGTCCCCTCGGTGAGGTTGGTGAAGTGGGGACTTGTCCGCCGAAGCTTTAGCGTAGGCGGAAGCCTGCCTGTGGTGAGCCTGTCGAGCTGCCGCAGGCATGCGTGTTTCGCTTAACGCCTGACGGCTTGAGTATCATGGCGTTAGGCGTTAAGGGGAAGATGGGAGATAGACTCAATAATAACTCTGTGTTCTCAGTGGGCTCTGTGAGAGATTCGTTCTTGCTTGGCCTGAGCCATGCCTGTCCTGAGCTTGTCGAAGCGTCTGCGTGTGTCTGCGGCCAATTAAGGCTTTTTCCCTATGCGCTATGAGCTTTGCCCTCTGCCTTTGAGCCGGCGCAACGCG
>JAQBAU010000307.1:0-5394 GCA_032126655.1 Desulfobacterales bacterium
TACAAACCGATGATGGACGCTGTGTTAGAGGGTACGACGCGGTTTTATGCTGGCCGCGGCATGTACGAGACAAAGGCCATAAGGGGATTCCAGACAGCGAATCTCTACATTTATTACAGGGCTTCAAGCAAGGTTACGAACATGGCCATCAAACCGTGGTTTGCGATGCTTTCGAAATGGAACCAATTGAAAGTCCGGGGGCTAACAGGAACAAACAGACAGGACCGGACCGGTAGGGTCTGAATACGGTGAGCTCAAACATAACATCACAGTATCTCATTTTTGAGTCAAACGGACCAGGCTGTCGTCTTGGGGCCGGATTTGAAGCGATGTACTTCGGCGCAATTGGTCTTTTCTTCAAAGACTACTTTGGCTACACCGACTAGTAATGATAGAGAACTTTACCTATAGAATCCTTAAAAGGTCTCTTTTCTTCATATTTAGCAAGAATACCGCCATCACTCTTGAAGAATATATTTCTTCACTCTTTCCCTTTCTGGCTAAAGAGCATTGCTTGACTCGCCAGGGCTTTCTGTCAAACGAAAGAAAAGCCATCTATGGCCACAAAATAGACAGCTTCAAAAGTATCACTGTTGTAGGCGGTGGCGCTGTTCCGTTTACAGCCATATATTGGGCGAAGTTCTTTCCTGGTCCCATAACAGTCCTGGACAAAGACAAAGCAGCTTTTACTCTTGGAAAGAGATTGGTCAAAAAGCTGGGAATAAGAAACGTTTCTTTTGTCAGACAATGGGGTGAGACTTATAGTGAGTATGAAAACAACATCGTGGCTATCAGTCTTTATGCCGAAAACAAAGAGGCAATACTAAGAAGAGTGCTTGAGAGCAAGAGTACGAGGGCTCTAGTTATCCTACGGGTATTCAAAGACGAACCAATCGACTCTGTGGGCTTTTCGTGGAATAAGGTTGAGCACGGCTACGAGTTTAATACACTAATATCGTTAGTCAGTTGAATGATTCATGCGTTCGCTTGTCAAAGTCAAGCATGGGAGATCATGGTAACGGGCGATGTATCATGCTATCAATGAGGTCATCCGGAACTAAGCCATGATGAAGGCTCTTTGCAAATTCAGCTTCTTCATGGATATCAAGACTCGGGCTGCTGGCAAGACTGTCAGTGCCGAGGTAAACATCAATAGCTGCCGAGAGAAAACGCTCTAGCGGCATTCTGCCGCACCCAAGACGATCATTCGATCGAGGACAATGAACCACTGCACAACCAGCCTCTGCAACACGATCTATTTCTTTGTCCGTCAAATGAATGCAATGAACAAGAAATGGACGGGCATCCAGTACGCCCAGCGAATCCAGATAGGAAATAGAGCCTTGCTTCAAGGGTAACCTGGATAAGACACCGGCAATTTTACGTGAAACAAGATTATTGCCGATGAAGGACATTATTCTTGCCCGTCTGATCAAGGCGTCTTCCAACCGTGTCTCGGCAACATGGATGCACAGCGGTATAGCTTCAGCCTTGCACCGTGCAGCGGATTCCTCAAGTAGAGCGGGATGGCAGGTATAGGGGGAGTGGACGGTCAAACCTACCTTCATGGGTGAAGCAAAGTTCTGCTGCCGTGCCTGATCAATCCTATTTACTGCATGTTCCAGCTTCTCTAATCCATGCGGTTTGTTGAAGCCCAGGACCTCCATAAAGACAGTGCCGTTCAATCCGCTTTCTTGAAGCGGCTGTACACTAGCCCATGAAGCAGTTACGTCGCACACATGTGTTGTGCCGAAAAGCTTCAGTGCATCAATCCCTTGTTGAACAGAAGTGTGGATTTCGTCTGCTGTCAGCTGCTTCATTTTTCTGGCAACATCGCCCAGCCAGGGGAGTAATTCCATGTGATTCGATGAGAAAGACTGCGCTAAGCAGCTCAGCTCAAGATGCGTGTGTGCATTGGTAACAGGTAGCATAAGCTAAAACTGATCCCATGAGATTTTGTCGCTATGCGAGTGAACCATTGAACGGCAGAAACGAAATTTCCCTTCACGTTTGAATGAGTGTTCGTCAGCGATTTCGATCAAAAAGTCAACATCGCGGGGAAGCTGGCTCATCGCCAGCCTCTTGACGTTGACCAATTGACTTTCGGAAGGGTCTTGAAACGGCTGAATTCGGAGAACAATGCGGTCCACTTTCTCCTGAACAAGTTCATAGCGATCGAACCAGGAGCTTTCGTTTTCCATAATTGGAACCACAATCTTGTCAGGATGCATCAGGCGCCCGTCTGGTAACCGGAAATAGTCGTGCAGGCGTCCCTGCACGGCTCGGAGTGTAGAAAACGGTTGCCCGCAGGAACAGACTTCCGGGCCACGGGTGGCAATGTCGCCAAGACGGTACCGAATGAAC
This sequence comes from Desulfobacterales bacterium, assembly GCA_032126655.1. Classification (GTDB taxonomy): domain Bacteria; phylum Desulfobacterota; class Desulfobacteria; order Desulfobacterales. The sequence goes on from JAQBAU010000307.1 coordinate 2,365, forward strand.
GGCATGGCATAGGTATGAAGACCCGTGGCCACGACCTCACCTTGCTCCCCCATGGCAGCCTGCCGACCATTTTGAAGGACTTCGAGGACAACATTATCATCACATACGTGATAATCACCGCTATCAGGGCACTCCCACCCCAATTTGTTAAACTCGTGTGCCCCGTAGATTCCATATACCGTCTTCCGAAAACCCCTCTCTATTTCCTGTCTTCTAAACGGGGTCAGAGATTCACCGCCCGCTATGATGAACTTGGGATCAAATCCCTGGGATCCTTCAGAAGCGGCGAACTTGGCGATATTCGCCAGCACGGTGGGGTACCCTAATAAGACGTCGGGTTTTAGCAAAGAGAGCTTACGTAAGATTTCGTCTTCGGGTAGCAGGCTATGAATGGGATACTGCCTATGGATGCCAAGTGCTTGTCGGACACTGCCAGCGACATTGTCGCGTTGGTGACTGGCGGAAACCAATCGGATGTTCGCCGTCTTATAAAAAAAACGAACCCCAAACTGCTGCATGATGCGAATATGAAACAAGTTGATCAGGTGATCTTCCCAGGGCGTACGGTATACGGCAAAAGGGCGTCCGGACGATCCGCTCGTCGAACGTTTGACGGCTTTTTTCGGATCGATTTCTGAGGAGAACACTTCTTCAAGGGGGCAGGTCCTGTAATCCTGTCCGGACGTTATGGGAACCAGAGAAAGATCTTCAGTCGTTTTGATGTCTTCCGGCCGTATTCCATTAGCATCGAAAAGGTGGCGATAGTATTTGACGTGTTGATAGGCATAAGCGATTATCGCCCGCAATTTGCGATTTTGGAACGCAGTAATTGCATCTCTTGTTCTTCGGGGGTTCTTCCAAATTTGACTGAGGGTGTGTATGCTTTCAGCTAGAACTGACATGGATTCGAAACCCTATCTTTAGGCAAAGAAGATCGGTGGGAACGTATCCTATAACCCTCTGTCTGTCAAATCTGCAGCAAGGCCCCAGTATTCCAAAACCTTACAACCAGTATCGGATACCTGCCCTTGACACTTTCTAACTCTTAGGACATATTCTCTAAAACAAAGCGAATGCATTTCAATTAAAAATGAAAAATCTCCCGTTTCATCGCCAGTTTATTGGCAATATAGGAAAGAAATGAAGAAAACAATAGGGGAAGAAATACCCATTCCTATGCGTACTCAAATTGCCAGGATGCAGGTTATGCTGGATCTTTTTCAGGAGTGTTGGCCAGTACTGTCATGGGCTGCTGAAAACTATCGACGCAGGCTGGCAAAAAAATGCAGGGTTGTTGCCGTCGTGGGTACTTTTGGAAAATCAACCGCGGCGAGGTGCATCGCAACGGCGCTTGGCAGAAATCCTGAAAGGGTTTCCCAGTGGAATACGAAGAGTTTCCTGGCTCGTGGAATACTTCAGATACGGCCAAATGACCGCCATGCGGTAATTGAGGTTGCAATCGGCGGCCCCGGGGAAATGGCCCCCTACGCTAAAATGATCAGGCCTGATATCACGGTGGTTACCTCAATCGGCAGTGAACACCACGATCGCCTTGGTTCCCTTGAAAGAACGCGATCAGAAAAGTGCGAAATGGTTCGTGTCTTGCCGGAAGCGGGCATTGTGGTACTTAATGGTGATGATCCCAACGTCCTTTGGATGAAAGAAAAGACCAAAGCGAGAGCAATCCACTTTGGTTTGAGCAAGAACAATGTGGTCAGGGCAAGCAACATCGTTCTTGACTGGCCGAAAGGAACACGTTTCACCCTTCATGTGGCAGAAAAAGCGTACGATATGAAAATACGGCTTCTTGGGCGCCCAATGGTATATTCAATTCTAGCCGGAGCAGCGGTGGCATATGCAGAAGGTCTGACTCTTTCAGAGGTTTTTCCAGCGTTAGAGTCCCTGTCACCGACGCGGGGGCGACTTCAACCTGTTGAACTCTCCAATGGTGCATGGCTTATCCGGGATGACTGCAAATCAACCCTGGAAACCGTTGATGCTGCTCTGGACGTTTTCTCGGAGATTAATGCAAGGAGCAAGATCGTGGTTTTCGGAGAAATCTACGACCCCCCTGGAAGTCCCGACGCAATTTATGAAAGAATCGGGGAACGTCTGGCAGAAGTGAGTTCACGCATCATCCTGATCGGTGACGAAGCTGCGAGGCAGCACTACGAGGCGGGCATAAGACGTAAGGGTTTTCCTAACGAGTCGTTAGTTTACGTGAACGGAAACGTCGCTGAGGCCATAGAATTACTCGGAAAATGGTTGGGGCCTGGAGATGTCGCACTTATCAAAGGAAGTCATAGACAACGACTCGAACGGATATCCCTTTCTATGAGTGGGCGGGTCGTCAAGTGCCTTCTGCCATACTGCAACGTAAAGACCTCGCGTTGTGAATATTGTTCCCTGCTGGGGCAGCGGTGGACGATTAGCAATGTTTAGAAAACTTGTTATGACAAAGATTACTTACATTGGATGGTTGGGTTATCAAAACATAGGAGACGAGGCTTTCTTGCCAGCCAACATGAAACTGTTTCCGGATTGCTGGCTGGTGCCCAACAATCGGCGTTTTGAGAGCAAAATCACGTTGTTTGGAGGGGGCACACTGTTTCCCAGATGGCCGGTCTGGATCATGAAAAACAAGTACAACTACGCCATAGGCATTGGGATGAGGTCTCCCGGCTTCTGGGGTCCACCAAAACCCTGGCAAATCGAGATTCTAAGAGGGTACGACTTTCGGTTCATGGGCGTCAGAGGGCCCCACTCACAAGAGCTTCTTGCCTCATACGGAATCGAGTCAATAGTCACGGGAGATACGGCGCTTATCTTGGAGCCAAATTCCTATGAAGCAACGGAAAAGGGGTTGGTCGGAATAAACATTGCCAAGATAAGAGGCGCCAAACATGTCAAAGGATCAGATATCTGGGGGTCTGATGAAGAGCAATTACTGGACGTTATGATGCGTGTGTGCGGCAAGCTTGAGGCACTGGGATACAGGCTGCTTTTGCTGCCTTTTGACCCTGATGACAC
>JAQBAU010000308.1:0-3017 GCA_032126655.1 Desulfobacterales bacterium
AAAAAACACCCCCCATTTCTACCCAAAAACGACCCCTCTGCCAACATATTGTATTTCTTCTTGATTTTTACCACAATATATGGTAGAATATCCGAAACACGCAAGGTTGAGGGGGTCAACGGACACGATGGACAGAAGATCTTTCTTATTGAAAAGCGCGTCGCTGCTGGCAGGAAGCCTCTTTGGGATAAACACTTTTTCACGGGCCTTTGCATTTGAGCCATACGAGAACAACAAGCCCCCTCAACTCAGCATCGCCTTAATTATCGACGATATCGGATACAGCTTTACTCATGCCAGGGAGTTCCTGGAACTAGACGTCCCTATCACCTTTTCCATCTTACCCCGGCTTCCAAAATCCCACCGCCTGGCTATGGAGATCCATTCTGAGGGGCATGAAATCATGCTCCACCAGCCAATGGAACCGCATAGCCCCCGCTGTGATCCAGGCCCTGGCGCCCTCCATGTAGGAGATGGGCCAGAGACAATAGTCAGGATTATGGAAGACAATATATCTGAAATCCCTTTTGCGGTTGGAGTAAACAACCACATGGGTTCACGGTTTACGGAACGCTCCACAGAGATGAATGAAGCTTTGAGCGTGGTAAAGGAAAGAGGGCTCTTCTTTGTTGACAGCCTTACCTCAAGCCGGTCACAAGCCTATAGCGTTGCCAGAGGACTTGGCATGGTCACAGCTCGCAGGAACGTTTGTGTGGATTATAAGGCAGGTGAGTCAGTTGTTCTTTCCCAACTGGAGAGGCTTCAAATCTGTGCGATGAGAGACGGACATGCCGTGGGAATCGGCCATCCATTCCCGGAGACGGCAAGAGCAATCAAACACTTCTTGCATCGCGTCAAACATGATGACGTATCAATGGTACATGTTTCGGATGTGCTGTATACCTGAGCGGCGACACTAGCACCCTGCCCTGCTTGCCCTGCCTGCCCTGCCTGTCCGCCCTGCCTGTCCGCCGAAGCTTTAGCGAAGGCAGAAGCCCGTCGAAGGGTCACGCCGTAGTCTTGACGAAGGCAGAAGCCCGTCGAAGGGTCGCACCGATTTGTCCCGCCATAGCCTTGCCTGTCCTGAGCTGGTCGAAGGGCCTGTCCTGAGCGTAGCCCGAAAGGACGAAGGCGGAAGCTATCATCTATCATCTCTTATTGCAGCAACTCACTTATTCTTGTAACAGCTCCCCTCTTCCTGGATTCACCATCAAAAAAATAAAAAACCTCGTTGCGCTTGAGAAATCAAGCAGATAGATTGAGTTTGCCAACAAAAATCTATCATCAACGAGGTGAAGCTATTATGTCACAAGGGATTCTTCCTTTCAAGTATGAAGTGGAAAAAACTGACACAGGGCTGACGGCATTGGGTGGGCTGCCGGCGTATCTGGATCTGGCCCATGTGTCAGGGTTGAGCAGGTTAGCGGACAAGCATTTAGGGGTTCGAGGCAGCCAGGGATGGACTGATGGTGAGGTGGTGACATCGTTGGTATTATTGAACCTGTCCGGTGGTGATTGTGTTGAGGATTTGAAGGTTCTTGAGGCAGACGACGGGTTTTGTCGGGTTTTGCGTAGGAGCCGGATGCATGGTCTGAGGCGCAAGACGCGGCGAGATCTGGAGCGTCGCTGGCGCAAGGAAAAGAAGCGATCAGTGCCCTCTGCCTCGGCGGTGTTTCGATATCTATCGGCCTTTCATGATGCTGAGCAGGAGGGGTTGCGCCAACCGGGCAAGGCATACATACCGGGGGCGAACAAGTATCTGCGAGGTTTTGCGAAGACAAACCGAGATTTTGTTTCTTTTATGCAGCGCAACAAGACAGAGTCGACAGCGACGTTGGACATGGATGCCACAGTGGTCGAGACGAGCAAGAAGGAGGCTTTGTTTTGTTACCATGGGTATAAATCGTATCAGCCCCTGAACACGTGGTGGTCTGAACAAGGATTGGTGTTGCACACTGAGTTTCGAGATGGCAACGTTCCGGCCGGTTATGAGCAGTTGCGGGTTTTCAAGGAGGCATTGGGTTGTTTGCCTGACGGGGTCAAAGGGGTGCGGCTTCGTTCTGATGCTGCAGGCTACCAGCACGAGCTGTTGAAGTATTGTGAGTTAAGCAACAATGAGCGTTTTGGCCGCATTGAATTTGCCATAGGCTGTCCTGTGAGTGAGGAATTTAAGAAGGCCGTTTCACAGGTGGCCGATTCAGACTGGAAGCCGCTGATGAAAAGGGTAAAAGGCCAGCACATAGATACAGGAAAGCAGTGGGCCGAAGTGTGCTTTGTGCCCAATGCCATCGGGCGCAGCAAGAAGGGTCCCGAGTATCGCTACTTGGGGATTCGTGAGCCCATGGCCGAACAACAGAGCTTGCCAGGCGTAGACAATGGGAAGTCATATCCATTTCCGACCATGGTTATGAGTCTTAGAAAACATAAGGTTTTCGGAGTCGTCACGAACATGGATTGGGATGGAGAGGATTTGATTCACTGGTATCATAAGCGTTGCGGCAAAAGCGAACAAGCCCATGGGGTGATGAAAGAAGATCTGGCCGGGGGCAAGTTGCCGTCTGAGGACTTCGGCGAAAATGCTGCCTGGTGGTGGATCATGATTCTGGCGATGAACCTTGATGCGGCGATGAGGGGCTTGGTCTTGGGAGCATCTTGGGCTTGCAAACGGATGAAAGCCATTCGGTTTCGGCTCATCAACGTGCCGGCGCGCGTGCTCGAACGCTCCCGCAGTCTGCTTGTCCGTCTTTGCAGGGGGCATCCATTGCTGGACGTGTTGCTTCGAGCCCGAGCAAAGATAGCTCAGCTCGTTCCGGCAACCCTGTAAACAGACCGAAAGGGAAAAAAGACCGGCTCACAAGGATAACTGTGTCGAAATCCGGCTTCAAGGCTTGGTTTGGTCTTAAATCATAGTCACATTCACCACGTCTTGAAGCCCAATAACTGAAAAGCCGCTAAAAATGTCCCCCAGCGGGACTCAAAACAGCGCCGACAAATCTTAGACGGTGGATTTTGGGAGG
>JAQBAU010000309.1:0-7817 GCA_032126655.1 Desulfobacterales bacterium
CAGGCCATAAAAGGCGGCGTGCCCCAGTGATATCTGTCCGGCAAAACCGATGAGCAGGTTCAGGCCCACAACCACTATGGTGTTCAGCCCAATGATGTTTAGAACGATAAGGTAGTATTTGCTCTCCACGAAGATGGGAACGAGGACAATCATCATCGCCAATATCCCGAAGGGAAGCAAATCTTTGTAACCCCTACCTTCGTTCATCTCCGTTCCTTTGAGCGTTAGATGGTGTTTCAAAACGGCTTCTCGTGCTGTGTCTCAGAAGTTTGTTCAACAAATATGGCTTCGCCATCAAGCAATTTTTGAGACACTAGAACCCGTCTCAAAAATGTGGATCAGGTCCCAGGGCAAGGCGTGGGGCGGCGAGAACGCGGAGCATACACGGTAGTATGTGAGCATTTTGAGCCGACCCGCAATCCCGCCGTTGGCGGGACAATGGGGCCTTAGATGCGTTTTTAAGATGGGTTCTATACTCTTTCTGATTCACCATAACCTAGAATCCCCGTTGGCCTGAAAAAGAGAACCAGAAGCAGAACAAGAAAGGCGATGGCGTCTTTGTACTGGGAGGAGACCAGCCCAGCCCCCAGTGACTCCAGAAGGCCTAACATGAATCCTCCCAGAATGGCGCCTGCGAAGTTTCCGTATCCACCTAAAATAGCTGCTGCAAACCCTTTTAGACCGAGCATGATTCCCGTATCATAGGAAGCTGTGGAAATCGGGGCAATAATCATCCCTGCAACGGCCCCGAGCGCGCCGCTGAGAGCAAAAGAGAGCAGAATCATCCTATCCACAGAGATGCCAACAAGCGCAGCCGCCCTGCGATTCACCGCTGCTGCCCGCATGGCTTTTCCAATCATTGTGTTTTTGAAGAAGTGGCGCAGAACCAGCATTACCAGGATGGTGATGCCGAAGATCCATAGGTGCTGTGGCAGTATGGTGGCCCCTATCGGAAGATGAATCGGGTTTTCTCCGGAAAAGGCGGGAACACCAACGTTATCCGTTCCCCAGACCTGCTGAGCTGTTCCCCGGAGTGTCCCCGACAATCCAATGGTCAGGAATATGAGGACAATGATCTCTTTTGACCGGGCATATCTTATGGGCCCCCTTGCTATCAAGGCCCCTATGACGGCTACCCCGACCATGGAGATGAAAAAGCCGACTAGCATCGGGGCCTTACCGAGAACAACCAGGCTATACATGAACATGCCGCCGAAAGAGATGAACTCGCACTGCGCAAAATTGACGATTCCGGTGGAATTGTGGATGATATTAAAACCCATTGCCACAATGGCGTAAATCGCACCGATCGTCAGTCCCGTGATAATGTACTGGGCTATCTGCTGCGAAAGACTCATAATCTCTGGCCTTCACATTTCTACTGCACAGTTTTCTTGCTGACACTGGGACTGGCAAGGGTAATGAAGGCACGGGAAGTGCAATGCTCCCCGTGCCTTCTCATAATCATGTGCCGTCAATTACTCCTGCCGTGGGCGGCGGGCAGGGAAAGCTCCACCTTCTATTTGAGCAGCTCCCAGCCCCCCTTGGTAGCTTTGATCATGACAATATCATCCATTGAGAGGCCATTGTGGTCCTTTGGGGAGATATTGTAGATTCCGCTCATACCAACATATCCCTGGGTATTCTCAATGGTATCACGAATCTTTGCCCGGTCCGGGCCTACCTTCTTAATGGCATCGACCACGATAAATGCGGCATCAGCCCCATAGGCTACCATCGTGCCGGGCTCACGGTTGAATTTGGCCTGATATGCCTTCACATACTCCTGGATCTTCTTTTTCTGGACGTCAGAATCGGGGAGTTGATCAGCTACCACAATTTTCGTGGATGGCATCATCACGCCTTCTCCAGCCTCTCCGGCAACCTTCCAGAAAATGGGATCGCCTGCGCCGTGGCATTCAAAGAGAGGCGCTTTTATCCCCAGTTGTTTGACGTTCTTTGGGATGATTCCCATGGCAGGGCCTACGGTCCAGGCGATGATCGCATCAACTCCCTTGGCATTGATGTGAGTCAACTGCGCGGTCATATCCACGTCCGTGGGTTCAAACGCCTCCTCAGCCACAACCTCCACGCCATACTTCGGAGCCTGAACCTTCACGTTGCTGAGCCCGTCTTTCCCGAATCCCTCATTGGAATAGAGAAATCCTATTTTCTTGATGCCGTGTTTGCTCATGTACTGGCAGATTTTTCCCATGGCATCCGCAGCCTTATAAGGAGACTTGAACGTCCATTTGGGCAGCGAAGTTGGATCATCTTTCTTCAGCGGAGCCAAGAGAATGACATCACCTCCTGAATGCATGAAGGCGGGAACCTGCTCTTGTTCGATGAATCCCCTCATGGCCATAGCGGTTCCTGTTAGTGTGGGTCCGATAATGGCCACAACGTCTTCTGCTTCAAGGACTTTCTTCAGGGCCATGACCGCCTTTGTGGGCGTGCTCTCCGTATCTTCCATCACCATTTCCAGCATCCGGCCGTTGATTCCCCCCTGCGCGTTTACCTCATCTACAGCAAGAAGTACTGCATCGCGCTGTGCTGTTCCAATGTGTGCGGCACGACCGGAAAGGGCAAAGATTCCTGCGATCTTGATGGGATCAGCACCGAAACACAAAGGTGAACCGATTGCTAAACAGAGTGTTAAAGAAATTGCTACAATTGCTAAGGCTTTACCTTTCATTTTTCCCTCCTGAATAACTGGATTCACAATCACTGTGTGCCATCAAAAGGATATTGTTTTCTTGCTTCCCCCCTTTCTTCCAATACCTTGTTGTTTTATAGACGATATCTTGCTTAAGCCTCTTCATTGACGTTAAAACCAGCCTAAAAATGTGGATCAGGGTTCAGTGCAAGTTGAAAATCCCGAGCTTGCCGCCGGGGGCGCGGGGCGGTCCGCCTTTGCCAAGGCTGCGGCGGGACAGGCGAAAAAGCGGAGTCCCGCTCTAAGCGGGATGAGCTTAAAGATTTTGAGCCGAGGCGCAATCCCGCCGTTGGCGGGACAATGGGGCCTTAGACACGCTTTTGAGACGGGTTTTACCATGGCTCCCTCCCTAGGTAAGCCGCCACCACTTTTTCGCTGTTCTGTATCTCTCCCGGGTGCCCGTCAGCTATCTTCTCCCCGTAATTGAGCACCGTAATGGTATCTGAAATCCCCATAACCAGATTCATGTCATGGGCCACAAGCAGTACCGTGACCCCTTTTTCCCTGATCATGAGAATCGTGCGGGACATTTCGTGAGTCTCCTGTGAATTGAGACCGGCTGCGGGTTCATCCAGGAGGAGCAGTCTGGGTGCGGTGGCCAGCGTTCGGGCAATTTCCACCTTCTTCTGATCACCATAGGGAAGACCTGAGGCCAAGAGGTCAGCTTTGGGTGCAAGTCCCATGAACTCCAGGATTTCGTCACTCCTATCCCGAATCATCCTTTCTTCTTTACGGACCATGGGGGTGTGGAGCAGGGACCGTACAAATTCAGAGCGGCTCCGGGCATGGAGGCCTACCATCACATTCTCCCGAACGGACATGTTCTGGAATACCTGGATATTCTGAAAGGTCCTTGCAATTCCCATCCGGGCAATCTGATAAGGCCGTTTTTTGAAAAGCGTTTGCCCTTCAAAGTAGACCTCACCTTCGACCGGAGGGTATATCCCGGTGATCACATTGATAGCCGTGGTCTTCCCAGCTCCGTTTGGGCCGATGAGAGAGAAGATTTCGCCGTTCTCTACCCGGAATGAAAGCCGGTCGATGGCCTGAAGACCTCCGAAATTGATGGAGACTTCCACCAGTTCAAGAATGGGATTCGAATCTGTCATGTTTTTCCGGCAACAAAAAAACCGCGGGTTCCGAAGAACTGTCCGCGGCTTTTGGCAACTTCTGTGGCCCTAATCTACGGCTGGGTGCGGACAGACTCCCTGTCATTATGCTGCCACCACCAGCACCAACTGTTTCCCACGAAGCCTCCAAAAAGATGACCTTTTGCCTTCATGATTGCGCGATTCATAACAGAATGCCGATGTGCTGTCAAGCGATATCCATGCTCACCCTTTGTCCGCTCACCCACCTTCCTGCCCTGTGCCATATAATAGTGTTCTGATGCTCTTGAAAGGCGATCCGGGTGTGTGGTATAAGAATGCCTTAAGACAAAAAAGATCTGCATTGGTCTGTCTGTGACGGGCTTTTCGATTCAGGGCAAACAGGATGATGCTCACTGCATTTATGACTCGCGGAGGTGAAAATGAGAACGATTGACGAACAGGTCCTCAGAGTTTCGAAAGAAATCGTAGCCAAGTTCATTGAGGCGGGACGTGTCTCCCCTGCCGCTTTTGATGAAGTCTTTAAAGCCGTTTATAAGAGCGTCAGGGAGGCTGTTGTGACTTATGGTGCTGAAGAGGGTGAGGAGTAATTTCTCAGTTGGTCTAACCCTAATGCACTTCCGCCCAATTCTGTCCGACCTTCACATCAACCTTGAGCGGCACTCGGAGTGAGTACACCCCTTCCATGAGGTGGGTAACACATTCTTTCACCGTTTCCAGTTCCTCGCTGGGCACTTCAAAGACCAACTCGTCATGTACCTGAAGGAGCATTTTAGCCTTCAGGCCTTTTTGAGGGAATGCTTCGTGAATCCTTACCATGGCTATTTTGATAAGGTCAGCTGCAGTGCCTTGAAGGGGCGTGTTAATCGCCGTGCGCTCAGAAAACTCACGGGCTGTGCGGTTTCTGCTCAGAATATCAGGGAGCCAGCGATGACGGCCAAGCAACGTCGTAACTTTGCCTGCCTCCCGAGCTTTCTCTAAGGTTTCCTCAATGAAACGTTGTACGCCTTCATACCTGCGGAAGTAGTTCTCAATATAGATCTTCGCCATCTTGTGGGTAATGCCCAGTTCCTTGGAAAGCCTAAAAGGGCTCATCCCGTAGATGATTCCGAAGTTGATGACCTTGGCTTGGCGCCGCATCTCAGGTGTAATAACTGCGGGAAGCAGATTGAAGACTTCTGCGCCCGTCCGGGCGTGGATGTCCTGATCGTGTTCAAAGGCCTCAACAAGAATCGGATCTCGGGAATAGTGAGCAAGGAGTCGAAGTTCTATCTGGGAATAGTCGGCAGACAGTAGGGTCCAGCCTTTTCTCGGAACAAAAGCTGCGCGGATTATGCGTCCCTCCTCGGTCCGGACCGGGATATTTTGGAGGTTCGGGTTACTGCTACTCAGACGACCCGTGGCCGTGACCGTTTGATTGAATGACGTATGTATACGGTTGGTTTCCGGATGAATCATATCCACAAGGGCATCTGTGTAGGTGGACTTGAGCTTGGCCAGCGACCGGTATCGCAGGACCATGGCAGGGAGTTCGTGACCCATAGACAACGATGTGAGGACCTCCACATCCGTGGAATAGCCGGTTCTCTTCTTCGTCTTCTTTTGAATGGGGAGCTTGAGTTTTTCGAAGAGTATCCTACCCAGCTGCTGATGCGATTGAATATTGAAAGTCTCACCGGCAATGGCATGTATTCTATCCTCCAGGACATGGAGTTGCCGCTCAAAATCTTTTGATGCAGATTCAAGACGACCTCTATCCACACGTATTCCTGACATTTCCATGTCTACAAGGACTGGTATGAGAGGCATTTCCATTTCTTTGAACAGGCTGTCAAAGCCGCCTTTGTGGAGCCTGGGTTTCAGTACCTCATGAGCCATGAACGTGATGTCAGCATCCTCGCAGGCATAAGGAACGGCCGCCTCTATGGGTACCTCCTCAAAGCCTTTCGCGTCCTTTCCGCCACCGGTGACTTCCTTGTAGGATATCATGACATGGTCAAGGTATTCGGCTGCAATTGTCTCTAGGTTGTGGGTGCGACGGGTAGGGTTGAGAAGGTAGGAAGCGACCATCGTGTCAAACACAACCCCGTCAAGCTGAATCCCGTGGCGCTTCAGAACGATCCAATCGTACTTAATATTCTGGCCCACTTTGGCCAACTTGGGGTTTTCGAGAAGTGGCCTCAGGGTCGCGAGCGTTTTGCCGGGGTCAAGCTGCTTGGGGGCACCAGGATAGCGGTGCTGTAAGGGGATGTATGCGGCTGCATTCGGCTGGCAGGCAAAGGAGAGCCCCACTATTTGCGCCTGCATGGGGTCTTTGCCGGTTGTTTCTGTGTCGAGGGCAAACGTTTCTGCTTGCTCTAGGTCATCACATAGACGCTTCAGGGCTTCATCGTCCAGAACGACGCGATAGTCTTTATTGCTTAGGTCGGTCTTGACAGGAAACTGCTTCTGGAGCCTCTGAAACTCCAGGTCTTTGAAGAGGTGGCTAAGTCTGTCTGCATCCGGACCCGTGACTTTCAGCGATGCTAGTTTAACAGGTAAAGGGACCTCCGTGTTGATTGTCACCAACGAACGGCTTAAGAAGGCCTGTTCTCGGAAGTTGGTCAGTCTTTCGCGAAGCTTCGGTTTACTCACTTGGTCAAGGTTCTCGAAGACCCCGTCAAGACTTGCGTGTGTCTTGATTAATGTCATGGCAGTCTTTTCCCCAATTCCGGGAACTCCCGGGATATTATCCGAGGCATCACCGGCAAGGGCCATGACATCTACCCATTGAGAGGGCTCCAGGCCAGTGTCTTCCCTGAGGCCGGCGTAATCAATGGTGCGGTCTTTCATAGGATCCCAGATACTGATTGCAGGGGAAACGAGCTGTTTGAAGTCTTTGTCTCCCGTGACCATAACCACCTGGAATCCCTCTTTCTCGGCGGCAAGAGCCAGAGTGCCAATAATGTCATCGGCTTCATAACCCGAGAGTTCCAATGAAGAGATGTTCATTCCTTCAACGACCTGTTTGATGTATGGTAACTGAACAACAAGGTCCTCGGGCATTGGAGGGCGGTTTGCCTTGTATCCTTCGTATTGTTCATGGCGAAAAGTCGGCCCCTTTGCATCAAATGCCATGGCCATGTGCTCGGGCTTCCGATCTGCAAGGAGTTTCAGGAGCATGTTCGTAAAGCCGAATGTGGCATTGGTGGGCAGACCCCGGGTCGTAGATAGATGACGGACGGCGTGGTAGGCTCGGTAGATGTAGCCGCTTCCATCAATGAGATAGACGGTCTTTTTCTTGGAGGTCATGGCTTTTTGGGAACAGCAAACCCTGTCGTTGCAGAAGCATAGGGCGCATTGTTCAGCGCATTGTTACCATGAATCAAGGGCTGTGACAACGGCCACGGATCACTTTGTCCATGCAAAACAGACATAGACATTTTGTCGTCTTGTATTATACTAATGAAAAAGTGAGACAATATTTGGGATGCTGGTGAAAATCTTTTTTCACCCCAGAGGTGAACCGGGATCTCGATGTGGGTGGTCGACTCGCTTTAATAGTGTGAAGCATGCGATCGCAAGTTGAACCAGTGGAAAGCAGAAAAACATCCAGACGGAGACGGAAAAAGGAATACTTTTGCCACATGTGTGGCCTGAAAATGCCCTTCTGCTGGACGTGTCGCTGCGGTTTTCAGATCTGCTCTAAGTGCATGGAGGAGAACCTGTGGGGCATGACGTGCAACGCCATTACCTGGACTTGTCCGGATTGTGGCGGGCAGTGCGGTTTCGGAAATCAGTGAGTCGTATGGCTTGACGGAGATTTCGGGGCCTGATAATATGAGTTATTGTAAGAAGCACATCAGCAGAGCCCCGGAGGGATGGCCGAGTGGTTGAAGGCGGCGGTCTTGAAAACCGTTTCCCGGCAACGGGACGTGGGTTCGAATCCTACTCCCTCCGCCAAGAAATCCAACGTAGTTGGATTTCACCAGTGGCAAATGGCTTTTGGCTTG
>JAQBAU010000310.1:0-8139 GCA_032126655.1 Desulfobacterales bacterium
CAGGCCATAAAAGGCGGCGTGCCCCAGTGATATCTGTCCGGCAAAACCGATGAGCAGGTTCAGGCCCACAACCACTATGGTGTTCAGCCCAATGATGTTTAGAACGATAAGGTAGTATTTGCTCTCCACGAAGATGGGAACAAGAAGAATAACTGCCGCCAATATCCCGAAAGGAAGCAGATCTTTGTAACCCCTACCTTCGGTCATCTTCATTCCCATTTGTTGCGTCAGCAAGAGCCTTTTCCTGAGATACTGGAACCCATCTCAAAAATGTGGATCAGGTTTCGAGGCCGAGACGGTAGACCAATTCCGGAGTGTTGGAGTACTGGAGTATTGGTTAAAAAAAAGCAGTTGTTCTTTCGTTCTTTTCCATTACTCCCTGGCCCAGACCTGGACTGCCAACTTCAGAGTTCTTCATAGTCCGGTGCTATACTAATAACAACAATGGCGTACTGCACACATGTCGCGCCAGGGCGGGCCATTACTCCCTGGCCCAGACCGCAGTCTAAAACTCAAAGGTTTGATAGGCCGCTTATGTGTATTGAAGACAATGCCCTGTGACAACCGAGTTGCGCCAGGGCGGGCCATCACTCCGGGTGTTCTGTTACTCCTTTGCTCCCACTCTTGAGCGTGATCGCAAAGCCTTGGATGTGTTTTTGAGATAGCTTCTATGGTGATCGCTTACACCACACCGGCAAGAATACCTGAGTCATTCGGGCCATGAAAAGAGAGCCTCCGGATTTCCTTCACGCCGGCATCTGCCAACATTGATGAAATCTGGCCCTGGGAGTAAGATTGGCCCTCCGGCGTGTTAATCAGCATGTTGAGGGAAAACAGTGCAGGAAAGAGTGGGCCATCAAGGTTTTCATTGAGAATGAAATCATGGACCAGAATCAGTGCACCCGATTCAAGGACTGAAACTGTCTTTCGGATCATCTTTTCACAGTCATCGGGTCCTTCGCCGTGCAGAATCTGAGAGAGCCACGCGACGTCATAGGCGCCCTTGATTTCCTCCTCTATGTAGTTGCCGGGCACAAAGCTAATCCTGTCCAAAAGGCCGAAGCGCTCAATGGTCCGGAGGGCAAAAGGCTCGGTGCTAGAAAGATCATAGACGGTTGCTCGAAGGTCAGGATTGGCCAGGCAAAAGTGAATGGCGTAGGTTCCAGGCCCACCGCCCAAATCGAGCAAGTGACGCCGACCCCCAAGATCGATTTCTTCTGCCACACGGGGGGCCGCGTTCATAGCAAGGTTGAACATACCCATAAGGAAACTCTCCCTTTCCTCGTCTTGACGAAAGGAAGATCGCTGCCTCACGGGCTGACCTTTTTCAACGGCTTCGGGGAGCTCAGCCCAAGAATGCACTAAATGGTGGTGATGCAAAATGATGTGACCGATATAGTCCGGGGCGTCCTTGACAAGGAGGGATTTGCTCTCCGGGGTGTTCATGAACTGGTCCTGCTGTTTAGTCAAAAGTCCCATAGCGGACAAGGCATTGAGAAGGGCGTTCATACCCCGTACATCGGCTCCCAACCTTTGTGCAATCCCATCTGCGCCAGCGGCTCCGTCACCTATCAGGGTGAAGACCTCCAGCTGAACGCCGGCATGTAAGGTGCAAGCCTTCCAATAGCTCCCGGATACTCCAAGCAGTTGACCTATGTTCCACTTGTCATTTTCCATAGCCTCACTCCTCGATCAACTGCGTGGCTGTCATGTCGGGTGGGATGTCAATGTCCATGAGCTTCAGGATGGTGGGGGCCACATCGGCCAGCTTACCACCCGATTTCAGCGTTTTCCCTTTGGCCTGCTTGCTGATGTATATAAGCTCTACCGGGTTGTGGGAGTGGCTGGTTTTTACGCGACCCGTTGTCGGTTCGATCATTTCTTCCGCGTTTCCATGGTCGGCGGTAACCAGGATCTCTCCACCCAACTCAAGGAGACGTCTGACGCAATCCCCAACACATTTGTCTACAACTTCTACCGCTTTTATCGCAGCAGTCATGTCACCAGTATGCCCCACCATGTCGCAGTTGGCGAAATTAATGAGGATAAAGGCATAGTCACAGCCTCCCTTGACGATTTCAAGAAATCTGTCGCGCACATCAAAGGCGTTCATCTCGGGGTGGGAAGCAAATGTGGCCGGGTCATACCGGCTATTTATTTCAATGTCATCCTCACCCGGATACGGCTTCGTGGATTTGCCGTTAAAGAAGCTCGTCACATGCCGATATTTCTGTGTCTCAGCCAGACGCAATTGCTTGAGGCCCTTTTTGCTGATGACTTCTCCGAGGAGATTCTTCATTCCGGCACCGGCATCTATGGCCCCGAGGATGAACCTGGGGAAGTCGTCATAGTAACGGGTGAGGCCGACGTAGAGGCAATCCGGCCGACGAGACCGCTTTCCCGGGTACTTATCCTCGACAAAGGCCATGGAAAGCTGGATAGCCCGGTCCTGCCGGAAATTGGTGTGCAGAACGGAATCGCCATTTTTGACTCCATCATAGTTCCCAATCACATGCGGGGGGATGTACTCGTCAAACATGTCCACACCATCAGGTGTTTTATCGTTGGCGTATGCCTCCTGCACGGCAAGCTCGGCCCTCTCGGCTTTTGGGCCTCTCCCGTTTACGATGCATTCGAAGGCAAGGGTGGTGAGGTCCCAGTTCCTAGAACGGTCCATGCTGTAATATCGTCCCATGAGGGTACCGATACGGCAGTTGCCCAGCTGCTTCATGACGTCATTCAACTCATCGATGTAGTGGAGGGCGGAGCGGGGAGGCGTATCGCGTCCATCCGTGAAGACGTGTACAATGATTTCTCCAACACCTTGCTCCCGAAGCACGCGCATAATCTTGAACATCTGATCACAATGGGCGTGAACGCCTTCGTCTTGCAAGAGACCCATCAGGTGGAGCCGGGAGTTGTGTGTCTTGCAGTTCTGCACCAAAGCCTTGAAATTCCGGGCTTCGAAGAATGACCCATCGACCATGCCGTCATTGATCCGCTTCAGCTCTTGAATCACAATCCGACCTGCACCCATGTTCAGATGGCCGACTTCGCTCGATCCCTGGTAGCCGTGCGGTAAACCTACAGGCTCTCCGGACGCCTGCATCAACACCCAGGGATAATCGCTAAGATACGAATCCACGTTCGGCGTATTTGCCGCTAAGACCGCGTTACCATCAGGCTCTTTGCGATAACCCCAGCCATCACGAACAATGAGTGCAACAGGTTGCATAAAAACTCCTTGGAATATGCACTATTAACACGGATCTGAGAGAAGCTCAATATGATTTTATTTGTTTTGACAGGAACTTAGAGATTCTGATATATGAATTTCGTCTTTCGGTTGGTGTGAAATAACATCTGATGAGAAGGTGGTCATACGCATGCGGGTGGGTTCCGGATACGATGTGCACAGACTGATTTCAGGGCCTAAACTGGTCATTGGGGGTGTTGTCATCCCCTTTGATAAGGGCCTTTCGGGACATTCCGATGCAGATGTTTTACTCCATGCCGTATGCGATGCCCTGATGGGTGCCGGAGGGCTGGGAGATATCGGGCAGCATTTTCCAGATACTGATCCAGCTTTTGAGGGTATTTCCAGCATGGAGCTTCTTTCTCA
The DNA here is from genome assembly GCA_032126655.1 of Desulfobacterales bacterium. Classification (GTDB taxonomy): domain Bacteria; phylum Desulfobacterota; class Desulfobacteria; order Desulfobacterales. The sequence goes on from JAQBAU010000310.1 coordinate 3,623, forward strand.
AACGTTTCAACTGGTGCGTGCCAAGGGGTTCTACGTCAACAACGTGGATGCAACCGTATTAGCGGAGGCTCCCAGATTAGATGAGCATCGCTCTGCCATCCAGGCCAATATTGCCGGCATCTTAGAAATGGAGCCAGGAGATGTCAACATCAAGGCAACAACCATGGAAGGACTTGGGGCTATTGGCAAGGGAGAGGCCATTGCGGCAATGTGCGTCGTCACTTTGGGACAGAAGTGAAGTGTTGAAGACCTCCAAATGACAGATCTCAAGATTTACAACACACTGAAGAAGCAGAAGGAGCCTTTTCAGCCAATAACGCCTGGCAAGGTGGGCATCTATGTGTGTGGACCCACGGTCTACGATGCATGCCACGTAGGCCACGCTCGCTCAATGGTGGTTTTCGATGTCATTGTCCGCTATCTCAGAGTCCTAGGCTACGAGGTCACATACGTTCGCAATTTCACGGATGTGGATGATAAGATCATCAACCGTGCAAACAAAAGGGGGGTCTCTACCCAGGAGCTCTCAGAAAGATACATTCAGGAATTCCATGAGGATATGGACGCCCTGAAGGTTGGGCGAGCGACCATAGAGCCAAGGGCGACCGATCATATCGGCGATATCATAGGAGTCGTTGAACGTCTTATTTCGCGCGGCCATGCCTACGAAGCCGGAGGCGATGTGTTCTACGCCGTGGAGACATTCAAAGACTATGGGAAACTCTCTGGGCGCCGCCTTGAGGAGATGGAAGCAGGTGCACGCGTGGAGGTGGATGAAAGAAAGCGCAATCCGTTTGATTTTGTGCTTTGGAAAAGCGCCAAGCCCGGTGAACCCATGTGGGACAGCCCCTGGGGAAAGGGGCGGCCCGGCTGGCATATTGAATGCACAGCAATGAGCACGCATTACCTGGGTCATCATTTTGACATCCACGGGGGTGGCAAGGACCTGATCTTTCCCCATCATGAAAACGAGATTGCCCAATCAAAGGGAGCCTTTGACTCAGCATTTGTGAATATGTGGATTCACAATGGCTTTCTCAGAATCGACCAGGAGAAGATGTCCAAGTCTCTTGGGAACTTCGTGATGATTAAAGAGCTTTTGAAAGAATATCATCCCGAGACAGTCCGAGTCTTTCTGCTTTCCAATCACTACCGCAGCCCCATCGATTATTCGGATCAGGCCATGACCGAGGCCGGGACTAGTCTTGAGAAGATCTATGCATTGTTGGAAAGGATTGATGGGACCCTCGAATCGTCCGATATTGGGGAGGGCGATAGCCCGGGCCCCCTTTGGGCAAACTTTTGCGAGGCCATGGACGATGATTTCAACACGGCCAAGGGCATCGGATTCGTATTTGAGACGGTTCGAGAGATGAACCGGCTCATGGACGATGTTGGGGGAAATCTGGGAGAAGGGGATGTGGCTCAGCTCGGTTCGGTTCGTGCTGATTTGAGACGCATAGGCAGCGTGCTGGGCATCCTGACCCACACACCATCTCAGTTTTTTGAGCAGCAAAAGGCCGATCTGCTTGAGCAGAAAGGCGTTGATGTAGCCGTGATAGAGCGCTTGATTGCAGAGCGGGCTGAGGCACGAAGAAACAAAGACTGGGCCAAGTCCGACCAGATCCGAGATGAGCTATCTGCCATGAATATCCTGATTGAGGATCGGCCAGAAGGCACTATCTGGAGAGTCAAGTAGTTCAACCCTTCCAACACATCAGATGAGGTGTCCCTTATTCTCCCTGCCATTCTGAGAACGTTTCGTGCACATGCGTGGTTTCTGTCAATTGTCTTTGGCTTTGCGGCTGCCGGGTTTGTCATCAACATATTTTTGCATGTGCCCGGAAGACCGTCGCTCAGCCTGTATACAGACCTGGTTGCTCGCTATACTGCACTGTTCCTGGGGACCTTTCTATTAGCCATTCACCCGCTCTACGTGATGGTGTTTATACGACCGGCCCGCCTCACGCGATACATCCTGACAGACTGGAAAAACAAATACCTGAAGATCGACCGGGTCATCGTAGCCCTGCCGATTCTGTTGTTCATGCCGATATTCGTCTCGGTTTTTACCTGGTTCAAGTATATGATTCCGGCCATCAACCCCTATGGCTGGGATGTCACCTTTGCAGAGTGGGACAGAGCGATGCATGGCGGCTACTATCCCTGGGAGCTGCTGCAACCCGTGCTCGGTTACCCCCTGGTCACCAGCGTGGTCAACTTCTTTTACCAGCTGTGGTTTTTTGTGCTTTACGCAGTGTTGGTTTGGCAAGCGTTCAGCCTGCGGAATCCCCGCCTGCGGATGCAATTCTTTCTGACTTTTTCGGTGTCTTTCATCTTGCTCGGGACGCTGGCGGCCACGCTCCTGTCTTCCGCAGGCCCATGCTACTTTGGTCTTGTTACGGATATGACCGATCCGTTTCAGCCGCTCATGGACTACCTGCGAAGCGCAGATGCAGCCTTCCCCGTATGGTCTCTCGACGTGCAGGACATGTTGTGGGAGAGATACAAGGCGGGCGGCCTTGATGTTGGCAACGGCATTTCGGCTATGCCGAGCATGCATGTCTCATCCGCCTATCTTTTTGCATTGGTTGGTTGGCGAACCAACCGGGCGGCCGGCATTGCCCTGACCATATTCCTGTTGTTGATAATCGTCGGGTCGGTTCATCTTGCCTGGCACTATGCGGTTGACGCCTATGTCGCGATTGTAGGCACCTGGATAATTTGGCGTGGTGTGGACTTTCTGCTCACGCGTGATAGCGTTTTTCGCGAAGCCTGAGATGTGATGAGATGAGTGACTGCCGCGAGTCGTGAGCTGTTAGTAAAATGCGGACTCGCGCCTTGCAGCATTGATCCATGCGATCACGCGTCGTTTGGGTGGGGGGGTGCGGCGCAGTCCCAACCTGCCATTGATCCTGATGAGATCTGATAGAAGCTCTTCGGGGTTTTGACTGCCAAGCTCTTCGCGAGAATCTATGCCGGCGTTTTCCAGAAGGCGTGCGTTGGCTGTTCCCATATGAAGCAGGCAGGCCAGTTCAAGTCGCCTGTGGATTCTTTCTTGAAATGCCGGCCCCACATTCTTTTCTGCCTCTTTCCAGCTGTGCAAGACCTGTTTTGGATAGCGCCACCCTTTTTCTCTAAGCCTCTTTGCATCATCGGGGCTGATATCGTACAGGGTTTGCTCTAAGGATTCTGAACGGCTGTCAATGGTATAGGTTTTCATCTGGGCATAACACCATTCGCTCATGCAAACACCTAAGACCATGATTGAGAGATAGATGGCTTTGCGGCTCGTTTTGAAGGCCATCATGCCATCAGGCTTTGTGCCTGAAGGGTGTGACCCGGGCACGTCCGGATCCCAATGGCGACCTTGCCTCAGGAGATAAAGGGCGTTTATCATGACAAAGCATTGTACGCAGAAGGGCGGGAAACCGAGAAAACCCAGATAAGGCATCTCAAATAACTTGCCTTCCGAGAAGAGTGGGACCGTATAGATCCATTTTTCCAGTGACCAGAAATTGCACAACTCCCAGTACCCCCCGCACAGGACCCCCGCAAGCAGCAAACGAACAAAGGTCGTCCATTCACCCTTTTGTCCGTCCACGAGCAGGGAACGCGCCCCAAATCTTGCACATATTGGTTCGAGCAGAAAAGTCAAAGCGCCCCATACCAAGGGGAAGAACAAGCCGGGAAAGAAGAGAGGGAGGGCCAGCATAAGAAGTCCAGTTGCCAGGCAGATCTCATGCGTCCTGCCCTTGAGAACAAAGTTGGTTCTTATCGAATTAGGTATCCTCAATCGGCAGAGGAGTCGGTAGACCAGAAACATTCCGGGGAGTACGGTTGCAAAATCAAGGTAGGCTTCCACGTGTGACCAGAGCCCTTCAGGCGGAACGCCTGCGAAATACCAGTTCCTGAGGCGGAGATTCCAGCACTCGAAAAGGAACCAGAATACAGAAGACCAAAAGAGGAGGACGGCAAATTCTCGAGGCCTTTTCAGGATCAAGCCGTCATTCCACCGCCACCATAACAGCCCGTCCAGAAACAGAATAAGTCCGTACCAGGCAAATGGATAGGTGTGGGGATAAAACGGGAAAACAAAGTTGCGTGTTCCCCAAAAGGCGGCAATGACTGTTGCAATGCCCAGGAGCATCATCAGTTTACTGGCGAAGTCACGGGTCATCATACTAGAAGCCATCTCAAAAATGCGAATCAGGTTTCACGGTCACGCTCAAGAGTAGGAGTAAGGGAGTGACAAAACACCCGGAGTAATGGCCCGCCCTGGCGCAACTCGGTTGTCACAGGGCATTGTCTTCAATACACATAAGCGGCCTATCAAACCTTTGAGTTTTAGACTGCGGTCTGGGCCAGGGAGTGATGGAGTAATGGCCCGCCCTGGCGCGAAAGGTTCAGATGAACGTATGGTGCCTCTTATCCCGGTCTGGGCCAGGGAGTACTGGAAAAGAACGAAAGAACAACTGCTTCTTTTCATAACCAACACTCCAATACTCCAGTTCAGC
>JAQBAU010000311.1:0-14891 GCA_032126655.1 Desulfobacterales bacterium
ACGATTGATGATTGTTCATTGGCGATTGAAAGAAACAACGAACGATAGGGTCGTGATCCCATAAGACATGCTTTTGTCGGTGAACGGTGAACGGTGAACGGTCAACCGCTTTTGATTGATGATTGAAAAAGACCAGTATCCAGCAACCAGTATCCAGTGACCAATGACCAACATTTGCGTACTTGCCAGCGGAAGCAAAGGGAACGCCATCTATGTTTCTGATGGAAGCACCTCAGTTCTGATAGATGCAGGCCTGTCTGCAGTCGAGATTGAGCGCCGCCTCCTTTCAAGAAAGCTTGATCCAAGAGACCTGGATGCAATTGTCGTGTCCCACGAGCACTCTGATCACATTCAGGGCGTAGGTGTTCTTTCACGGCGTTATCAGTTGCCGGTTTATATTAATGAACCAACCCTAACCGCTGCCAAAGCTCAGCTGGGAGCTGTTAATGAGACCGTGAGGTTCCACCCTGGTATGGACTTCTGTATCGGGGATCTCTGTCTTCACCCTTTTTCGGTTTCTCATGACGCGTCAGATTCAGTGGGGTTTACTGTTCAAGATGATGCTACGAAAGTGGGAATTGCGACCGATCTGGGCGTGGCGACGCAGTTGGTCTGCCACCACTTGAAAGGATGCAGACTTATCATTCTGGAGGCCAACCACGATCCAAAGATGTTGGAAGAAGGGCCGTATCCTTGGCACGTAAAACAGCGGATTCAAAGCCGGCTGGGACACCTCTCAAATGAGGCGTCTCGCGACCTTCTAGGAGAGGTTTCTCACAGCGGGCTCAGGCATGTCATCCTGGCCCACATCAGCGAGACCAACAACGAGTCAGAGAAAGCCCTATCTGTGGTGGGAGGGGCTGTATCAGGGAATCACACAGAGTTGAGTGTGGCCTCTCAACATACGGCGGGAGAGTTGATCAGTCTGTAGTGTTTTATCTCACAAGTCAATCATAAGAATCAAAGCAAGCATCATTCCCAAGATCGCATAGGACCTAAGGGCTGTAAGCACCAAATCCCAAGCACCAAATTACTACTGTTCTCAAGGCGTAAGCCGCTATATCCAATGACCGAAACAGAGCTAAGGGCCATTTAGGCCCGATAAAACAGGTTTGCGGCTCACGCCTTGAGAACAGTGGGGATTTGGAATTTTTCAGTTTTGAGGAATGATGCAAGTCGTCTACGAAACGAAACGCTAGATTTTTATGAGATCATAATCCCTCGTTCCGAGTCCAATAGCTTCCGCATATTCCAACTGGATTTCCCAGTCAACTTTCGGATAGAGCGCTCTGAACTTGTCTTTCCCGGACTTGAAGTTTTTTGTGAGGCAAGAGCTTCGCAGGCCCTCTGCATTGTTCACCAGGTCGGCCGAGGCCTGATCAATAGCGACCGGATCTGTTGAGGCCACGATGCCAATATCAGGGACAATGGGGGCATCATTGTGAGGATAACAGTCGCAGGCGGGTGACACCTGGGTGATGAAGTTTAGAAAGGTGGCGGTGTCTTGTTTCCCCTTTAGAACGCCTGCCGTGTATTCGACCATGTTTTCGAGGAAAACGGGAATCGCCTGATCCCACTGAATCTGAATGGCTTGATTCGGACAGATGAGGATGCACTCCCCACACCCCACACATTTTTTGGGGTCGATTTTCGCTTTTTCAATCTTCGCCTTTTCTTTAACCAGGAAAATCGCTTCCTGGGCACAATACGCTACACAGTCTCCGCACCCCACGCACTTCTTCCGCTTCACTTTTGGAGATACCGTGGAATGCTGAGCGAGTTTTCCTTTTCGCGACGCACTCCCCATGCCGATATTCTTGATCGTCCCTCCAAAACCCGCAAGTTCATGGCCTTTAAAATGCGCCACACTCACGATAGTGTCGGCCCGGACAATTTCAGCACCAACATAAACCTTCTTGAACCGCTTCAAGTTGACCGTCACCGCTTTTTCATAACCACCTCGAAGGCCATCGGCGATGATGAGCGGGGCGTCCACCACCGCATACGTGAAACCGTTCAGAATGGCTGTCCGTAAATGTGCAACGGAGTCACTCCGGGTCCCAACATAGAGCGTGTTGGCATCGGTGAGAAACGGAGAACCACCGGCCTCTTTGATGCTATCTACGACCTTGCGGAGAAAAACAGGCCGAACGTAAGCCGTGTTTCCTGTCTCTCCGAAATGGAGTTTGACAGCCACCAAGGCCCTTTCCTTGATCCTTTCCGCCAGGCCCACGGCGTCGAGCAGGTGCTTGACCTTGTCCACAAGGTTTCCACTCGGCTTTGCCCGAAGGTCGGCGAAGTATACCGGAGCTTTCACGGTCTTTCCTTTCATCTAAGTCCTCGGAAGTGCGCTAAAGTGCCTAAAGTTGGGTAATAAATGTTGCCAAGAGCAATTGCAGGAAACCAGGTCACAAGGCCTGCAATTTGATTTGCTTCATTTAGTGCGCTGTCGCCGATTTTTGTTTTTAACTGTAGGCACTTTAGGCATTCTAGCGCACCCTGGCCCAGACGTGGATTGGTGTCTTTGCAGTTTAAGCAGGGCCAGTAAACACTATGGACGTAGCCGACAAATATGACTGTGTGGCGCCAGGGCGGGCTCAAGGCACTTTCTTTTATTTGTCTTCGTCTAAGCGCTGAGCAATCAATTCTGCGGCTTTTTTCCCGGAAAGAAGCATTCCTCCGAAGATGGGACCCATCCGGTAAGAACCGAATGTGGCATTGGCAGCCATGCCTGCCACATACACGCCCGGAAAGGCCTCGCGGGTATTTTCCAGCGTGGAGTTCTCTGCCACCTCAGCCCAGAGGGACTTTTCGCCCATCACATTGCCTGTTTTTGTCAGGAGCTTAGACCCGGATTTTTTCACAATGATATGCATCAATTCAACGGCGTGCCCTGTGGCGTCAATGGTATAGCGGGCCCGGACGGTGAGAGGATCTACATGGAGCCGAGCCATCTCAACGGCCGTCCAGTTGATGACAAGGCCGATCACCCTGGCCGATTCCGGACCATCAGACTGACGGATCATGACATCCTCTATACACATCAGGTTGAAGACCTTTGTCCCGGCCTGGCACGCCTTCGAAGCCAAAGTGGTAATCGCCTCCACAGCATCCGCCGTGTAGTATCCTGTTTGAAAAAGGTGGGTGGGAATACCTATCTCATCAAGGATTTCTTTCCCTTCGTCCTGAACCACGATCTCATTGAACATCATGCCGCCGCCCCACATGCCGCCTCCGACACTCAGCTTCCGCTCAAAAAGGGCAACCTTTCTGCCGTTTTTGGCGAGGTAATAGGCTGCCACCAACCCGGATGGCCCGCCTCCTACGACCGCAACATCAAGATCTATGTGCTCGGTCCATTTCTGCGTGAATCGGTCTATGATCGCTTTCGTGATAACCTGCTCGTCCAATTTCATTGTTCGACCTCTCAAGTTCTGATTCAGTTTACAAAAAAAGCCAACTTACAGACGAGAAATTGGCAACACCGCTGGCAAGAATAAACTGGGGTAAATACTGCCTGTTAGCAACTGCGGTCTCACGAGTCAAGCAGTTTGTCCAGGTTGTGGAATCAAAACAGAAGCCCTTTGAACTCACAGCCTCACAACCACGATTCCGATGATGTTGCTTGCCAGAATTCCTTGGGAGGCTCCCTCCCGCATATGCCCGTGCTGTGCAGGAAATTACACTCTAACTGCCTGAATTTTAGCAATTTTCCATGATACGGTGATGGTATGCTCTTTCCCATCTTTCCAGACATGTTGCCCTTGACAAACGGGGCATTTTGTACTAAAAGGAGCAGTCTGTTTTGTGACCATTTCAAGTTCGGAAACGCCCGTAGTTTGGGCATATTCGGATCAGCAGGCATGGGAGATTCTGACCTGAGGAAATACAGATAGACAACACAATAGAATCATAGGAAAGGAGGGGAGGCCTAAATACCCTGAACGTATAGTCTTTTGGTTAAGATTTGTATTCGACTAATTTTAAGTCCAATAGAGAAAGGAGAAGTGAGAAAATGTCAAAATTGATTCCACCCCATGGCGGAAAAGGCTTGGTATGCCGCCTACTTGAAGGCGCCGAATTAAAAGCAGAGAAGAAGAAAGCCGAAGGTCTGAAGAAAATTGAGATCAGCCCGCGTGAAAACGGCGACCTGATCATGATGGGCATCGGTGCATTCAGCCCCCTGGAAGGTTTCATGACAAAGGCTGACTGGAAAAGCGTGTGCGAGAACTTCCTGATGGCTGATGGGACCTTCTGGCCCGTTCCCGTGACGCTGTCCTGCTCCAAAAAGGATGCTGACGCTATCAAAAAAGGTGATGAGATTGCCCTTTTTGATTCCCAACTTAAAGAAATCAGGGCAACCATGAAGGTTACCGAGAAGTACGAAATGACAAAGGCGGACAAGAAGTGGGAGTGCGAAAAGATCTTCATGGGTGAAGGTGTGCCGACGCCTAAGGAGTTCTGGAAGATCGCCGAGGAGGATCACCCGGGTGTCGAGATGGTCATGAAACAGAAAGACTTCAACCTTGCCGGACCGGTCAAGGTGTTAAGTGAAGGCCAGTTTCCGACCAAATATAAAGGCATCTATATGAGACCTGCCGAATCTCGGAAGATCTTTGAGGAGAGGGGTTGGACCGAGATCGCAGCCATGCAGCTCAGAAACCCGATGCACAGATCCCACGAGTACCTGTGCAAGATTGCTGTCGAGGTCTGTGACGGGGTATTTATCCACTCGCTCGTCGGGAATCTGAAGCCTGGTGATATTCCTGCGGACACGCGCGTCAAGTGCATTCAAGTCCTTGTCGACAAGTACTTTGTACCAGACAAGGTTGTCCAGGGCGGATATCCCATGGACATGCGCTATGCCGGGCCGAGGGAAGGACTGCTCCACTCATGCTTCCGCCAGAACTACGGCGTCTCCCGCATGATCATCGGTCGTGACCATGCAGGCGTGGGCGACTTCTACGGCATGTTTGAAGCACAGACGATCTTTGATAAGATCCCGCATCCGAAAGAACCAGGGAAGGCACTGCTTTGCAGGCCCCTGAAGATAGACTGGACTTTCTACTGCACCAAGTGTGACGGCATGGCTTCTCTGAGGACATGCCCCCATGGGAAGGCAGACCGGGTCATCCTGAGCGGAACTATGCTCCGTAAGATGCTGTCAGAAGGCGGCGACATTCCGGATCACTTTGGCCGGGAAGAGGTTCTGGAGATTCTAAGAGGATATTACCAGGGTCTGGAAGAAAAAGTGGAAATCAAACTCCACGGTGCAGCAACAGGCGACGCTACTTAAGACCGCATCCGTTTGACATCAGACAAAAGGGAGAGACCGCAAGGCCTCTCCCTTTTTTTTGTGCTCACGTGCGTCCACCACAGACTGACACAAAAAAAGCCCCTCGGAATCCAAGCGATCCGAGGGGCTTTCTCTTATTCAAGAAATCAGATCGACGTCCTATTCACAAGGTTCCCTCTCGGAGTATCGGGAGTAGGCCATGGCCAGCGTGCGGTAGACCAGATGGGCCAGCTTGGAAAATGGCAAATAGGCAAACAGACAGAATACGAAGACCAGGTGCGCAAAGTATATCGGATAGGCAATCCCGGGCAAATGGGCCAACCTGGTCAACTCGGACAGGATACCGGTGGCGACCAGGCCAAGCACCAGATAGATCAGGGACCAGTCATAGTAACTCCCTTTCCCGACATTCTCACCCCTGTCTTTCAGGCGGTTTGAGATCATCAATACGACTCCGATAAGAAGCGCAACAGCAGAGATATTCGCCAGGATCTTTACGGGGTTCCCCATGGAATAAGGCCCAGGGATTTGCAGGATGTAAAGCGCCACAAAGAAGCAATTTGTGACCACAAAAAGCCCGAGAAATGAAAAGAGCACAAGGAGATGTGAGACATACCGGTCCTTATTCTCTGTGCAATCAGAGAACTTCCTGTGGCTCAAAATGGTAGGGAGGACACAAACCACGCTTCTCAGGAAATCAGGAATATTGAGGTCCGGCCGTTTTGATTTCCCTTCTGCAACCGCATTCTTGTGGATGTCTGTTACAAACCTGTAGATTCCGATGCCGAACACCAACGGGATCCAGAAGGTCGCTAGAGGAACGAAGATAATATCAATGAGTAGGGTCGGAAAGAAATTGGCGAATTCGATCTCACCCTCTGGGATCTTCAAATACCCTGCCGGGCCAAGAATAAGAATAAAAATGGCAACCGGAATGGCAAGAAGCAGCCACCAGAATCTCGGATCCGGTACGATCTTGGCCAGCCACTTTGGCCAGGCATATTGCTGAATACTGTATGCCCGCACAGCGTTCAACACATCACCCGGCTTCGCCCCTCTCGGACAATAGGTCGAGCAATCGTTGCAGTGATGACAGAGCCACACGTCCATGTTTCCGACGAGCCTGTCCTTTAATCCCCACTGCGCTGCGATCATTTCCTTTCTTGGAAAGGGCTTCTCGTCCGGCGAGATGGGACACACCACCGAGCATGTAGCGCACTGATAGCACTTCTTCAGCGTTTCCCCGCCCATTGCCTTGAGCTGCTTGATAAAGTCAACGTCAGGTTTCACCAGGTAACTAGTTGCCATTTTCATACCTCCTCATGCCGTTACCGCCAAATTAGTTCGCACAAATCTCAAAAAGGTATATTCAAGGTAGTGGGCCGGAGCCAAAGTCCGGGCCCACCACCAAGACTTGACTTAGAAGCCCTTGAACGGGTTCGGACCGACCGATTCAATGGTCTCCATGAACTCCGCAATGATCCCCGGAATCTTGTCGTATTCGTCAATGGCAATCTGGACCTGCTTAACACGCTCTTTTTCAAGGGCCAAGCTTACCAAGGCCTCACCGATCTTATCCATACGGATGTTCAACAGCTCGCTTCCCTTGGCAAAGTGACACTGGTAGTCATCGCCATACTTACAGCCGATTGCCATGATACCGTCCACCCCTTTTGACAGGGCGTCCTTTATCCAGACCACATTAACCGATCCAAGGCAACGCACCGGAATGATCCTGATAAAAGGCGAATAGCTCAACCCCTTTAGTGCTGCCAGGTCAAAGGCAGGATAGGCATCATTCTCGCAGGCCAGGACAAGCACTCTCGGCTTGTCGTCTTCCTCAGGCACGTTCATGGCCTTGACGGCAGAGCCGATCGAGTCAATGCTGTAATCCGCAAAGTTGATGATGCGCTCCGGGCAGGCTCCCATGCACGTACCGCACCTGCGACATCGGGTCGGGTTAGGCAGCGGGGTACCCTTTTCATCGTCGTCCAGAGCTCCAAATGGACACTCTTCCGTGCAGCGTTTGCACTGAGTACACCTCTGGAAGAAGAAGTCCGGAAAGGTCATGTCCCCGGACCTGGGGTGAACTGCCACGCCCATGGTGGCCGCCTCGATGCACTGAATTGCCTTGAGGGCTGCACCGGCGGCATCCTCCATGCATTCCTGGATGCTCATGGCTCTTCGGATAGTGCCGACTGCATAGATGCCGGTTCTCCTGGTCTCATAGGGGAAGCATATGAAATTGGAGTCACAGTACCCCTGAAAGAGATCGAGATCCCTGAAACCCGGGCCCTGACGATAGGCCAGATTCATAACCGGGTCGTCCTTTGTCGTGGGAATCATCCCGGTACCCAACACAACCATATCCACGGGCACCTTGATATTCTCGCCAAGGAGCGTATCTTTGGCCTCCACCATCAGCGCACCATCCCCATTTCCTGAAACGCCGACCACATCTGCTTTGGTCAGGAAGATGCCATCGTCTTGCTGGGCGCTTTTGTAGAAGTATTCATACTGGCCGGGTGTACGCATGTGCTGATAGAAAATGTAAGCCTTGCCGTCAGTATTGTCCTCCCGGACATACTTGGCCTGCTTCAGGGCAACCATGCTCGTAACGAACCCGGTATAAGGGAAATCATCATCCGAGCCCTGGCCGGGCGACTGAATGAAAGCCACACTTGCCGGGGGTTTTCCGTCAGACGGCCGTAGAATCTTTCCTTGGCCTGCCATCTCTTCAAAGGCCACATTGGTGACCACGTCCGGAAAGTGCCCGTACCCGAGATGCTCATAAGTCGGCTCTGGCTCCGCGGGTTCTTCGGCTGCAGCTTCCGCGGGTTTTTCACCCTCGCCTTCTGCGGCCTCTTCGACCGGGGGTTCTTCTTTGAGCTCCCAGGGCTTCCAGCCAGTGGCCAGGATGACTGCCCCAAAGCGTTCAGCCTCCGGATTCTTTTCCAAAATGGTCGAAGGCTCATCAGGAGTAGCCTTTCTGGCGGCCGGGGCGATCCCCTCCTTCTCGAGCCTGGCCAAAAGTGCTTCCTCTTGTTCTTTTGACATGACGTCCCACACACTCTTGGTGCCCGTAGGCTTGAGTGTGACGTCATACAGCCCCGGTTGTCCCGCAATACGGGCGACCTCCGTGCTTGTGCGGATTTCGACCTTGGGATGGGCCTCAGCGTCTGCTATGATTTTGCCGATGACGGGTTCCTGAAGATTCTCATAGGGGTAGGCGGTCGGCGTCTGCTTGCGCATCTTTGATGCAAAGCCGCCCACGGCCGCTTCTTTCTCAATCACAACAGCTTCATAGCCGGTCTTTGCTACCTCGAGAGCTGCACTCAGGCCGGAAACCCCGCCGCCCATGACCAGAATCTTCTTGTTAATGACTTCCTCAGGGTGAAAAGGTTCAGCCGGGAGCAGCTTCTCGGCCTCGGCCATCCCCATGCGTAAATAGTCCTCAGCCATCTCCTGGATGACCTCATCCACTTGAGGGCCACCCTCTTCGCCCGTCATTCTGTCTTCTTCGGGTTTGTGGCTCCAGACGACTCCTTCTCTAAGGTTGACCCTGTTTACAATCACCGGGCCGAAATCAAAGACGTCGTAAAGTACCCGCCGGGAGCAGGCCGCAATAACGGCGGTGTTTACTCCCTCACCCTCTATGTCCTGCTTGATGACGTTCACGCCGTCAGGTCCACACAAGAAGGGATGGGTCTTGCAAATCTTGATCTTTGGAGGAACCTTGCCTTTCAGTCTCTCAACGTCGAGAGCCTCTCCGATCCCGCAACCTTCACAAATATATACGCCTAGCTTCTTCTCCATTGCTGACCTCCTAGTTGCTCACCAAAGTCTGAATGGCCTTTAGGGCCATACCAGTGGCATGTTGATTGGATGAAGTGACATCCAGTGGCTTCACGGCACAGCCGGTGGCAAACATGCCCCCTTGTGCAAGATCTGAGATCACAAAACCATCGGGGTCGCACTTGACCCCACCTGGCAACTTGGTGTCCGCCGTATTCGGAACCATCCCTGTGGCCAGCACAGCCATGTCAACCGTTTCCTGGACCTTTTCTCCCGTGACGGCATTTTCTGCAACAACAGTGATATCTTTTGTATTGGGATCCTCCTGAACCTCGGCTACTTTGCCCTTGATCAGGAAGGTATTTTCGTCATCTTTGATCGTTCGGTAGAACTTCTCATATCGCTGACCCGGTGCCCTGATATCAATATAGAAAACGTAGATCACTGCATCCGGGTACTGTTCCCTCACATAGGTGGCCTGCTTTAGGGAGGCCATACAGCAGATGTAAGAACAGTATGGGAGGTGATTCTCGTCTCTCGAACCTGCGCATTGCACAAAGGCGATCCGTGAGATGTCCTTGTTGTCCGAGGGACGTGCAACCCGTCCGCCTGTTGGGCCACTGGGGGCCGCGAGGCGCTCCATCATCATGTTTGTAATGACGTTTTGATACTGGAATCCAAGATTATCTATTTTTGTGGCATCGTAGGGCTTCCAGCCGGTGGCCCAGATGATGGCGCCGACGTTAATATTCACAGTCCGAGGCTGCATATCGAGCTCAATCGCATCATACTTACAAGCTTCCTGACACTTTCTTGCGTCATCTGTACCGATGATTTCGGGAGCCAAAACGTAGCGCATAGGAAAGGCCATCTCGTGAGGGAGATACGCCCCTTTGGTGTTATTCATCCCAAAATTGAATTCACTGGAAATTTTGGCCGTGGAGGCCTTTTCGCAATCGCCGCAACACGTGCACTTCTCGTTCACGTAGCGGGGACTTACTTTGACAGTCACGTCATAGTTTCCTGGACCTCCTGAAACGTTCTGGACTTCCGCCAGCGTGTAGAAGGAGATCCTTGGGCTATCTTTGATCCGCCTGAAATTAATCTCAAGGCCGCACGTCGGAGGACATAGCTTAGGAAAGTAATACTTCAACTGAGCGACTCTGCCGCCCAGGTAAGAATTCTTCTCCACAAGAAAGACCTCATAGCCCACTTCAGCGGCTTCAAGACTTGCTGTCAGCCCGCTAATGCCTCCTCCCACAACCAAGACGCTGCCCTTCTTTTGCTCTTCTGTCATGCTATGCCTCCGTGAGTGAACATTCTTGCGCAAAACATTTGTTTTGAGGGTTCAATCTAAAAAAATCTCCAGGCGCCGCCAACGCGGCGCCTGGAGGTCCAGCATGCCATCCCGTTACAAGAGGCAATAACTCCTAGTCAGGGATGATTTTGACGTGGTCTACCTTTTTGCAGGTCCACTCTCCGGTTGCCGGATCATAGTGGGAGTTTGTAAAGCAGAACCACTCTTTGTCGTTCTGTCCCATGAAGTCACCCCTGTAGTAGAAGCCCGGATAGCGGGACTCCTCCCTGAACAGGATGTGACGACAATGGGCCTCCACCGTCCACAGCCGATGTCTCATCTCCCAGCAACGCATGAGCTCATGCAGGTCGCCAGCAGCCAGTTTCTCTGAATCCTCATGCATTACCTTGAACAAATCCATGAGGGTATTCAGATTGCTGCCGCTGGTCATGTAGTAGGTGGCCCAGCCACCGCCATACTCGTTGGTCGCCTTCATCAACCGCATGGCAAACCCGTCTGGCTTAATGTAGTTGGGGTTGATGTCAGCCGCCGTGGTGTATTGGCAGTTGTCAAGGTACAGCCTGACAGGCTTATAGCACTCGTCAACCAGCTCTTTCGTCGACTGCTTGAGGGCAGGCGCAAGATCCGCGTTATCGCGGATATACTTGCACAGGGCCTTAATGGACATGCGGCCCTCGGCATGGGAGCCTGAGGAGAACTTGTGGCCTGAGGCACCGACACCGTCCCCTGCGGTAAAGAGGCCGTTCACTGTGGTCATGCGGTTGTAGCCCCACTTGTAGTGATCGGGGACCCAGTCCTCATCCGGACCGCTCACCCAGATGCCGCAGCAGCCGGAATGAGAGCCCAGCAGATACGGCTCCGTGGGCATGACTTCGGAGTTCTTCTTTTCAGGCTCGCAGTCCTGGGCGCACCACAGGTTGGCCTGGCCGCAAGTCATGTCAAGGAAGTCCTCCCAGGCCTCAGACTCGAGGTGCTTGAGTTCTTTGGCGTCCATTGTTTCACCGAGCGCACCAAGGGCGGTCACGGTATCCATCATAATCGGGCCGCGGCCCGCTTTCATCTCGACCAGCATGAGATGGTTTCTCAGGCAAGTGGGAGTAACTGCAGCAGTGCCGTATGGTGCATATTTCTCGAGCTCACCCTTGGAAAAGTCACTCGCTGCGAAGTTTTCGCCCAACCCGTTAAGGGTCTTCGCCTTGAAGAGCAGGAACCATGCTCCCACCGGACCATAGCCGTCCTTGAAGCGAGCCGGGGTGAAGCGGTTTTCCATCATGGTGAGTTCCGCACCGACCTGGGCACACATGGTGTAGGTGGAGCCTGAGTTCCATACGGGATACCAGGCACGTCCCTTGCCCTCACCCTGGGAGCGCGGCATGTAGATGTTCACAGCGCCGCCGCAGGCAACCATCATTGCCTTGCACTTGATGACGTATACTTTGTTCTCGCGGACACTGAACCCAACTGCGCCGGCAACGGTGTTTGGTTTGTTGGCATCCAGGAGGAGCTTAATAATGAAAACCCTCTCCAGGATGTTCTCTTCACCCAGTGCCTTCTTGGCCGCCTCGGCCACGATGCACTTGTAAGACTCGCCATTGATCATTATCTGCCATTTGCCGGTGCGAACAGGCTTGGCCCCTGACTTCAGGGTGCCCATCTCCTGGCCCTTATGGCCGTCCAGGTTCTTGCCCTCGGCGGTCTTCTTCCAGACTGGCAGGCCCCACTCTTCAAAAAGATGGACGGAATCATCCACGTGGCGGCCCAGATCATAGACCAGATCGTCGCGAGTAAGCCCCATGAGGTCATTTCTGACCATCCTGACATAGTCTTCAATGGGGTTTTCGCCGATGTAGGTGTTGATAGCTGAAAGCCCCTGAGCGACCGCACCGCTTCGCTCCATGGCTGCTTTGTCGATCAGAAGGATGCTCTTGTCACCCGCCCATTTCTTCACCTCAAAGGCGGAGCCGCAGGCGGCCATACCACCGCCAACGATCAGAATATCAACTTCTCTCTCCTCAACCTCTGGATCTTTTACCGCGAGAAGCTCTCCCGTCGGTTTATTCGGTAATGCCATATTCGTATCCTCCTTACATCATTAGGTTCTGTAGTTAATCAAACCCTTCCCGACAGACAGGCTTCTAGGTCTGGGGCGCAGCAAGTGTCTTGCCGTCTGCTTCCTCAGTAGCTAACAAACCGCTGTCAAGATTCTGACCCTTCAGGGCAGCATATTCATTCGCCGCACCCTCTGGTGTGGTCCGAATGGGGAACTTGAATCGCTTGATCAGGCCATTTCTGAACTTGCAGGTCCACATGACATCCTCTGTGCCTCTCATGGGCATAATACTGGAGCCTAGCGGGACAAAATCAGAATATCCCCTGACCTCAATCGCCTGGGTCGGGCAAATCTTTACGCACGAAAAGCACTCCCAACACTGATCCGGCTCCTGGTTGTACGCCTTCATTGCGTTTGCGTCCAAGACCATCAGATCGTTGGGACAGATGTACATGCAGGCGGTTTTTTCCCCGCCCTTGCATCCATCACATTTTTCATTAATAACAAAACTTGGCATTGAATGTACCTCCTGAATCGATTTTTTTTGTGATTCCCGGGGAGATTCCTGCAACATGCAACCATGTGGCAAAATATCTCCCGTTGAACAAACACCAGTTACGACATCCCCCCTTTCAATTGAGTCATTTAGACTCCTTAGCGCCGGAGCCTGCGTCTCGTGGTTTGGTCACAATGAATGAACAAAAACACACACGTATCCACCATTACAATGTTATCACTTTCACAATTCGGGGCGATAGAAGCGCCGCGAAGTTGTTGTTCAGCCTCCCGAATTTCAGGGCTCTTGGAAGGCCAAAAACTATCGTAAACGCTATTGCCTGAAGCGGAGAAATTTTGGACATTTTACAAAGAAATTCAAGGGATTACACACCCCCACAAAAGGGTCTTTCTTTTATCATCATGTGCCGAATTTGTCAAGGCTTTTTCGGGGCGGGTTTGCAGGGTTTCCAACAAGAATCATCCCGGTTCTGAGGTATACCTTATATTGTTGATGAAGTCGGGACAGCCCACCATATATTGTGGGTGATGTCACTGTCCAAGTGTTGGCAAAATCATAGTAATTCAAAGACCACGGGCTCTTCCGGATGAAGGTTCGTTGTGAAGTCCAAAGCTCTGACGGTGGGTTACCCGGTTGACTTTGTAACTGCCCAAATGATAAACAAAAATTTGGTTGTAATCTTATTGTTCAGTTTACCCACCTGGTGAAATCCCGGATTCCGGTGGGTCCAGGTTTCATCACGTCGGCCTGCATGGCGCATTGGGAACAAGTGCTATCTGAATGAGAGATTTCCAAAAGCTTGCGATAGACGACACCTTCCGGTTTGGTTGCCGCCCAGGCATCGTATGTTTTAATCGGTGTTGCGGTGACCTCAATCAATTCCTGACCCCGTACGACATCATCCGTCTCAAGAGAAACCTGAAAGGCACCTCCGGAGAGTTCCTGAATCGCTATACAACGCACCACATCGGCCCAAGGTCTGGTTTGCCGGTTGTCACGCTTAAGATGGCGCAGCATGGAAATCTGAGTTGTCCCTTTGTGAGTGAAGATGGCTGTACTGTCTATCCAGACAGGCCCGGGTCCTGTCGGATCTATCCACTCGCTCGCATCATACAAAGAAAGCCGAATCAGGACGCTTGTGAGGAATGGCACGTTGTGATCAGGGAGCCGCACTGTCTCGGTTTTGAGCAACCCAGGAAATGGACGGTCCGGGAGTGGAGACAAGGTCAAGGAGTGAATCCCTACGATGAGATGAATGATCTGCTCATGGATGTCATATCCCTTATGAACAGAAGTGGCAAAACCAGGCTTACGGATAAAGAAAACGAATTGTTCTATCTCGCCTGTTACGACTTTGACAGATTCAGAGACACTGTTTTCGAAAAGCGGCTTTGGGAAGCCTTGCCTGTTGAAGAAGAGGTCGTGAAGGCACTGGCCGAAGATGACGTCGCGTTGATGCGCTTTGGCATAGAATGGATCAAGAAGGAGCTGTTTGCCGAGGAGGGTGAGGATAGAGAAGAAGAAAAAAGATTATCACGAAAGCACGGAGTGTTCTCAAGGCGCAAGCCGCAAAGAAAGAAAAAGACACGAAAGTAAAAACACAATAGGGCGCCTCAAGATGAGGCGACCTCTTGTCATCTTCTATTTCGTGTTTTCATTGTTTTCGTGTTTTGCGGCTGCGCCTTATAAAGAGGCGTGATAATTCTTAATCTTTTCCTTCACCACTAAGGTTCGGGAGGGTTCTCATGGAACTACAGGGAAAAGTGGCCTTGGTGCTGGGTGCGATCAAGGGGATTGGGAAAGGGATCGGACTTGCACTGGCCCGAGAAGGGGTCCAGGTAGTGCTGAACTACTTCGACTGGGAAGAGTCTCTGGAAGAGATGAAGCAGGATTTTGAGGAAACAGGCGCTAATTA
>JAQBAU010000312.1:0-15372 GCA_032126655.1 Desulfobacterales bacterium
GGCCACCAGATCCTCTGCCCAGGACATCTTTTCCCTGAAAGCCTTTGTTAAACGGGACAGCTCCCTAAGAAGGCTCAGACAGACTGCTTCATAAATTGTGAAGCCTCCCCGCCCTGAAGGGCGGGGGTTCTGCCTTGCGGCAGCACTTCGTGTCCGGGAAGCGAACCGGTCAAATATCATGAAAGGAAAAACCAAAAGAATGTGTGACAGAAAAGCGTCTTTGGTGGTTTTGACGTGTGTGATCTTTACTCTGGGTCTGGCGAGCAGCGGGCTTTGCTTGGGGAAGAAGGAACTCGAGACGGAGAAGGTTTCTGTGAATCTGGTCAGAGAAGTTCAGAGAGGTGGATACCAAATCGTTACCACAGATGAACTCAAGGCCTGGATAGACAACAAGAAAGACATGGTTATTGTTGACACTATGCCCTTCGAGGCCAGCTACCAGAAGAACCATGTGCCGGGTGCTGTTCAATTCTTGTTTCCCAAAGCAGGTGATATGACGGAGTGGAATGTTTCTCAGACAGACGGCAAGAGCCAAGACGACTATGTAAAACTCTTGGGCCCGGACAAAAACAAGACAATTGTGGTGTACTGCGGCTTTGTAAAATGCGACCGGAGTCACAACGGAGCCATGTGGGCGGTTAAGCTTGGCTACAAGAACGTCTACCGATACCCCGGCGGCATCAAGGGATGGAAAGAAGCCAAGTATCCGGTTGAGGAAGTCAAATAGGCAGTTGATGTTGTCGAAAGACAAAAAAGAACCAAACTTGTCCCCAACCGCAGAGAAGTTGGTGGGCCTGATCCGCCACAGGGCGGAGAACCTTTTCGAGACCCACCAACTCCTATGCTCCGAGGCCGTTCTCCACACTCTGAATCAAGGCTTGGGAGGGGGGCTGCCCCCGGAGGCCGCCATTCGGATCGCCTCTCCTTTTTCCGAGGGCATTGGCGGGGCTGGCTGCGCTTGTGGAGGTTTCAGCGGAGCGTTGATGGCCGTGGGATTGTTCCTCGGCCGACAGGGCTTGGACGCAAGGGGGCTCAAGACAGTCCAGGTTAAAGGTAGAGAACTGCATGACCTCTTTCGATCCGAATTCGGATCCACTTGCTGCAAAGTCCTGACAAAGAAGGTTCGCCACGATCAAAAGGCCTTGATGAAGCTCTGCACACTCCATACCGGAGAAGCAGCCGAGGCAGCGGCTCGGCTGATTTTGGAGGCCCGTCCCGAGCTCATGGCACAAGCTGATTTGGAGTTCCTGTGTGCTAGGGACACAAAACTGTCAGCCGGGTTTAATCGGATTTTGAGTGTGATTCGCCCATAGCGAATACCCAGCAGAATCCATTTGTTTGGTGAGATCACAATGGATACGCTTTCGTAGAATAGGAGATGGATGATGTTTTTCAGGAAGAAAAAAACATTGACCGGCTTATCGCGCACTTGCGGTTGAGCTGCTAAGATTGGTCCGACGGATCTGTCGGAGGCCCTGAAAGCGTTGCGTCCGCCAGAAGATTCCAACCTTCTGGTAGGCTTTGAGACGAGTGACGACGCAGCAGTGTATCGTCTCTCGGACGATATTGCGGTGATTCATACTGTCGATTTCATCACCCCACCGGTAGATGACCCATACTGGTTCGGACAGATCGCTGCGGCAAACTCCCTGTCTGATGTGTACGCCATGGGAGGTAAGCCCCTCACGGCGCTCAGCCTGGTTATGTTTCCTTCAAAGAAGTTAGACGCGGGGTTATTGAAGGAGATACTTCGCGGCGCAAGTGACAAGGTGACAGAAGCCGGTGCTTGTATGGCAGGAGGACATTCGGTGGACGACAATGAGCCCAAGTACGGCTTGGCTGTCACAGGAATTGTTCACCCGGAACGGATCCTCACGAATTGTAATGCCAGGCCAGGTGATGCACTCATCCTCACAAAGCCTCTGGGTACGGGAGTCCTCTTCAATGCATGTCTGTCCGGAAAGCTCCCCTATCCTGAATTAGAGCTCATCTTGCCTCAAGTGGCCGCCCTCAACAACAAAGCAATTGAGGTAGCACTGAATTTCGATGTTCACGCCTGCACAGATGTGACAGGATTTGGACTCATGGGACACGTCTTGGAGTTGGCAAAGGGAAGCGGCGTCCAAATCGACATCTTTTATGACAAGCTTCCTTTCTACCCGAGTGCCCTCCGGATGTACGAAAAAGGCGAAACCACACGGAGCAACGATCCAAACAAAAAAATGGCAGATGGATTATGGGAAGCAGTGACAAAGAGGACATCCGTGGAAGAAGAATTGCTCTTTGATCCGCAAACCTCGGGCGGGCTCCTGATTGCTGTCCCTGACGCCGAGTCTGAAGAGCTCACACGGAAGATGCGACAGGAAGGCGTGGACACTGCCATTCGTGTTGGGAAAGTAGTGGCACAAGACCAGCCCTTCGTCCGGATTGTCTAACAATTTGATTCCTCTGTTGAAATAACGCGAAAGGCAAGGAGATTGTCTATGCGGAGTCTCTGTAAGATCTATGGATTGATTCTGAGTCTCTTGCTCTGTCTTATTATCTGCCCTTCTTCGCTACCAGCGGAAGAGCTGACTGACGCCCAGAAGCTGCAGGTTGTATATGAAATGTACGAAGAGTACAAAGAGTCATTTCCGGAAGTGGAAGATGTCACCCCTAAACAGGCCATGGAGCTTATGGAATCAGGGAACGTCATATTTGTAGACACTCGCAAATCAAAAGAGCAAAAGGTCTCCACGCTACCGGGTGCGGTGACCGAGAAGGACTTTAAGAAGAATTTGGAGCAATATAGAGACCAACTTCTGATTGGCTACTGCACGATTAGCTACCGCAGTGGAAAGCTCGCCAGGAAACTGCGGAAAGAAGGCATTACCATGTTGAACCTGAGAGGTGGCATGTTAGCCTGGATACACGAAGGCGGCAAGGTCTACGACGCAA
Organism: Desulfobacterales bacterium; assembly: GCA_032126655.1. Lineage (GTDB taxonomy): Bacteria > Desulfobacterota > Desulfobacteria > Desulfobacterales. The sequence goes on from JAQBAU010000312.1 coordinate 2,938, forward strand.
ACGGTGAAACAAAGCGCGTTCACGTCTACAAGAAGAAATGGAATTACGTGCCTGAAGGGTATGAAGCTGTGTGGTCCTTCTTCCTCTTCTGAAAAAGGTGCATCACACTAAACAGTAAGTTTGTCAGATTTTACGGCGTAAGCCACGGCTATTCCGACTAAGAAGCCCACCGCAAGATTCGCGGCAAGGGTGATTCCTAACATCACCAGAACAACAAAGAGGTCCTTTCGCTCCTTCATGTCGATGATAGTCAGGGCCAGTTGACTCCCGGCAAAGAGGAGCAGCACCCCTAACACGGCCATCGGCACGAGATAAACAACCGAAAGGACATGCTTCCCCAGGAAAACCGCCAGCACAACAAAAACCAACCCGATCATGAGATTGGACCCGGCCGTACGCGCTCCGAACCGGTAATGGGCTGCCAACCCGCCTGCCCCGTGGCATAGCGGCATGCCACCAATAAGAAAGCTCAAGAAGTTGGCCAAGCCCATACTGATACACGAAGCGCGGTAGGTCACCTTTTTCGAGTCCTCGCCAAAATATTCCTCTGACAGATCAGCATAGGCAATAACGGCATTTCCTATTGTCATGGGGATTTGAGGGAGCACCAATACCAGCAAGGCAAAGCTAAAATCAATGCCGGTCGGTATCCCAAAAGGGAGGATCTCCGGCATATATACGCCGATCCTGAGTTTGTCGAACCCTTCATGCGTGCCAAGCACCAGGCCCAGACCGAGACCGCCCAAGACCACGATGAGTCCAGCCGGGAGCTTCTTGTTGTCCAGGAGCAACAGGGTCAAAATCCCCCCGATAAGCCCGATCATAATGCCGATCGGAATCGGCCCCAAGGTCTGCGCCGTCAGATAGGGTTCAGCCACGCCCCGCATGACTTGAAACTTTGACGTGCCGAGCATGAACCTGACCCCTTGGGCCATGAGCAACGTTCCCGTTGAAAGCTGAACCCCCCTGACAACGGGCTTCGGGATGTACCTGCCGATGAATGTGATGGCACCCGTCCCTCCAATAACGAGAAGAAATACCCCGATGAGGAGTCCCGAAGCCATGATCTGAGAGGCACTCATTGCGGTTGCGATGGCGTAGGCCCCAATCACTTTCATGGGTTGAACCGGTATTGTGACACCATAGTACATCCCCGAAAAGATATACAAGAGGCCCACAGACAGGAAGAGGCCATAGGGGTTCAGACCATTGATCATGATCATACCCATAGCCAGGGGAAGGAGTGTGCCCAGGTCTCCTAAGGAGCCTGCTAGTTCGAGTCGGTCAAATTTGTAGCGAGGAGTCATAAGGCTGTTAATCGTCCTGGTCGCGTTTTTCGAAACATCGACAAACCTTTTAGCATTTGCTATAGACCGAAGCAATTGAAAAGCAAAGATTTTCGAATAGATCGTTGATGGTTTCTTCGGGAATCTTTCAATGGGGCCTTGTGACCTATGTTATGATGATTGCGACGTCTCATCCTGTCATTTCGAACGTAGCGAGAAATCTTATGACATTTGCACGCACTTTCACTCACTACGTAAGCAACTAGGGGACGTCCATGACATTTCAACATTCCAGTAGCGGAAAGGCTTTTCCGATGGAGAAAGTTAAGATATCATGGACGTCCCCTAGTGTTCATATACCACGATTCTTTCTGAACAAAAGGATATAATCCTTATGCCTGCCGTCCAATCTTCCGACTCGTGGGTATCAAACCCGTGGGTCAAGCCGATTCTTGGTGGCCTGGGTGTCGGCTTGCTTGGGCTCCTCTTCTATTTCATCTCTCCTCTTTGGTCATCCACTGGGAAACCGGAAGTCATTTCCGTGGGGGGGTTTCTGGCCAACACACTTGCCTGGGGTGAAAAAGCTATTTTCACAGTCAATCACCTGCTGTTTGGCATCCCTCCTATCTTCAGGTTTCTCATACTCGGGATTGTCCTTGGTTCTTTCATTGACGCTGTTTGGTCGAGACAACTCACCTGGAAAGGTTTCAGGGGACAAAGGATCTTGAAGGACGACCTTACCTACGACGTGGGGGGAGGAGTGCTCATAGGCTTTGGAGTGCTGCTGGCCAACGGGTGCGTCATCAAGCATTTGCTTGCAGGGGTCCCGGGATTGGACGTGGCCAGTTTCGTTGCAGTGGGCGGCATCATCATAGGCATGCGGCTGGGCCTGAAAATCATGGGAGGATAGAAACATGATCGGGAATGCAATGGTCCTGTCCATCGGGGTAGCCCTGGCTGTTGTGGCAAGGCGGACCAATTACTCGATCCCCGGGGCCTTCAGCGACATCTTCATGATGGGCAGCTATCAGAAACTGGCGGCGGTACTGGTTAGTATTGGCGTTTTTAGCCTTGTGAACATCTGGGGTTATGAACCGTGTCCTACGTGAGCCGATGTCGGCTGGGGCGGTGCCCCGGGATTGCACAGTCTGCTAGGCGGCGTTCTTCAAGGTATTGGCTATATGCTGATTGCCGGCTGACCCCTTTCAACCCTGACCCGCCTGGGAGGCGGCGTTAAACGGTACATGGTGGTCGTGGGCGGTTTCTTGTTAGGGGCCATCCTATTTGCTCAAGTAGCCAGCCCTGTTCATCGCATAATGGATCCTCTCCAGTTCGAAAGCTTTCTCTCAATAAAACAGCTCTTTACCACAGGAGGTATTTACGGTGTTCCTGCCAAGGCGCCGGACCTGGCAATCACGACCATAGAAGGCAAACCCTTCAAGCTACACGAGCTCACCGGTCAGAATCAGCTTGTGGTTGTCAATTTCTGGGCTACGTGGTGTGCTCCCTGTGTGGAGGAAATGCCCGACATGGAAAAAGTCCACCTGGCATACCGAGACAAGGGGGTTGCCTTTGTGGGAATCGCAGCACAGGACAATGCCTGGAAGGTAAAAGAGTTTCTGGCTCAACATGAGGTCACCTATAGAATTGCGGTGGACGACCAAAACGAGATAGCCGATGCCTTTGGAGGTGTGAAGGCTTTGCCGACAACTTTGTTCCTGGACCGTGAGAACAATATTGTGAAGTATCACAAAGGGTACTTGGCCGGAACCGAGCTAGAAAAGAATGTCAGAAAGCTGCTGTCAAAATGAGGTTTGTATCCGAAATCGATAAAGCCATCGATGGACCTTGACTCCCGCCTAAAAGAAGCATTCGCAAGTAAGCCTGAATGTGTCATTGATCTTCCCGAATGGCTCCTTCCATCCCAGAAGATTGATGAGTACCGGGCCATGTCCGGACTGGCCATTGTGGAAATTGCCGGCCGCGACAGCATAGCCGCTGCCGTGAAAAGCGCAGAGGAGGGAGGCTTCACGGATTTGCTTCCCACGTACGTCTATACGGGTACAGAACATGGGCCATGGGAAAGTGTAGAAAGGGCTGTGGAGCGGCTGGCAACGCGACTGCCCGGAGTTCGGGTACATGATCTGATTATCCTTGGCTCCCCTGGCTTCTGGCACGCACTGAACGGACGCTTCGTAAGTGAGCTAATCTCGCGATACGGGTTTTACACGCCTTGCGTTGGCTGCCATCTTTATCTCCACAGCGTGCGAATTCCGGTATCAATTACTATAGGCAAAGTGCCCATTGTTGCCGGTGAACGGGAACAGCACGATGGAGAGATCAAAGTCAACCAGATCTCAGAAGCTCTAGATGTTTACCAAGACGTCGCAAAGGGTTTGGGCGTTCCGTTGCGTTTTCCACTTCGACATATTGGGGAAGGGGATAGCATTACAGACATCCTTGGATTTGAGTGGAAGGCTGGGGAAGAGCAGCTAGGCTGCGTCTTGTCCGGAAACTACCGAACGTTGGATGGCACTGTGCAGAACACAGCGGCACACGTGCAAAGATACCTGGAAGAGTTCGCTGGTCCGTGTGCCAGGAAAATCCTTGAGGCATACATCACGGGAGATGTTCCTAATCATCTACAGATAGCTGCCTCGGTTCTTCACTATTGACGGTTCGCGCTAAATAACTGTCTATCATTTTCTTCATTCCAAGTAAGCCATCGGTCTCTCTGACCTCCAAAACCCACCAGTTGCAGCCAATACCCCGCAACAGATCAAGGCGGTCCTCAATCTCTTCTATTCGCTCGGGTGGTTTATGTCCGAGACTAGGAACCTCTGTGTGGTAGACATGGGCGTTGAAAACAAGATCAGCATGGGGAGTAACAAAATCTTCTATGTTATAGTGATGGCTACTTATGGATTCAGACACGTGGGCGTGGCCGATGTCAAGGGTCACCGCTGCTCCGCCCCTACGAACCAGTTTCTCAAAGAGGTCGGGCCTGCTGGTCCAGCCCAAGGCCAGGTTCTCCAGGCAGACCTTCACGCCGTGCAACGCACCAAATTGCACCACGCGAGCCAGGTTATCGGTAGTCGCCTCCCATGAGAGAGGCTGCGTAGAATCCCGACCCAGGCCAATATGAATTGTCAAGTATTGGCCTTTGACCTTGGAAACAAGCCGGATGATCTGATGGAAAACCGTTTCAGCGGCCTTTGCCTTCGAGGGGTCCTCGTGGCCCAGGTCTGTCCGGTAAAAGGGACAATGATAGCGGACTTCAAGGGGTGCCAGGACTGATATGCCCTTTGACCACTCTGATTCTTGTTCAGAGGCGTCAGGCAAAGTGGCCATGTCAAAAGACCAGTCGATCCCAGAGAAGCCATGATCCAGAGCAAAAGCTCTGAGTTTGTTGACCTCGGAAAAAATGTTGCACATTGCAAGTTTTGGGTTCATGACCCTCTATCCGTTTTGAGCGTTCATCCTTCAGTAGCACAAACGCCCCCGGCTTTAAAGGTCAGGTGCTTCTTGGGGAGAAAGAAGGTAGTCTTCACTGAGAGATCCAAGAGTGTGTTTGCGACCGCGAATCACATAGTAGAGGTTGTGTCCAAAAGAGATCCTGCACCGCATTGTTGGGCTCAAAAATACTTTGGCCCTGAAGGCCATGAATGCCTTCAGGGCCAAACCTGCCCGCAATCAGCAGTACTGGCTGCCCGCGCAACAGGAGGATAAAAGTTAAAATCCAGCGGCAAACTGCAATGTGAAGATTCCCCTCTCTTTCTTGTCGGGGTTGCTCGGATCAACGTACATGTAGTCTGCCGTAATCTTCGCATCGTGTCCTTTGATAATGTAGTTCAATCCCCCACTCACAAAATTGGTTTCATGCTTGTCGGCAACATCCACCGTTTCGTAACGGAAATAAGGCTGGAGACCGCCGGGGCCCACATTGTTAATAAGATAGCCGAGATTGAAATACCAGTTGGTGGCGTCGTCACCAGCTGCCAGATCCGTATACATCTGGGGCTGGGTCTGGGTACAATTGTCAATATCGACGTAGGCGGTTTCCAGTGTAAACGCCCCATTACCTACCGGATGATCAAAGAAAACGTCGGCGGTCCAGACAAAATTATCCTCTTCCTCGACATCATTCAGCGTGAGATCCTTCTGGCTGTCGAAGCCTAAGCCAAAGCTCAAGACTTTCTTCTTTCCAAGGTAGTTCCCCTTGTTAAACCAACCCGTCTCCGGTTCCAGGAAACTGGCCGATAACCGGCCGGCAAAGCGGAGGTTGTCATCGGGATTAGCGCTCACCACGACGCCAGTGGGAGACATCTTTGTACCCTCAACCCCTTCACCTACCATGAAGCGGTATTGCAGTTGCCCGTCGATAGGATTGCCCCATAAGACTATAGAGTCGTCTCGACCAACCTTCTGGGCGTAGAAGATACCACCCCGCGAGCCTCCCTGCAGAAAGGGGAGATCCAGAGTCAGCATGGCCTTTGTTGATGTTGTGCCGTAGGCACGGGTAATTGGAACATACATGCGGCCCATCTGGATAATTAAGGCCTCATGGAGATTCAAGGATACCCACAAATCCCGCCAGGCAACTCCGCTTCCCAATCCAAGTGAAGAATTATCCAAACCCTCCTGGCCGACCTTGTCCGAAGCAATATTGGTGAATAACCCAACGTGGTCTGTGATTTGACCCTTTATATTCAGATAGGCGCGACGCAGAATAAAGTCGTTTAGGTTCGAGTATTCCGTTCCGTCATCGGTCATATTAACCTTTCCATCTTCAACCATTTGGTACCAGACCTGTCCCCAAAAGCCGATCTCTCCTTTGGTCTGCTCATTGATCTCAAACTTGTATCCAGCTAAAGACGGGCTGACCATTCCACAAACAAACAGCGCCACTATCACTGTGGCAAAAACAGCTAGTTTCTTCATACGTATTCCTCCTGTTTATAAGAATTACATCATCTGGAAAACGCCAGATGACTCACGGACTATTTCGGCGTCACCTCCCTTCTCCCATTCCCACCAGCACGGCGGGAATTCCTGCCTTTTCTGTAGGCTTTCCGTCAAGTTCTTTGTGGAAGTTTCGACTCCACTGAGTAACTGGCCAGCGCTTTCCAGCTTTGGGGCAAGAGATTCCCTTCAAGAAGATCAAGATATTTTCTATGACTTATATAGAGATGTCAAATAGGTAAAATCAATGAGGTGGGGTAATTGTCATTGGAAATTCCAATGGAAGGACAACCTTAACTGTATATAGCTACAGCGGCATCGTAACATTTTGGAGAACGATAAAGTTAGAAGGCATCATGCGGGCCGATGCTGGATGCGTTTGGTAGATTTTCCTGACAAACTTATTATGATATGGCTAGTAAGAATTTGATTTGCGGCCACGGCATCAATGTGGGTATCATTATCTACTTTGGATAAACCCTCTTTCCCTAATGACAATGGATGCTGATTCGAATAGATGCAAGCGATGTGGGCAATGCATGAGTGTGTGCCCCGTGTACCTGACCACCTTTCGGGAGGATGATGTAGCCCGTGGTAAGTTGGCCCTGCTTGAAGGAGTGGAAGCAGGGGCCATGCACCGGTCAAAGCGTTTTGAGGAAATCCTCTCACGGTGTCTTCTGTGCGGCGCATGTGCCCAGGTGTGTGCCAACCAGGTGCAAACCAGTCGTATCATGCAGGCAGGTCGGCAGCGCCTGTTTGAACTTGAAAAGAGGGGCCAAGCCGAAAGCGCTTTACTCAGGGCTGTGCGGGAAGGCAGCTTGAGTGCCAAGGCGCTGCTCAAGGGCGGAGCGCTCCTTCAGGCCCTTGCCTGCAGAAAGATACCTGAATCGAGCGGGCTTTATCTTCGCTTTCCACTGTCCTATTTCACGGAAAGGCGCACGGTCCCGCCTATTGCCTGGAATCCGTTTATACATGCATTCAAATCGGAATCATCTGTTGAGACAGACAGCCCACGGATAGGATTGTTTGTGGGATGCGGTGCCAACTATCTCTTTCCGGATGTGGCATGGGCCCTTGTGGGCATTTTGAAGCGTCTGGGAGCAACAGTGGTTGTACCAGAAAGCCAGGTTTGCTGTGGGCTCCCTGCCTATGTCTCTGGTAACACCGAGACAGCGCAAAAGCTGGCCAAGAAGAATATCGAGGCGTTTGAATCGCTTGAACTTGACGCTATTTTGTCTGTGTGTGCGTCGTGTGGATCCCATCTAAAGGCCCTGCCCTCCCTCTTTTCCGATGAGCCTGCATCCCGTGATGCCGCATCATCAATTGCCAAAAAGCACATGGACGCCATGACCTTTCTGGTAGACCACCTTGGTATTGAAGAATACCTTAAATCCCTTCGGCCAGCCGAGTCAGAAGAGCGCACAACTTTGCGGGTGGCGTACCATGATCCCTGTCATCTAAGGATTGGGCAGGGAGTCACAGAACCCCCTCGAAGACTCCTCAAGGCATTACCCGGCGTGGAGCTGATAGAAACTGCGCACCCCGGGCAGTGTTGCGGTCATGGGGGAGATTTCAACCTTTCTCATTTCTCTCTATCTATGGAGATCTTGAATCGGCGAGTCACAGACTTCGACAAGGTGCAGCCGGATACGATTGTCACGGGGTGCACAGGGTGTCTTCTGCAGTTGACGGAAGGTGTGAGTCGAGGCGGGTTGTCAGGGAGAATTGGGGTCTGTCACCCTCTTGTGTTAGCAGAAAAGGTTATTGAATCCTGTCTGACTCCAGCTCTGCGTAGACAAAATCCTCCAATATCTCAAGCTCAACATGCTGGTGCTGGGCAATAGCGCATCGAATATTTAACTGACACCAGTCCCGGCAAATGGTGTCGTCGGGGTCGTAGTGCCCAAAACAATCAAACCGGTCTTTCAGTCCCTGTGAATGAAGGTTTTTCTTTTTCATGGCAAATTCAGAAGCTCTGTCATCTCCTGGTGGATTAGGCCATTTGTAGCCAAGATTTCTTTTTTGTCAATGTTATAATTTCCATTTGAGAAGTCAGTGACCCGTCCCCCAGCTTCCTGGACGATAATCCAACCTGCTGCTGTATCCCACGGGTGGAGGTTCTGTTCCCAGAATCCGTCAAACCTTCCGCAGGCCACGTAACACAGATCCAAAGCCGCTGAGCCCAGCCGGCGAACCCCCTGCGCAGCCAAAAGAAATGTCTCGAGCCGCTGCATTAAAGGGCTAATCACAGACTCAAGATCATAAGGAAAACCTGTGACGAGCAGACTCTCACGGACAGTCCTGGTGTTCGAGACACGGATGGGGCGGCCATTCAGCTCAGCACCCTGCCCGCGCGCGGCACAAAAGAGCTCTCCGACAACCGGACTCAGGATCAGGCCAAATTCCATCCTCCCTTCATGGGCAAAGGCAATGGAAACGGTAAACTCGGGAAGGTTGTGGGCGTAGTTGGTGGTGCCGTCCAGAGGGTCTATGATCCACTCATGGGGATCCGCCCCTGGCGTCATGCCACTTTCCTCGGCGAGAATGGTGTGGTCCGGAAATACGCTCCGAATAACCTCAATAATGGCCTTTTCAGATGCCACGTCCGCTTCGGTCACCAAGTCAATGGTGCCCTTCTTTTCCACGTTGTGGATTCCGCCCCAGTTCCTGCAAAGAATTTCGCCTGCTCGCGCTGCAGCCGCCACAGCAACATCTCTGATTTTTTCCAGATCCACGGCCGCAAATCTACAGGATCCCTGGCGGTAAGTCAACCGGAACCTGAGCCAACCAAGAACATGGATGATACTATCGGAGTGTTGGAGTGATGGAGTACCCGCCTTCGGTAACAACCTTCGGCGGGCAAGCTGGAGTGTTGGAGTAGTGGAGTATTGGAAAGACAAAACCCGAAATCGGAAACCTGTTTCATCTTGCACAAATAGCCTCTGGTCCTGTTTTGGTCATTGGAATTTGGAATTCATTTGGAATTAGCGCAAAGGTTGCGCCTTACGGCTTGAAAAGGGACACTTCGTGCGGTGCTTGGGATTTGGAGCTTTTTAAGTTGTTGATTGCCTGTGTGAAGTCCAGACGTTTAAGAACCGCGTTGAGCTGCTCCTTGGGATCCGCCTCTCGGACGAGGATGCCGCGCGTGATGTCCGGATGCTTCAGCAATATGCTGCTTTGTGTGAGCAGCACACGCCCCTGCTGGACAGATATATCGGCGAGGCTTTCGGGATCGGTGTCATTGTCGTACAGGCAATCAAAACCTAAGAGGCGCAGGTACTTTGCCAGCTCGCCAAGCTGAACGTCTGCGACAAATCGCAAGTCACGCAAAGGGGCCTGCCTCAGATGACTGGCGGAGCGGATATCAAGAGATTCAAAGACAGGATAGACACTGACGCGCTCCATGTCCTGGAGGAGATATGAGAAGGCCACAGAGCTCCCATTGACGAGGATCAGGTCAATCTCGCCATCCGGCACACCCAGGGACTGGATAACATCCTTGACGGTGCTTTGTAGCTGAAAAGAGACAGAGAAATCCCTTTTTCTCCTCTCAACCGGCAGAAAATCGTTCAGCTCTTCGTAGAATCGAAAGGTTGCTTGACTCATCATGAGCGATCAATGGCATCGTGCGCGTGTATGAGACAGATGTTGCTCCATAGGATATCAGGCCTACGTTAGAGCGCAAGAAGAAAGGGGACCACATCTTTCCCCATCTAATTCCCCTGTCGATTTAGTCGGACCGCGATCAGCGGAAGCAGAACCCACGGAATAATGTAATAGGCAGTCAGATACCAATACGTAAAAAGGAACTTCATTCCCTCACCTAAGTAGAGGCCGCAATAAAGGAAGTCATATAGCGCCAAGGGAACCGTGAAGTAAAATGACAGCCAAAGCGCTAGCGCCAGGCGACGGCCAGGCTTCACGCGTTTCAGAACATAATATATGACCGCCCCAATTGGAACCAATAGAAGAGTCAGGAAGATGGCCATGAAGCCGTGAGAGTAATGCTGGTAGTAGTCAGGCAGTCCAGCCACCCAAAAACCTGCCCAGACCAGTGTGGCTATTAGCAAGATCCTGATGTGGTGCTGAATCTTCATTCTCCATCACACCAATTTAGTAGTAATCCTGTACAAATAATCAACAGCCAAATCCACGACGGATTCATCAGTCAGGATGTTCTTGTGACCCAAACCCTCAGTTGTGTGCAGTGACACATTCTCATGTCTGCTTGAGACTTCTTGCGATTCAACGTAGGGAACCTTCAGGTCGTCTTTGTCATGAACGATCAGAATCCTTGGTTTCATTCTCTCTAACAGGTTGCGAGGGTTGTCTCTCTGCATGTTGTATCCGTACTGATTCTCTAATTCCTTCATCAGGTTCTGGTATAACCGTTCCGGCACGCCGCAGTCATCAAATCCACGATATAGCATCTCTGTGAGCCTCAGGGCTGGTGCAATGAGCACAGTGCGCAACTCACGGTCCTCTTTTTCCATGCAGTTGAGCAGCACAGACGCCCCAAGAGAGTAAGCTATAACACCGTGGATGTTGTAGCCATGACCCGAGTTCAGCACCGCCCTGATTGTGTCAGTCAATTCGAAGTAGTTGGTAGTTCTGCCTTCGGACTCTCCGTGACCGGGACTGTCATAAGTAATCACAGAGTGTCCATCCTGCATAAGTGGCTCAATAAAACGATGCAATTGGATTCCCCGCCCATTCCATCCGTGAACCAGAAGAACACCAGGCCCGGTACCCCACTTCCAGCCTTTTATCACTTTGTCACGTACAACAATCTCAAATCTGCTGCTTTTCTCAAGCCACGCCCGTTCCTCAGGGGAAGTTGTGTAAGCAGACGGGGCAAAGAGGGCTTGTCGGACAATGTGCTTTGAAGATTCTGGACTGCATTTCCACAATGCGTTCAAAGCAGCGTGGACCACTTGCCGCCTGATTTGAATAATACGAACGTTCGTGCTGTTGATTCCCATGTTCATACACTTGGTTGTCATTCTTCCCTCCTATGAAGAAATGTGCGAGTCGAGACGAAATACTGCGGGTTTCTTGACTGACCTCAATGTGGCGAGGCGTTCATTGATAATCGGCCAGGAGGCGTTCCAGGGCTGCCTCCTGACGTTTCTTCGTGTCAGAGTTATGAAGCAATTCGTAATAAAGGTAGAAACCGAGCAGAAGAGAATAAAGGTCAAAGGCAAACTGGTCACAGTCTATGTCTTTTCTCAGATCACCCACCTCTATTGCAGACTGAGCTATTCTGCGAAGGCAATCGACCCAATCTTCCTGCTGACCTAAAAGGGTCTTCCTTACCTTACCAGGCCGATCGCTGAATTCAGTACTGGTAGAGACAAAAATACAGCCACCGGTCATTCTTTCGGTCCAGGCGATCCAGTTGTTCACCAATGCCTTGATCCTGGGAATCCCCGCCTCTGTTTTCAGGGCCGGAACGATGACACCCCCTGAGAATAGGTCGGCCGCGTACTTCAGTATTTCCACCTGGAGATTCTCTTTGGATTCGAAATGAGCGAACACTCCGCTTTTGGACATGCCCGTGGCTTTGGCAAGAGAGCCAATACTCACGGATTCGAGGCCCGAATGGCTGGCCGTACTAAGCCCAGCCTCAAGAATCATCTGTTTTGTCTGTTCCCCTTTTTTCATGGTTACACAAAATAGCACGAACGTTCGTTTCTGTCAAGCTTTTTTTCAAAATGAATATTAGACTGCATGTTGCAGCCTTGCTGGAGCCTCCTAACGCAATCGTTTATAGGAGTAACCAGGGAATGAATACAGGTTCCAATCCCTATCGTGGACCTCTCCTACGGCATTAGTCGTGTCCAGTTCGCGTTCCTCTGTCAACTATTTCGATTGACCAAAAATACAGTCTTGATCTATGAAAAATACGGTCTTCACCCCATTGCCGCACTGGGTGGCAACATGTATTTGTACAAAACCACAAACAGGACAGGGCTGATGAGAACAGAGAAACTATTGCGATGGGGATTGAGGGCCCTCTGGGCATTGGGGCTGTTTATAGTTACAACCAATCCGGCTCACGGGGCAGAACTGGAACCAGCTCAGTTCCCTTCCCTGATTTCGTCTATCAGGGCTTTGGGGCCGCTGGAGTTCTGCGGGGAGCCCGCGTCCCTTGAGACACCAGAGACTCGAGAGCGACTGGAAAAAG
>JAQBAU010000313.1:0-13964 GCA_032126655.1 Desulfobacterales bacterium
CGGTTTCTGTTTGGATAATCTGCCATTTGAAACCGTCTCAGATGTCGGAACCTACGAAATCCCTTTCACGCCAGTAACCATGCGGCGAAGCGGCGTGCAGTTTGAGGGGCTCACCGAAAACCAAGTATCTCGTCTTGAATACTTCATTCAGCACTTCACCATGAGCAAGGCATAGATCGATCATACTGACCTGAATACCAGGACAGACTCTTCGCTCCCCTGCCACGGAACCAGAAGCTCATCATCCTATTCTGACCAGCCTTAGACCAAGCCTACGTCGCCATTACGGTAACTGTGCCCCTGGCTAGCAGGTTTAGAACCTGCAATATCCCAAATGTGGATCTACAGTTTTTGTGGGTTCCTGGTCGAACCCGTGAGGGTCGGATTCAGTTGCAGTAGGCTTGAAATAGACTAATTCCTTGAGCCCATTATGTTTTTTCCTTTCTGCCCCGGCGATATCCAGGTGTTGGCACGGTTGATGCAAACAATTGCGCTACGCACCAATATGTCACAACAGCCGAGAGCGCGATTTCTGATCGGCTGCTGCTGATTCTCGCTTCGCCTGGGCGTCACGGGAGCTTACATGCAGCAAGAACGCGTTGAACGTAGGAAATACAAGCGGTTTGAGGTCCCAATAGGTGCATTCATTGTGCTCGGGCCTGACTCCACTAAACTGGGCAGGATCACCGATGTCGGTTTAGGGGGGCTTGGGTTTTGTCCTGTTGACAAAAAAATGGCGCTAGACGGACTTCATGAATTTGACATGTTCCACGTTGACAACGGCTTCAATTTAAAAAAGATACCGTTCCAAACGATTTGGGATTTGGAGTATAAGAAAGGCCTGTTCGGATTCTTGACCACGAGACGGAGCGGCCTACAGTTCGGGGAGTTGACGTACAGTCAGAGATCTCAGTTGGAACATTTCATCCTTAATTACACCACGGCTGCCCACCTGGATCATCCTGATCTGCGCATACCGCGTCAAACGCATGGCCTTGCCCCAATTGGAGTGTAATCCTGTCCACATCTGTCCTTTCAAGATCATCAACGAGTCCAAATTCTGCAGTCCCCCTTTGCCCGATGAAAACCACTGATTTTTGATCCGTATTTTTTCCGAAAAAAAGTGGTGTTGCTTTTGGCGGAAACCTCTGGCACATGACAGTATAGAATTCGTGAGGAGGGCGGTCCGATGAGCCCCCAGGCAGAGCCGATTGAACGTCGGGAAGACAAACGGTTCCACGCCCCAACAGGTGCATTTGCCGTGCTTGGCCCTAACGCCACCAAAGTGGGCAGGGTCATAGATATCAGCCTGAGTGGGCTTACATTTCGTCACGTTGACAAAGAAGAGCCCCTGAGCGAACTCAATGAAATAGACGTGTTCATGATTAACGATGATTTTCATGTGAACAAGATACCGTTTGAAACCGTATCAGACTACGAAATCATGAATGAAGGCCCTCGCGCTTTGATGACAACAAGACAAAGCGGTCTCCGATTTGGAGAGCTCAGACCCAGCCAGCGATCCCTGCTTGAGTATTTCATCCGGAATCACACGTTGGGTGAGTTGTAGGCAGGCGCAGGACGCGTCGAGTTCCCCCCACTGTCTCTCGTCCAATATTTTTGTGACGATTGGTTTTCCTTCAGCGTTTTTCCCGCATCCCAACGGTGTTTCTTCAAGCCGAAGAGGTGCTTCGCTTCGATAGACAATGATGAACGTTTCTTTGATGCTGCAAAAGTAATTTCCATGCGCCTCTGGAAGTGCAGGCATTTCGGTGATCGGTCGGCAAGGACGCTCGAGGAGTGTGAAAATCTTGGATTAGGTGGTCAGCTGAGGGATGCCGCGGACGAAACCCATTTATTGAAGAAAAGTGCCAAGGCCCGCACTGGAGCGCACAAAAAGATATGCAGAGAGCTTGCCCAGAAAAGCGCCGGTGACGTCAAGCCTCACCAGCCCTTTTCTGGTACTCCATAAAACCATTCCGGGAAATCTAAAGCGGCATTGGCGTCAGCCTTTTTTCGGGCCTGCAAAATACCAGACAATCAAGCCGACAACTGGGAAGATAAGGATAATGACTATCCAGAGGACTTTCTTGCCCGTTGTCGCACCACTCCCAATAACATTCAGAATGGCCCAGATATCCGCGACGAGAATTAATAGACCAATGATTGTGCTTGCCATCAATATCACCCCCTTTAACTGTGCATAGAATCCATCTCAAAAATGCGTCTAATCCACCTTTTCTATTAAAGGGTTGAAATCTCCGAGATCTGAGATTGAATGTCTGTTCTGAGCTCGTGCAGTCGCCCGGACACAGACTTCAGCTCTTCCTCCCACACTTTGCCCAACTCCACCTTGAGGGATGCTGTGACTCGCTCTGTCATGCGTCGGATAACCTTCTTGTATCGGTGGAAGAAGTGTATGGCAAAAAGGAGATTAAGTAAAGCATAGCTCCCCAGTGCGGCAAGCCCTTTTGTGCTGAATACCGTGTGAATGCCGGCAAGAAGAAGATAGAAGATGCTGGTTAGTCCAGGACGCCCCAGGACATCTCTCCAGGCTGTCTCTCCTCCGATGGCCAGGAGAAGAAATACGAAAAGCAGCATGTAAGTGAGAAATTGAAGCCCCCTGAATGCCCAGAAAGAAGGTTTCGCCACGGGGAGTGATAGAGCGCGGAAGAACCCCTCTCCTACATTCTCCACCGTTTTTGTCACGTTCAGAATCTCCCCCAAGCGTTCGCGGAAAGCGGATGGAAGGTTCTTCTGAAGAATCCGGTGACCAATGCTGTCCTCTATCCATTCAAGACGCCTTCGAAAGGAAACGGCAATTTCCTCCGGGAGGTTGGGACCGGCAAGGCCCGTCGGAATCTCAGGTTCATCAGCAAAGCGTTGCCGCCACTGCTGAAAAAAGGCGGCCAGGACGGAGCCGGGACCAACGAGGACAGAAGATGGATTGCTCTGACGAGATACGATCTCTTTCGTGATGCGCCGCCTCAACCACACGTCAATGCTCTCCACTCCGGCTTGAACCCATGCGTCGCGCCTTTCTTCCAGCTCTTGCAGCGAGTCCTCAAGCGTCTCCTCAAACGCTTTCAGGTTCACCACTTCCTTTTGAAAGGCAGAAAGAAGCTGCCGAGCCTCCACGTCAATATTGGTCGCCTTGATAGCCTTGACCTGTTTCATGTCTCGCTGCTGGAAAATTTGCTGTCTGAAGGAAGGAAGCTGATTCCAGTGAGCCAGCTGATCAGAGCCTAACGCCTCTTCAGCCGAAAGCGTATAGACGAATGGCTCGGCGATGCCACTTTCTGTGATGTGCTCCTGAAAGCTTCTGACGATGCGTGCCATTTGCTCATAACCTGTTTCCTGGATCTCACCACGAAAAAGAATGTCCACCTTGTTCAACAGGAAATAGAAGTTCTGTGTAGCCTTTGGTACGAGCTTCAGAAATTCGTAGAAACGGCCGTCCGCATATTTCTCCGGAGACGTGACCCAAACCAGCACATCAAGGTGTTCCAGAAATCGCAGTACATGTTCCCGGTGTTCGCCCATGAGACTATCAAAGTCAGGGAGATCACACAGCAGAATCTGCTGAATTGCATTGACTTGATGCGTTACTTCGTGCCACGGCATGTCCGCTATCGTTTGCGCTGGTAGGGAGTTTGCTGCGGCATGTCTGTAAACGAGCACGTTGTCCGTATGGGGTCGCCGATGACTCGTGGATGCGATCGCTGAGCCAGCCAGAGCATTCATGAGTGTGGACTTCCCGACTCCTGTTCCTCCCAGCAGTCCTATGGTGAGGAAGCGACCCTCGATGTCGGACAGTTTCTGTAAAAGCTTCTGTGTTTCGGCCCTGAGCGATTCTTTCTCTTCAGCAGATAATGAGAAGAAGAAAGGCTTCCTCAGAAGATCTAGAACTCGATCGAGTTCGTTCTGGAGTAATTGACTAGGGTGCTTCATGCCGGACACCTTAAATTGAGGTGGTAACTATGATTTCATTTCACGACTAACGGCTTCTTCCCCTGCATCTGGAGCTGTAATCCTTTGAGATACTCCAGAGTTTGTCGAGATGCTACAAGGGGGAGGAGGCAGTTTTTGTAACGATCACGTTGATCACGCACAACCGAGAGAAGTCCTTCCTCATAGCGCTTCGAGAGCTCCCGGGCAACTTGTTGGATTTCGTGACGGGCAAAGAGTTCCGTGGCACCCTTTGTCAAGAAGGGTGCAATCGCCCCGTCCAAGGCGACGTCCAACATCGTGAAACCACCTCCGACAACGATCTCAAAAGAAAGAATCAGAATCCCCCAAATAATGGAGGTGGCGTAGATACCCACTTCTTTGTGTTTTGGAATGCCTCTCGAAAGTTTCTGAAAGGTCTTCTCCAGCCATCTGCCCAGCTTGTCCTGTTCTTCCCATATGCGCTCTTCGATCTCCTCCTCGCTAAGCGCCACACCAGATTGACGAAGGCCTACAAAAAGCGGGGAGGTCTCATTTGAAGGCGAAAGCCTTTCAAGCACATTTCGATTGAACTTCTGGATGGCCGCCTGGATGGACTCAAGCTGAATCTTCCTCCGCACTTTCAGCAACCCTTCCTTACGACCCTTGTGAGTGCCCGCCTGGAGTATGCCAAGCAGTCTCAAGGGAGTCAAAAACAGTTCTCTCACAAACCGACGCGGTTTTGCCAATACGTCATATCTGGAAAAGAGTTTTCTGATCTCCGCATTGAGATGTTCCCGGGTATCGGCTGTGAAGCGTTGCTTCTGATCGCTGATGAGATCACCGGAGACTTCCTCATAGGCAGTTTCCAGACGTTTCAACCACTCTTGGGCAGCTTGATCCTCTTCTTCCAGTAGGTTCAGAGCCCGCGAAATGAGAACCGTCAGGCGTTCGGTACGCCTTTCATGCTGCATGCCCCGAAGATTCTTGATCCCCTTGGGCGACAGTTCTTCTGAGAAGCTTTGCAGGAAATCACGGAATGCGGTGTTTTCAGAAATCCATTCCGAAGGATCGGACGGCGCGTAGGGAATCAACCATACCCGGTCATCTTTGAACGCAAATGACTCTTTTTGAAGTACGCCTATTGCCTCTTGCTTTGTCAGCTCTTTACCAACCTTGTTGAGCAAGAAGAAGTAGGGCGTATTGTCCTGCACGATCCTCACAAGAAAATCATAAGGGACCTCGTCTGCATACTTCTCCTGGCTCGTCACAAAAACAACAGCGTCGGACAGGAGATAAATGTCCCGAGCAATCTGTCTGTTTTCCGGTTCCACACTATCGATGTCTGGCGTATCTACAAATAGCACTTGAGACGCATCTTTGTTGTTGTGTTCCAGCATGATCAGGCGTCCAGGGGTGCCATTCACCGGCGTCCCATCGAATTTGTTCAGAGAGAGGCGTTCAACTTGAATGGCGGCAAAAGGAAAATGCTCTTCCAGCGGACAATCTTGATGCGCATAGACCACAGGACCGGAGGTCATCGGTCGTTCTACACCCGTCTCGCTTATGGATTCTCCGCACAAAGCGTTGAAAAGAGTCGATTTTCCCGTTCCTGTTCCACCTACGAAGACGACCCAAAGGCAGGGCATTGACTCCTTGTAGGAAAAGACCGCAAGGGCCTTGGGGAGTTCTTCTGCCAGCTCATGGAGCTCCGGTGCTCCAGGGGTGAGCCCGGGGCAATGTATGCTATCGCCCGAAAGCCGGCCGGTTTGAACCAAATCAGCCATGATAGAGGTGTCTTCTTAGCAAAAAGGGAGGGGTCCAGTTGCGCGTAATTTCAGTCAGTTCAAGGATTTCACTATACAGAGGTAACTGAAATCGTAAGCGATGTCAATGTATTGGGCTGAACCGCAATAGCGAGCGCATGCCCCGTAGCTTGCTACGGGGTTAGCGAGCGAATCAGAAAATGGCAGCGTTCCTTACGGTCGCTGCGAAGCACTGCCGTAAGGCAGAACATACCCTCCAGCTTGCTGGGGGGATCTTCAATCGGCATAAGCCGAACTGTGGAGGGGGGGGATGTTTATCCGGATCTATTCCCGTTTTGGCGGGACAGTGAATATCAAACGCATCACGAAACGGGACTCAATACTGCTATGAGTCTAATGCGTTGGCCCTTATTCGACCAAAAACCGGGGAGAGCTCACCAGTCACCCACTGAACCGTGGAGGAAAGGGCCTTGGATTGACTTGCAGGGCTATGCTCCAATGCCAGGGCTGATGCATTTTTCTCATAGAATGACTTTGGCTCATAGGTCCATCCGCTTGCCAGCCGTTTGTCTTCCCGTTTCAGGGCGTAGTACAGGTGTATTCCTGACAGGGCAGCGAACAGCCTCGTCTTCCAGCCAAATTCCCGGTAGAGTCTTTTAAGAAGCGCATCCATTTTCCCCGCAATACGTTCATTGCCCTTGTACCATCTTTTCATGGCCCAGACGGCACCCGCATGGGTGGTGCGCAGCCCTTTCGACTCCCGGGCCACACGACGCCGAATACACTTGTCCGGGTGGTTCTTGTATCTTTGCCAGCCGTTTAATCCTGTCCTGACCAATCGGGCGAGGCTGGGGCCATTGACCTCGAAGTCACGGCGAAAGGCATCAAGAAGGAATTGCTCTTCCTGGCCATCGTGAATGTGCTGATGTCGGTAATTGAAGCGATATTGTCCATGGGCATCTGCTGCGGGAAATTCTGATTCGGAAAGAAGCGTTTCATTTGTTCGGTGGTGCTCATGCAGCCTGGTACCGGGAAGCGGAGTGTAAAGCATGAATTGGTGAAAATCCGCATCGTGGCTGATCGCGTGGTCTATGATTTGATTGATGTTTTCAGGAGTGTGGTTTTCCAAACCGATAATAGAGGACCCCAGGACACGAATGCCATGAGACTGTAAAGAGCGGACAAATGATCGCGTGTCCACATTCTCAAGCTTCTTATACTGGCTGTCTTCTCCTTCCAGGCCGGTCCAAACCCAGGAAATCCCCAGGCGCACCAACTGCTCAATGGTATAGGATTTCAGGACCCGGGCTGAACTGAAAACATACAGCGCCCAGCTTTTTTCGTGCCTTTCCATCAGTGCAAGCAGCCGAAGGGCTCTTTTTCGTTGCAGAAGAAAATTTTCGTCCATGACAAAAAAAGATCGGACTTCAAGTTTCTTTTCAAGCCCACACATTGCGTTAAAAAGCTCATCACCCGTTTCATAGAAGTTGACGAACTTGCCCTTTCCTCCAAACATGGCGGAGGTGGAACAGAAATTACAGCCCACAGGACAGCCCACCGAAGGGATCAGCATGGCGGCAGTCTCACCGCGCACTTGACGCTGGTTGATACCCATGATGCGGGTGCCAAACCCCGAAATAACAGCCGGGTGCCTGACCGGAGCCTTTTCGTTTTGCCCCAGATACCGTCGGAACCATTGTACGCCGTCTCCCTTAACGATGTGGTCTGCGTCAATGATTTCGTGGAGATCCTCCTTGTTGGCGATGTGTCCGCCGACAACAACTGTTGCGCTTGGGAGGTATTGTCTCACGAGATCACACATCTTCTTGGCTTTGCCAACATTCGGGATAATTGAGCTGATGCCCACAATGTCGTAGGAGTTATGCTGGAGCTCCTGGACAAAACGGTCAAGAGAAGGGAAGTCCAATAGGGTGCAGGGGGCGTCAATGTTCGCCTGAAGCAGCATCAATCCAAAAGATCGATGAAACATTCGAAGGGAAAAGCCCCCTTGACTTCGAGTGACCTGGTTTTGATAAAGTTCCATGGGATTGATTTTGCGGCTCCCATAACTGTCGTCCTGGGCATACGGTCCAAAAACGCTGGACAACAACACCTTGGCCTTGGTTCCAAGCCTGTGAACGGGTTGCTCTTGAATCATAAGATATCTCCAGTCTTGATAATCCCCTAAAAGGTAATCAACCAGACGGCACAGCACAACGCTCTGGATGCGAATCGCGCGCATCTTCAGACATGAGACATACTTCTAAGACGTCGCGGTGACCATAGATTCGCACATACCTGCAGGGGAACTCTTGACGAACTCGGCAGTCTTTGTTGATAGGGTTCTATCAGTTGCAGCAATTGATGCAGACCAATACAATGGACAAAGTGCTGCCTAAAACAACTGTTTCAAAAAAAGGGCATCTCACCGAAGTTCGACGAGATGCCCTTGATGTCGTAATAGTGGTGTTCTACACCCTAACTACGTTTTTGGCTGAGGGGCCTTTGGCACCTTGCTCTACCTCAAAAGTTACCTGGTCACCTTCAGCAAGCGTCTTGAATCCAGATCCGCTGATCCCTGTATGGTGCACAAATACGTCTTCACCATCTTCCTGCTGAATGAAACCAAATCCCTTGCGGTCGTTAAACCACTTAACCGTTCCTTCTGCCATAACGACTGTCCTCCTTTCCTCATTGTTTCGTACTGCTTGTCAGGTACTGCTGTGGAAGACGCTACTAAACCGCATCGCTATGGCGAAAAATCGATTCTTGAGCGGATCCTAAAACAGAAATCCTAATTCGCGTACTCGATCCGTTTTCCTGACACAAAAGACCATGGCAAGGTGATGTTGGACCGTATCAGAGCATATTAAGGCCCAGAGGCTTGAATGTCAAGGTAAAACTCGGGTTTCCCCTCGTCTATCCCCGCTAACTCCTTTTTCCTCATTCGTACAGTTTGACCTCCACAGCAGATCAAGTTATTCATAGAAATAGATAACAAAACGTTTTTCTGTCCAAAGGAGGAATGACATGAAGCTTACCGGTCTTCACTTGCTTATGACGTACAAGTGCACTCTGGAATGCGATCACTGCTTTGTGTGGGGCAGTCCCTGGCAAAGTGGTACAATGACTCTTGAAAACATCCGTGAAATCTTCAAGCAGGGCAAAGACCTTGGCACGGTCAAATCGATCTACTTCGAGGGTGGCGAACCCTTTCTCTATTACGCTGTTTTACTGAAAGGGGTTCAGGAGGCTGTAGAAATGGGGTTTAAGGTTGGTATTGTATCGAACGCGTATTGGGCCACAGACGAAGATGACGCCTTGGAATGTCTGAGGCCGTTTGCAGGGCTGATCCAGGATCTCTCAGTAAGCAGTGACTTGTATCACTACAATGAAAAACTGAGCAAACAGGCACAAAATGCCTCCGCCGCAGCCAAGAAACTGGACATCCCGACCTGGGTCTACACGATTGCCCAGCCGGAAGAGATAAATGCCGCCTCAGCCGGCGGGAAGTTACCTGAGGGCGAATACGATGTACGCTATCGCGGCCGGGCTGCCGAAAAACTTGTAGAACGGGCAAGCCTAGGTCCCTGGGACCAGTTCACGGGATGCTCTACTGAGGATCTGCGCGAGCCCGGCCGGGTGCACGTTGATTCATTCGGGAACCTTCATATCTGCCAGGGGATCTCTATAGGCAACCTTTTTCGCACGCCCCTAAAGCAAATCTGCGAGACGTACGATCCCGATGCACATCCCATAACCGGTCCGCTTCTTGCCGGTGGCCCGGTCGAGCTCATACGCCGCTACGGATTGCCTCATAAGGAAGCATATGCTGACGAGTGTCATATGTGCTATGAAGCCCGCCGGGCTTTGCGCAGTCGTTTTCCGGAGATCCTCGGACCGGACCAGATGTACGGAGAACTCCAAGAAGTGGAAGAAGTCGCTTAAGAATGTCTCGTCACCGAAAAGTCTCGGATTTTCTCGGCCTCCAGAGAAGTACGGTGGGCATGCTCTGCATGGTCATTCTTGTGGGAATGGGGGAGAGAATGGCCGAGAGGTTCTTGCCCATTTACCTGATGGCACTCGGTGGCGGGGTTCTGTCGATCGGGTTGCTTAGCGGCCTCGACAATCTCCTGTCAGCACTCTATTCCTTTCCCGGAGGCTACCTTTCCGACCGGTTGGGTACCAAGCGCGCCTTGCTTCTTTTCAACATCGTTGCCATGTGCGGCTTCTTGATCGTCATATTGATCCCTGCATGGCAGGCCGTTCTGGTGGGAGCGGTTTTTTTCTTGTCATGGACAGCAATATCCCTGCCCGCAACGATGAGCCTGGTCGCCAGGGTGCTCCCAGTGTCTAAGCGAACCATGGGAGTGTCAATGCATTCCCTTGTGCGCCGGTTCCCCATGGCACTTGGGCCGATTTTAGGGGGGCTGTGCATTGGGATCTGGGGAGAGCGTGACGGGGTCCGCCTCGCTTTTGTGGCAGCCTTCATTATGTCCGGTGTGGCGGCTGTGCTGCAGCAGGTGCTTATGGAGGAGGATCCCCCTGAGGCAACAGGGGGTGATCCATCCTTTGTGCCGGAAAAAAACCCGTTGCGGCTCTTACGAAAAATGAATCCCTTGCTGAAACGATTGCTCGTATCCGATATATTAGTCAGATTTTGCGAGCAAATCCCCTATGCCTTTGTGGTCATTTGGTGCATGAAGACGATCACTGCGCCTGTCACCGCTTTTCAATTTGGCGTCTTAACGAGCATTGAAATGGCGACCGCAGTACTCGTTTACCTTCCGGTGGCTTATTTCGCAGACAAGAGCACAAAGAAACCTTTTATAGTCGTCACATTCGTCTTCTTTACACTTTTTCCTCTGGTGCTTTTCTTCTGTCATTCCTTCAGATGGCTTGTTCTTGCATTCACCCTGCGCGGGCTTAAGGAGTTCGGCGAACCAACGCGAAAAGCACTTATCATGGACCTTGCGCCGGAAGGGCAAAAGGCGGCCATGTTCGGACTGTATTACCTCATGCGTGATGTGGTTGTCTCAGTGGCAGCTTTCGGTGGGGCCTTCCTGTGGCTGATAGGACCGGCCACTAACTTCCTCACCGCATTCTCATGCGGCGTGGCAGGCACACTAGGGTTTGTCCTGTGGGGGAAAATGCCTAAAGAAGCGGTTCCTGATGGTGGGAAATAGGAGTCGTCCCCAAGTCGTTTCGAGCTTTTCTATTGTGCTTTTGAATCACGTTTGTCATTTCGAGCGAAGCGCCCGCCCTGGCGCGTTGCTTATTGTGAGCTATCAAGCCGGTAATCCAGGTCTGGGCCAGGGAGAAATCTTTGCAGTGCCACATGTTACGGCGGCAAGATTTCTCCCTTTGGTCGAAATGACAGAAAAAGCAATGAAAACAGGAATCACCCGTGAAATTGTGCCTTTCTGCTTATGGAGACACGGACACCGGACCCTTAGGGAATTTTTACCCACTTCGGCTCAAAGCTGCAGATCCGCCGTCGTTGTGGCGGGCTGTTTTGGACAATTTCCCTCCGAAGAGGAATAGACAAAAAACAAAGGGCCAGGTTCCAACATCTGACAACTGTCTCAGAGGTTGAAACCTGGCCCTTTTGATCTGGTTGATACGACTCTGACTAAGTTACTTCTTCCACTGCTTGGCGAAAATTTCTGCGATCCTGTTTACCTGACTCGGTTCAATGTCCATGGCCTTGGCCACTTCACTGTAGAGTCTATCCCTGTCTTTGTTTTCCGCATCGACAAGGCCCTTGAGGTCTCTCTTCTCCTTGAGGCTCAACCCTGCGGTGTTTCCCTCGGAGAGGTAACCATCGTCCCCCTCTACGAGACTCCCTTGCTGATAAAAGGGCTTCATCTGGGCGTACCGGCTTTTCATCTGCTCCTTCAATGCCCTGATCGTCGCGTTGGACACATTGACCGCATCTTCGGCCCAGGCAATGCTACACGTCAGGGCCACAACCGTTCTTTGCAGGAGGGAAGTTTTGCCATCCTTCAAGGGCTCCTCTGCCTCCTTGCCCCTGATGTCACCGACGATGTCCTCAGCAACCGACTCCACCTTTTCTGCCGGAAAGTAGATGTTAACGGTCACACAGGCGAAGACACACAACATGATGGAGATAATGGCTGTCAACAAAGGCTTTTTGTGCTTTTTCATGGCAACCTCCTAACAATCTTTCTATTTCGTCACGGGGCCACTCTTTGAGTCTGTTACCCGCTTAATCCGCTTTACCATGTCTTTGAAGCTAACACGATTATCAGGGTTCTGGTTTACAACATTTATCCCTGAAAATCTACCTCTTTTCACCAGGTATTCCTTCCCCCCATCCTTGACCGTTCCGTTGATCCGAAAAACATCATTCTGTAAAGACGCATGTACACCGATCTTCGTATAGGGAAACTCCTTGAAGAAGCGGGCAAACTGACCGGCAAGGCCCATGAAGGGGCTTGTCCCTCCACCAATTTGGGCAATATTGTCTACTGCTTTTACGCTGATCTTCTGAGGCACCCCCTTTGTCTTGACCGTTTCCAGCAACAGGTCAAACGCCTGGGGTTGGCCATAAGCAATTTCCACGCCCTTGACGTATCCCTGCAAGACCCCGTCAATCCTCCCAAAGGAGGTGTCGGTGGTCAGCTCCGCCAGACTCAGATCGCTCCACTTGGCATCAAGTCTGAAAACAGGACCGGAGGTGGACAAACCTGACGCCTCGATTCCTGAGAGAATAAGCCGTCCACTGAAAGCATCAGCCTTCATCTCTCCCTGGCCGGTAAGGGTGTCGCCTTCATAATATATGGGATCAAGTCCCCCGCTTATCGTTCCCTGTATGGGTGACGACCAGACCCCGGGCAAGAGCTCGTTTATCTCAATATCAGTTATTTCAAGGCTGGTCCTAACCGATCTCTTTGCACCAAAGATATCTTCACATGTCATAGGGCCGACTGTGACATCTCCCCCTGGGATTCCAATGATGGTTGGGGATCTCACGAGCAGACGATTGGGCCCAACATCCAACGGAAGATTCAGTGGCTGTTCTGGAAGGAAGGGCAGTATCATGGACTGGAAAGACAACTTTCCTTTCATGGTCTCTTCAACAACGGTGCCTTTCCGGGTCTGATACCAGAGAGGCAGCTCGAGTTCGATGCCCTGAAGCGAAAAAGAATTGTTGCCGGACAATAACTCCCCATCATGCCACGTGAAGTTGCCCTTTGCCGTCAAATCATTCGGTGTACCCATCAGTCTCATGTCAGCAGAGATCGACCCCTTGGTACTCATGGAAGCCAGAAATGGTTTCTGCATCCTGAACGGTTCTGAGACAAAATGGTGGTAGATAGGCTCTAAGGGCGTTTCTTCGATCTTCGCAAGAAGATCCATACTCGGGTCCTGGGCTTGGTGGAGAATTGATCCGTGAATGTGGAGGCCCAAGATGTCTTTCAGAGCGACTATCATTTTTGACAGCTGTAATGATTTCTTTTCTATGCCGTACGCACCTTTCAAGGAGACAGAGAGGGGGTTTTTGGCCAAGTTGAAATAGAAATTATCCCACAGAACTTCACCCCCATCGATCTTCAGCGTCGTGTTTGCCGTCACATTGGAACGTTTCAGGTCGATCTCGGCCCCTGACACTGCCTCGACCAGGATGCCTTCCCCCATTTGGTTCCCACTGCTATCCATAAAAGCAAAGTCCTTGAAACCGAGTGTCGAGGTCAACG
The DNA here is from genome assembly GCA_032126655.1 of Desulfobacterales bacterium. Taxonomy (GTDB): domain Bacteria; phylum Desulfobacterota; class Desulfobacteria; order Desulfobacterales. Next base: position 13,415 of record JAQBAU010000313.1, read on the forward strand.
CCAGCCGATCCCCATCTTTGAGGACGGCCCTGACCTTCAGGGAATCAAGGCCGCTGACTTCCCAGCCGGAAGGGACCAAACCCAGGGCAAGGGCTGCTTCGGCAAGGTGTGTGTCTACTCCCTTCAGATCGACCACAATCTGTTCTTCGTCTACATCCAGCGACAGGCGGAGGTTCTTCAACAGCGAGGAGGTGAGCTGAACGTCAGGTAGGGAAACGAGCCCCTTTTCAGCGTTGATGCTTCCCTTCTGAGCATGCACCCGAATGTCGCGGACCTGCACATCTCTGCTCTCCGTGGCCAGGGTCGCCTGGGGGATTTCAGCGTGAAGCTCTTCGATCACATGAAGAGGATACCTGCCTGACACGGAGACCCTAGCCTTAGACGGCTTCAGATTTACCCCCATGCCTGAAAAGGTGGTTTCATCCCCTTTCAGACTAGCGGAAAGGTCCATGTCGGGAAATGACCCCTCGGCCCGCAGATTCCCGCTGATTCTGCCCGTGGACCGCATTTGTTCCGTCACATAGGAGAATCGATTCCGGGCCAGCAGAAC